>NZ_JBWKEZ010000020.1:49108-84589 GCF_056434525.1 Streptomyces sp. NPDC044002
AGGTGGAAAGGAGGAGGGTCTCGGCGGGCCGGCGCTGGCACCTGGGTTGTCCCGCGGGTGGGGGAGGGGGTGCCCCCCCCCCTCTCCCCCCCCCCCCCCCCCCCACTCCGTCGGGCGGTTACTTCTGGCCGAAGGTGAGGACCAGCTGCGGAGCGCCGTCCGCGGCGGTCGACTCCGAGGACCAGATCCACAGCGGGTCGGTGCCCGTGCTGGTCATGCCGAGGCCGTAGCTGCTGCCCAGCACCGCGGAGACCGCGGCGGTGTCCAGTTCGACGTTCTGGACGGCCGAGCCGTCCGGCACGCCCGCGATGCTGCCGAGCGGGGCGGTGCCGAGGGCGGGCTTGGTGTTGAACGTCGTGGCTCCGCTCCAGGTGCCGGTGACCGGGACCACGGAGACGGTGTCGGCGGTGCCGGCGCCGGTCTGCGTGGAGGTCTTGAACTGGAGGGAGGCGGCCTTCAGGACCTGTCCGGCCGGGGCGGCCGGGAGGGTGAAGCGCAGGTACGTCTCGTACGCCGAGGTGCCGCGCACCGCGAGCGAGGACGAGGTGCCGTAGGCGGTGCCGGGGGCGCCCTGGTTGACGTAGGTGTCCTCGGACGGGGTGACCTTGGTGACCGTGTCGGCCGGCACCTTGGCCAGGTCGAAGTGGGCCTTGACCTGGGCCTGGGTGAGCGCGGTCGGGTAGACGGCGGTCTCGTCGATCTGCCCGGCGAAGAAGTTGCTCGTCGGACGGTTCGGCCAGCTGGTGAGGCTGTCGCCGCCCACGTGCCAGAAGCCCGCGTACGGGGTGGAGTTGGTGGCGCTGTTGGTGCCCTTGTTCTGGCCGTCCACGTACAGGGTCATGCCGCCGGGGCCCTGGGTGCCGACGACGTGGTGCCACTTGTTGTCGTTGTACGTGTCGAGGAGGCCGGTGGTGATGGTGCGGGCGGTGCCGTTGTAGACGCCGAAGGCCAGCCGGCCGGTGTTGGTCATGTACAGCTGCTTGTCGAAGGTGCTGCTGCTGTTGACCGTGTTGTTGCCGAAGCCGATGAGCTTGCCGCCGCGGGTGGTGTTGGTCTTGAACCACGTCTCGACGGTGAAGGATGCGCCGACGCTCTGCCGGTGGTCGCTGTAGACCTGCTGGCTGGTGCCGTTGAAGCCCATCGCCGTGCTGGTGCCGGTGACGGCGCCGGGGCTCTGGCGCAGGGCCGGGGCGCCCACCTGGATGCCCCCGGTGTTGCCGCCGTCGGAGGAATCCGCGACGTACGGGCTGACGGTGTCGTCGTAGCGCCAGTACAGGTTGGCGCCGTCGGCGCGGACCCGGTCCGGGTAGGCCTGGACGGAGGCCGGGACGGTGACGGAGGCGTTCGCCGACAGGGCGCTGGTGTTGCCGGCGGCGTCGGTGGCGGTCACCCGGTAGGTGTAGGACTGGCCGGCCTTGACGGTGGTGTCGTTCCAGGAGGCCTGCGGCCGCTCGAACTCCAGGGAGTCGGCGGTCACGGTGGCGATCGGGGTGGCCGAGCCGTTGCGGTAGATCCGGTACGTCAGCCTGCTGTCGTCCTGGTCGTAGCTGGTGCGCCAGCGGACCTGGACTTCGCCGGGCTTGACGCCGGCAGCGCTGACGACGGGGGCGGTCGGCGCGCCGACGTCACCGGTGTCGGCGAAGCGGGTCAGGCCCTGCTGGGGCCGGCCGTTGATGAGGGTGAACTCGCCGCCCGCCCACAGGTAGTTGACGCCGTCCTTCTCCGCGACGGACATGACGCGCGGGCCGATGCCCTCGCCGACGCCGTCGTTCGCGGTGGGGTGCCAGCCGAGCTTGCGCGGGCCGCGCACGAAGCCGTCCACGGGCGCGGGGGCGGTGCCGGTGTGGTCGGTGGGCTGGGCGAGGAAGTAGTTCCGCTTGCCGTCGGGGAACTCCAGCTCGCTGGAGCAGTCGTGTGCGTGCGAGGAGCTGTAGAGCACGCCGCCGTAGGGCAGCACGTACTGGGTCGCGCCGAGGCAGCGGTCGCGCCACTTCTCGCCGAAGTCCGTGTTCAGGCCGATGCGGCCGTCGAAGACACCGCCGCCGGAGCCCTCGTTGGCGGTGTAGTAGCCCGTCGCGTCGGCCGAGATGTGCTTGACGACCGAGTTGGAGGGGATGGTCGAGTACGTCTTGGCGACGGCGCCGGTGGTGGCGTCGACTACCGCGAGGGCGTGCGTGTTGGTGCCGTTGACGGCGAAGAAGTCACCGCCGAGCAGGACGTTCCTGCCGTCGTTGCTGACCTTGACGGCCCGGCCGGGCTCGTCCGCGTTGGCGGTCCAGGGCTTGAGGGCGCCGGAGGCGGCGTCGACCGCGGCGAACCGCTCGCGGGTCTGGCCCTCGACCGTGCCGAAGTCCCCGGCGACGTAGAGGGTGTCGTCGGAGACGTCGAGCGCGCGCACGGTGGCGGGTACGCCCGGGTGGAAGCCGGCCTTGGGGGTGCAGGTCTCGATGTCGATCGCGGCGAGGCTGGAGACCGGGGTGCCGTTGACGGCGCCGAAGTAGCCGCCCGCGTACAGGGTCTTCTTGTCCTTGGAGACGGCCAGCGCCCGGACGGTCGCGCTGCCGTCGCCGACGGTGAAGGCCAGCTTGCAGGAGGTGGGGTTGCCCGTCGCGGCGTCCAGCGCCACGAAGTTGACCGCTTCCTGCTCGGCGCCGCCGGCCGCGTCGGGCGGGCGGACCGCCGAGAAGGTGCCGCCGGCGAAGACGGTGCCGTTCGCCTGTTCCATGGCGAAGACGACGCCGTTCGGCTGCCAGGTGGGCAGTTCGTCGGCGGTGAACGCCACCGGCGGTGTGACGGCGGACGCCTCGGGCGTCAGCACCAGGCCGAGGCCCGTGCCGGCACCGGCCAGTGACAGTGCGAGGGCAGCACTCAGCCCTCTGGATCTACGCATGAGCCCCCCAGGGCCGTTGGCCCGGCTTGATGGCTGGAAGTATCCGAACGGCCGTATGGACTGGTGCGGACCAGAACCGCATACGGCGAGTGCGCGCCCGGCCTCAAACTTGACCGGGACACGGCAAATCGTAGGTGAAGCAGGAGCCTAGCGGTCGATCCGGACCGTGGCGCCCGCCAGTTGGTCCTCGACCTGGCGGACGTCGGCGTCCACCATGATCTGCGCCAGCTCCGGCGCCAGTACCGTCGGCTTCCAGCCAAGGACCTCCCGCGCCTTGGAGGCGTCGCCGATCAGCGCGTCGACCTCGCTGGGGCGCTCGTACTTGGCGTCGTAGCGAACGTGGTCCCTCCAGTCGAGGCCCGCGTGGGCGAAGGAGGACTCGACGAAGTCCCGTACGGTGGCGGCGACTCCGGTGGCGACCACGTAGTCGGACGGCTCGTCCTGCTGGAGCATGCGCCACATCGCGTCGACGTACTCGGGGGCGTAGCCCCAGTCGCGGACGGCGTCGAGGTTGCCGAGGTAGAGGTGGTCCTGGAGGCCGACCTTGATGCGGGCGACGGCGCGGGTGATCTTCCGGGTCACGAAGGTCTCGCCGCGGCGGGGCGACTCGTGGTTGAAGAGGATCCCGTTGGCGGCGAACATCCCGTACGCCTCGCGGTAGTTGACCGTGGTCCAGTACGCGAAGACCTTGGCCCCGCCGTACGGGCTGCGCGGATGGAAGGGGGTGTCCTCGTTCTGCGGGGGCGGCGTGGAGCCGTACATCTCGGAGGACGAGGCCTGGTAGATCCGGGTGTCGACGCCGCTGGCCCGGATGGCCTCCAGCAGCCGCAGCGCGCCGAGTCCGGTCACGTCGCCCGTGTAGAGGGGGGCGTCGAAGGAGACGCGGACGTGGGACTGGGCGCCGAGGTTGTAGACCTCGTCGGGGCGTATGTCGCGCAGCAGGTTCACCAGGGCGACGCCGTCGGAGAGGTCGGCGTGATGCAGGACGAAGGAACGATTCGCCGTCTGCGGGTCCTGGTAAATGTGGTCGATCCGCTCCGTGTTGAAGCTGGAGGACCGCCGCACGAGCCCGTGCACCGTGTAGCCCTTGGAGAGCAGGAGCTCTGCGAGGTACGAGCCGTCCTGTCCGGTGACGCCGGTGATCAGTGCGGTCTTGCCCATGTGGTGTCCCCCTGGGATCCGTTGCTGTTCTGATGTGCTCCGGCCTCTGGCACGACCGGTCTCTCGATGTCCGCCCTCGACCCGGCACGCAGGGCCCCCCGAAGGCCCCGCGCCATTCCGGCGGGCGGCGGGCAAGGCCCGCCCGTCCCTGGTCCGGGACTGGATGCGTACCGTACACGCCCACTCCGCATGAACCAGCCCCGCCCAACCGCAACCCAGTCCAGCCCCGCGGCCCAACCCGGCCCCGCAGCCCCACCCAGCCCCGCAGCCCCACCCAGCCCCGCAGCCCCACCCAGCCCCGCAGCCCCGCCCAGCCCCGCCGGCGTTTGAGGCGCGGGGGTCCGGGGGCAGAGCCCCCGGCAACGGCGCCGCACACGCACGACGGCCACCGGGTGGCAACCCGAAGGTCCCTGACGCCGCGTCCGGGCTCCCGGAAACCCCGCGGCCAGCGGACTGGCATCATCGGCGGTATGACAAGCACCCCGCCCCTGCTGCCCCCGCACGCCCGCGTCTTCGTCGCCGGACACCGCGGCCTCGTGGGGTCCGCGGTCGCGCGCCGCCTCACCGCCGACGGCCACGAGGTGCTCACGCGCGGCCGCGCCGACCTCGACCTGCGCGACGCCGCCGCGACGGAGGCGTACCTGCGCGACGTCCGCCCGGACGCGGTCGTGCTGGCCGCCGCGAAGGTCGGCGGGATCATGGCCAACAGCACGTACCCCGTGCAGTTCCTGGAGGACAACCTCCGGATCCAGCTCAGCGTCATCGCCGGCGCGCACGCGGCCGGCGTGGGCCGTCTGCTGTTCCTCGGCTCCTCCTGCATCTACCCGAAGCTGGCCCCGCAGCCGATCACCGAGGACGCCCTGCTGACGGGCCCGCTGGAGCCCACCAACGAGGCCTACGCCCTCGCGAAGATCGCCGGCATCGTGCAGGTCCAGTCGTACCGCAAGCAGTACGGGGCCTCGTTCGTCTCGGCCATGCCCACGAACCTCTACGGCCCAGGCGACAACTTCGACCTCCAGTCCTCGCACGTGCTGCCGGCGCTGATCCGCCGCTTCCACGAGGCGGCCGCGGAGGGGCGCGAGGAGGTCGTCCTCTGGGGCAGCGGCACCCCGCGCCGGGAGTTCCTGCACGTGGACGACCTGGCGGCCGCCTGCGCGGTGCTGCTGGAGCACTACGACGGCGACGAGCCCGTCAACATCGGCTGCGGTGAGGACCTCACCATCAGGGAGCTGGCCGAGACGGTCGCCGAGGTCACCGGCTTCCGGGGCCGCCTGGCCTGGGACACCTCCAAGCCGGACGGGACCCCGCGCAAGCTGCTCGACGTGTCCCGTCTGACCTCGCTGGGCTGGAAGCCGGGCATCGCGCTGCGGGACGGCATCGACGCCACCTACCGCTGGTGGCTCGGCCAGGGCTGACGTCACCGCGCGGCCCCTCAGTACGCTCCGCGGCCGTCGACCACGGCGCGGAGCGTACGGCCCATCACGTCGACATCGCTGGTGAAGGACCAGTTGTCCACGTACTGCAGGTCGAGCTGAATCGTTTCGTCCCAGGAGAGGTCCGACCGCCCGCTGATCTGCCACAGGCCGGTCATCCCGGGCCGTACGGTGAGCCGGCGCAGCTCGA
Source organism: Streptomyces sp. NPDC044002 (assembly GCF_056434525.1). Taxonomy (NCBI): domain Bacteria; kingdom Bacillati; phylum Actinomycetota; class Actinomycetes; order Kitasatosporales; family Streptomycetaceae; genus Streptomyces; species Streptomyces sp. NPDC044002. Next base: position 54,783 of record NZ_JBWKEZ010000020.1, read on the forward strand.
CCTCGTCGTACTCCGCCACCTCCTCGGGCAGCGGCGGACGGGGGCCGACCAGCGACATGCTGCCCGTCAGCACGTTGACGAGCTGCGGCAGTTCGTCCAGCGAGGTGCGGCGCAGCAGCCGGCCCACCCGGGTCACCCGGGGGTCGCGGCGCATCTTGAACATCAGGCCGTCGTTCTCGTTGGCCCCGGCCAGCCCGGCCTTGAGGCGGTCGGCGTCCGACACCATCGTGCGGAACTTCCACATGACGAAGGGCACCCCGTCGCGCCCGATGCGCCGCTGGCTGTAGAAGGCGGGCCCCTTCGAACCGAGGCGGATGGCCAGGACGAGCCCGAGGAACAGCGGCGCCAGCAGCAGCAGCCCGACGGCCGCCCCCGCCCGGTCGAGCACCGTCTTGAGCAGGGGCTGCACCCCCCGCCGTACGGGCGGCGCGACCCGCAGCACGGCGAGCCCGCCCGCCGACAGGGTCTCCAGCCGCTTGACGGAGACCTCCACCAGGCCGGGGAAGACGGCCAGTTCGAGGCCCTCGTCGTGCAGGGCCCAGGCCACCCGCCGCAGCCGCTCCCCCGCGAACCGCGCTCCGGGCGCCACCAGCACCAGGTCGGCGTGGTGGCGGCGGACGGCGCGCAGCACGGCGGACGCGTCCCGGTTCGGCGCCTTGGGCATCGAGGCGTCCAGCCTGGCCGCGACCGGCATCCCGGCGGCGAGGGGGCCGCCGCCGACCGGGACGAGGCCGACGGCGACGTACGGGTGGTCGGTGCGCGCGGCGAGGTGCGCGATGACGTGCTCGGCGGCGGCGGGCTCGCCGACCACCAGCACCCGGCTGACGGCCTGCACCTCGCGGCGGGCCGCGGAGAGGTGGCGGTACGTCAGTTTGTGGCAGGCGACGGTGACGAGTAGTGCGGGCAGCAGTGCGCCGAGGGCGGCGAGGCGGGGGGTCTCCTCCGCCGTCACCACGCGGACGACGGCCAGGACACCGATCAGAATCAGCCAGTCGTGCAGTACGGGGAGCACTCCGCGGGACTCTCCGAGCACCCGGCCGGAGTACCGCCGGCGCAGCGCCTGCACCCCGGTCCAGGCGAGGGCGGCGCCGAGCGCGCAGTGCAGGGGCCTGACCTGTCCGGCGGCGTCGAAGACCAGCCCGACGGGCACGGCGGCGCCGAGGAGGTCGGCCGTGACGGCCACGGGCAGGTACCAGCGCGCCTTGTCGCCGAGCCGCCGCACCGGGGCCGCCGCGGCCCCGTCGGGTCCGGCCGCCCCGGGGGCCTCTCTTTGCTCAGGAAAACGGACATGCCTCATGGGTCCCCCTGGCACGTGGTCTGTTTCGGTGCCACCCGTCCACTGCTTCCCCTGGCAGCGAACACGTGTCGCACCGGGAAACAGTACGACAAACACCCGTACGGTAAACGTCGTTCGAGTGAACGAGACCCCTTGTTGCCCAAGTGTTAACAGCCGGTAGCTTCCGTTCCACCCGCCGCCGGAAGCCCTCCCACACAAAGGTGAATGGTCCGGATACCGGATACGTATCTTCGGACAACGGACCGTTTCCGGCCAACCTTTTGATGTGGCCCTGACATCGCGGCCAACAGCTGGCACTCTTCGATCCGTTCATCGCACCAGCCCTGATCTGCCCGGAGGCCCACCCAGCCATCCGGAACCCCCCTTGCAGAAGGAGTCTGCGTTGAGTCCCACCCCCCAGCGGCGTGCCACCGCGGCCGGCGCCCTCGTAGCCGCGGCCGCCCTGCTCGCCGTAGGCATACAGGCCGGCACCGCCACCGCCGCCGCCGACGCCACCGCGTCGCAGGCCCGCACCGCTGCCCAGCCCAACCCGGGCGCGGCGGCCGCCAAACTCAGCGCTTCGGAGCGTGCGACGCTCCTCGCCGAGGCCAACTCGACCACCGCCCAGGCCGCGAAGGCGCTCGGCCTCGGCGGCGGCGAGAAGCTGATCGTCCGCGATGTGGTCAAGGACGCCGACGGCACCACGCACACCACGTACGAGCGGACCTACGACGGTCTGCCCGTGCTCGGCGGTGACCTCACCGTCCACGCCAAGGACGGCGTCACCAAGAGCGTGACCAAGGCGACCCAGCACGAGATCAAGGTCTCGGACACGAACGCCACCGTCACCCCGGCCACCGCCGAGGGCCAGGCCGTTTCGGCTGCGAACGCCGAGGGCTCCAAGCAGACCAAGGCCGACAAGGGCGCCCGCAAGGTGATCTGGGCCGCGGAGGGCGTCCCGGTCCTCGCCTTCGAGACCGTCGTCGGCGGCCTCCAGGACGACGGCACCCCGAGCCAGCTGCACGTGATCACCAACGCCAAGACCGGCGCGAAGATCACCCAGTGGCAGGGCGTCCAGACCGGCACCGGCAACACCCAGTACAGCGGCCAGGTCACCCTCGGCAGCTCGCAGTCGGGCAGCAACTGGACGCTGACCGACGCCGGCCGCGGCAACCACAAGACCTACAACCTGAACCGGGGCACCTCCGGCACCGGCACCCTGTTCTCCGGCCCGGACGACATCTGGGGCAACGGCCTCCCGTCCAACGCCGAGACCGCCGGCGCGGACGCCCACTACGGCGCCCAGGTCACGTGGGACTACTACAAGAACGTCCACGGCCGCAACGGCCTGCGCAACGACGGCGTGGCCCCGTACACCCGGGTCCACTACGGCAACGCGTACGTCAACGCCTTCTGGGACGACTCCTGCTTCTGCATGACCTACGGCGACGGCGAGGGCAACAACAAGCCGCTCACCTCGACGGACGTGGCCGCGCACGAGATGACCCACGGCCTCACCTCGGTCACCGGCAACATGACCTACAGCGGTGAGTCCGGCGGCCTGAACGAGGCCACCTCCGACATCATGGCGGCGGCGGTCGAGTTCTACGCCGCCAACCCGCAGGACGTCGGCGACTACCTGGTCGGCGAGAAGATCGACATCAACGGCGACGGCACCCCGCTGCGCTACATGGACAAGCCGAGCAAGGACGGCGGCTCCAAGGACGCGTGGTACTCGGGCATCGGCGGCATCGACGTCCACTACTCCTCGGGTCCGGCGAACCACTGGTTCTACCTGGCCTCCGAGGGCTCCGGCGCCAAGGTCATCAACGGCGTGAGCTACGACTCGCCGACCTCCGACGGCCTGCCCGTCACCGCGATCGGCCGTGACGCCGCCGCGAAGATCTGGTTCCGCGCGCTGACGGTGGGCTACTTCAAGTCCAACACCAACTACGCCGACGCCCGCGTCCAGACCCTGAAGGCCGCCGCCGACCTGTACGGCCAGGGTTCGGCCACGTACAACAACGTCGCCAACGCCTGGGCCGCCATCAACGTCGGCCCGCGCATCAACGACGGCGTGACGGTCACCGCGATCGCCAACCAGAACACCCAGATCAACACCGCGGTGAGCCTCCAGGTCCAGGCGACCAGCACCAACCCGGGCGCGCTGGCCTACTCGGCGACCGGCCTGCCGGCCGGCCTGTCGATCAACTCCTCGACCGGTCTGATCTCCGGTACGGCGACCACCGCGGGCACGTCCAACGTGACCGTCACGGTGACCGACTCCGCGAACAAGTCGGGCACGGCGTCCTTCACCTGGACCGTCGGCACCTCGCAGCAGAACGTCTTCGAGAACACGAACGACTACGCGATCGCCGACAACGCCACCGTCGAGTCCCCGATCACGGTGACCCGCACCGGCAACGCGCCCAGCACCCTCAAGGTGGACGTCAACATCGTCCACACCTACATCGGTGACCTGAAGGTCGACCTGGTCGCGCCCGACGGCTCCGTCTACAACCTGCACAACCGTTCCGGCGGCAGCGCGGACAACATCGTCAAGAGCTACACGGTGAACGCCTCCTCCGAGGTCGCCCAGGGCGTCTGGAAGCTCCGGGTCAACGACAACGCGAGCCTGGACACCGGCAAGATCGACAGCTGGAAGCTCACCTTCTGATCCCCTCGGGGCAGGAAGTGAACCACCGCTGAACCGCTGAAACCACGGGGCCGCCCGGGAGGAAACCTCCCCGGGCGGCCCTGTCCCATGCGGCGGGACGGTCCGTCAGCCGATCGAACGGAAGACCTGGTTCATGAAGTCTCCCGGCGTCATGGCGCGGCCCTGGCCGGGGCGGACCATGCTGCGGTCCTCGTCCTCCCAGTAGTCGTCGTCACGGCCGCCGTGGTGGCCGCCGTGGTGGCCGTCCGGCTTGAGGAAGACCGAGCGGGCGTTCAGGTCGTGCGCGCGCTCGCCCGGCCGCAGCACCTCCTGGGCCTCGCCGCCGCAGCTGTCGCCCCGGAAGACGAGGACCAGCGCCTCCGTGTCGTTCTCCACGAAGTAGGCCGGCCGGTTCCGGCTGGTTCCCGTCAGCCGGTAGCAGGTGTCGTAGTCGGCCGGTTCGATCGTCCTGCGGTGCCCGTCCCGGTCGTCGTCCGCGTACCGGTAGTGGATCTCGCCGAGGCCGTAGTTGCGGTTGTCGGCCAGGGACTGGCCGGCGGTCGGGAGCACCAGCGCGAAGGAGGCGAGGAGCGCGGCCGCGGCGGTGGAGCGAAGACGCATGTGAGGGTCCGTTCTCGGGGGCGTGGGGGCTCGGGGGGCGTGGGGACCGGGTCCGGTGGACGTCCGCGGGCAGCCTAGGAGCGGACCCGCCCCCGGCCGCACCGCCATGCACAGCACGTTCGAAGGTTCACCCTCCCGGGGAGCCGGGGCGGCTCAGGCGGAGGTCCGCCCGGACACGGGCGCTCCGGCGGGAGCTCCCGCCGGAGCTCCGCCCTGTACCGGGACGGGGGCGCCGACGGCCGGGCGGCGGACCAGCAGCGCCACCGCCAGCGCCCCCGCCAGGCCCATCGCCCCCGAGACCAGGAAGGTGTCCCGCAGCCCGCCCGCGAAGGCCGCGTCGACCCACTCCCGCGCCCCCGGCGCCGCCAGCAGCCGCCCCGCCCCGCCGGAGGCCAGGGCGTCGGCGAGCTCCCGCGGCCGCCCGCCGAGCCCGTCCGCCAGCCCGGCGTGGAACACCGCGCCCAGCACCGCGATCCCCAGCGCGGTACCCAGCTGCCGCGCGGTGTTCAGCACGCCGCCGGCCATGCCCGCCCGGGCCGGGGCCACCGCCCCCATCGCGGTGGCCGCCAGCGCCGGGGTCGCCATGCCCACCCCGACACCGCTGACCAGCAGCCCGGGGGCCAGCGCGGTCCAGCCGTCGCCCGCGTCCAGCATCCAGGCCTGGAGCAGCGCGCCCGCCCCGATCAGCAGCAGCCCGCCGCCGATGGTCAGCCGGGGCGACGCCCCGTGCAGCAGCCGCCCGGCCAGCGCCGCGACGACGAAGCCGGCGAGGCTCATCGGGAGCAGCACCAGGCCGCCGCCCACCGGGCTCATCCCCTCCGCGGACTGGAGCCAGAGGGAGACGTACATCAGGTACGAGAACGCCGCGCCGGACAGCAGCAGCCCGGCGGCCATCACCGCCACGAACACCGGGCTGCGGAAGAGCGACAGGTCCAGCATCGGGCGGGAGCCGCGCAGTTCGACGAGGACGAAGGCGGCGAAGGCGGCCGCCGCGAGGCCGGACAGCCCGAGGGTGGCGGCCGAGGTCCAGCCGTTCTCCCCGACCCGGATCAGGGCGTACGTCAGGGACGCGGCCCCGACGGTGAAGGTGGCCATGCCGGGCAGGTCGAGCCCCCGCGCCCGCGGGTCGCGGGACTCGGCCACCGCCTTCAGGGTCACCCAGACGGCCAGCGCGCAGACGGGCAGGTTGATGAAGAAGATCCAGCGCCAGCCGAAGTGCTCGGTCAGCAGCCCTCCGATGACCGGCCCGGCCGCGGCGGCGGCGCCGTTGACCGCGCCCCACACCCCGAAGGCGACGCCCCGGTCGCGGCCCTGGTAGGCGGCGCTGAGCAGGGCCATGGTGGTGGCGAACATGGCCGCGCCCCCGATGCCCTGCACCGCGCGGAAGGCGATCAGCGCGGCCGGGCCGTCCGCGACCCCGCAGGCGAGCGAGGAGGCGGCGAAGAGCACCAGCCCGCCGAGGTAAACACGGCGGCGGCCGATCCGGTCGGCGAGCGAACCCGCGCCGAGCAGCAGGGCGGCCAGGGCGAGGGCGTAGACGTCCATCACCCACTGGAGGCCGGCGAAATCCGTGCTCATGTCGGCGGCCATGTCCGGGAGGGCGACGGTCACGATCGTGACGTCGACCAGGAGCATGAACGCCCCGAGGCACACCGCCGTCAGCGGCAGCCACTTACGCATGGGGGTCTCCTCGTGTCCGGGGTGGGGCGGGGGACGCCCCCGAGTGACCCCACGCTCGCAGCGGCCGCCCCGGAACCCCACCCACAGCCCTGCTCCTGCCGGATTTCCCTCACGAACAGACCCGTCATGATGGAAACCATGAATGACGAGGAGCTGGACGGTCTCGACCGTTCCCTGATCCAGGCCCTGGTGATCGACGGCCGGGCGCCCTTCAGCCGGATCGCCGAGGTACTGGAGGTCTCCGACCAGACCGTCGTACGCCGCTACCGGCGACTGCGCGGCGCCGGGCTGGTCCGGGTCGTCGGACTGCCGGTGGGCAGCCGCGTCGGGCTGTTCGAGTCCTGGCTGCGGATCCAGTGCGCCCCCGACGCGGCGCTGCCGGTGGCCGAGGCCCTCGCCCGCCGCCCGGACATCGCCTGGGTGACCATGAACTCCGGCGGCACGGAGATCCACTGCATGACCCGGGCCCGCACCCGCAGGGACCGCGACGCCCTGCTGCTGGAGAAGCTGCCGCGCACCCGCCGGGTCACCGGCATCAGCGCCCACACCATCCTGCGGAAGTTCTTCGGCGGGCCCGACGCATGGGCGGGCGTCGACGAGCTGCGCCCCGACCAGATCGCGGCCCTGCAGCGCCCTGCGGCCGGGCCGGCGCCGGAGCGGTACGTCCTCGACGCGGCGGAGTCGGCGCTGCTGGGGGTGCTGGGCCGGGACGGCCGCGCGGGGTATCCGGAGCTGGCGCGCGCCACCGGGCTGTCGGAGTCCACCGCCCGGCGGCGGCTGGAGCGGCTGCGGGACCTCGGGGCGCTCTTCTTCGACGTGGAGTTCGTGCCCGAGCTGTTCGGCTACGAGGCGGAGGCGACGCTGGTGCTGACCGTCCCGCCGGCCCGGCTGGCGGAGGTGGGGAACGCGCTGGCCGGCCACCGCGAGGTGCCCTTCGCGGCGGCCGTGTCCGGGGCGGCCTCCCTGATGGCGGTGGTGGTGTGCCGGGACACCGAAGCCCTCTACACCTATCTGACCGAGAAGATCGGCGCGGTGGACGGGGTGGGCCAGGTGGAGGTGATCCCGGCCCTGCGCAGCGTGAAGCGGGCCGGGATGCTGGTCGAGGACGGGCGGCTGGTGGATCCGCCGCCCGCCCCCTGATCCCGCCCGGCTCCTACCCGCTTCCGGGGCTCAGCGCAGCAGTACGCCGCCCAGCGCGTCGGTGTCCACCGGGGCCGCGACCAGCCCGAGTTCGGCCGGGGTCGCCAGCAGCGGGTGCGTCGGCAGGATCCGCACGGTGTAGCCGAAAGGCCCGGTCCGGTCGAGCGCGAGCGGGCCCTCGTACACCCAGCGCCCCTCCATGTCCGGCCCGGCGGCGGGCTTGAGCGGGAAGGCCCGCCCGTCCCGGATCACGTCCTGGGCGTCGACCCGCCCGGCGACGGCCTGCACCTCCACGTCCTCCGGCGCGAGCGCGTCCAGCGCGACCCGCACCCGCAGCGTGAGGGTGGCGCCCAGTTCGGCGGTGCCCCCCACGGGCGCGGCGGCGACGGCCTCCACGTGCTCGACGGCGACCCGCGGCCACGAGGCCCGGATCCGGCCCTTCCACCAGGCCAGTTCCTGTGCGGCGTCGGGGGTCAGGGCCCGGTGGGAGAGCGCGGCCGGGGCGTAGAGGCGTTCCACGTACTCCCGCACCATCCGCCCCGCGAGCACCTTCGGGCCCAGGGACACCAGGGTGCGCCGGACCATCTCGATCCACCGCACGGGCAGCCCGGCCCGCCCGTCCCGGTCGTAGAAGCGGGGTGCGACCCGCTTCTCGATCAGCTCGTAGAGGGATCCGGCCTCCAGGTCGTCGCGGCGGTCCTCGTCCGTGCCGAGCCCGTCGGCGGTGGGGATGGCCCAGCCGAAGTCGGGCTCGAACCACTCGTCCCACCAGCCGTCCAGGACCGACAGGTTGAGGCAGCCGTTGAGGGCGGCCTTCATCCCGCTGGTGCCGCAGGCCTCCAGCGGGCGCAGCGGGTTGTTCAGCCAGACGTCGCAGCCCGGGTAGAGCTTCTGCGCCATGGCCATGCCGTAGTCGGGCAGGAAGACGATGCGGTGGCGCACGCGCGGGTCGTCGGAGAAGCGGACCAGCTCCTGCACGAGCCGCTTGCCGCCGTCGTCGGCCGGGTGCGCCTTGCCGGCGACGACGATCTGCACCGGGCGTTCCGGGTCCAGCAGCAGCCGGCGCAGCCGCTCCGGGTCGCGCAGCATCAGCGTGAGCCGCTTGTACGAGGGCACGCGGCGGGCGAAGCCGATGGTCAGCACGTCCGGGTCGAGGACGCCGTCGACCCAGCCGAGTTCGGCGTCGGCGGCCCCGCGCTGCTTCCAGGAGGCGCGCAGCCGGTCGCGGACCTCCTGGACGAGCTGCTCGCGCAGGGTACGGCGTACGTCCCACACGTCCTGGTCGGCGATCTGCGCGACGGCGTCCCAGCGGGCGGAGGCGCCCACGGCGAGGGCGTCCTCGGTGCGTCCGGCCCCGATCTGGCGGGCGCCGAGCCGCATGACCTCGGGGGCGACCCAGGTCGGGGCGTGGACCCCGTTGGTCACGGAGGTGATGGGGACGTCGGCGGCGTCGAAGCCCGGCCAGAGCCCGGCGAACATGCCCCGGCTGACGGCCCCGTGGAGGGTGGAGACCCCGTTGGCGCGCTGGGCGAGGCGCAGGCCCATCACGGCCATGTTGAACACCCCGGGGTCGCCGCCCGGGTAGGACTCGGCGCCCAGTTCCAGGATCCGCTCGACGGGTACGCCGGGCAGCTCGGCGCCGTCGCCGAAGTGGCGGGCGACGAGCGAGCGCTCGAAGCGGTCGATGCCGGCGGGCACGGGGGTGTGCGTGGTGAACACGGTCCCGGCGCGCACGGCTTCGACGGCGGCGTCGAAGCCGAGGCCCTGGTCGACGTCGAGTTCCCTTATGCGTTCCAGTCCGAGGAAGCCGGCGTGTCCCTCGTTGGTGTGAAACACCTCGGGGCCGGCGTGGCCGGTGATCCGGCAGTACGCACGCACGGCGCGGACGCCTCCGATGCCGAGCAGCATCTCCTGGAGGAGGCGGTGGTCGCTGCCGCCGCCGTAGAGCCGGTCGGTCACCTCGCGGGCGCCGGCGTCGTTGTCCTCGACGTCGGAGTCGAGCAGGAGCAGCGGCACCCGGCCGACGCGGGCCTGCCAGATGTGCGCGTGCAACGACCGCCCGCCGGGCAGGGTGAGCGTCACCCGGGCGGGGCCGCCGTCCTCGTGCCGCAGCAGGGACAGGGGCAGCTCGTGGGGGTCGAGCACCGGGTAGTGCTCCTGCTGCCAGCCGTCGCGGGAGAGGGACTGGCGGAAGTAGCCGTGGCGGTAGAGCAGGCCGACGCCGATGACGGGGACGCCGAGGTCGCTGGCGGCCTTGAGGTGGTCCCCGGCGAGGATCCCGAGGCCGCCGGAGTACTGGGGCAGGGCGGCGGTGATGCCGAACTCGGGGGAGAAGTAGGCGATGGCGGAGGGGAACTCGGCGGTGTTCTCGTTGGTCTGGTACCACCTGCCGCCGTGGAGGTAGTCGTCGAGGTCGGCGGCGGCCACGGCGAGCCGGCGCAGGAACCGCCGGTCGGCGGCGAGTTCCTCCAGCCGGGAGGCGGGAACGGCGCCGAGCAGCCGGACGGGGTCGCCGCCGGCGGCCTGCCAGCCCTCGGGGTCGACGGATTGGAAGAGTTCGCGGGTTTCCGTATGCCACGACCAGCGCAGGTTGCGCGCGAGGTCGGCGAGCGGCATCAGGGGTTCGGGGAGGACGGGGCGCACGGTGAATCGACGGATAGCCTTCACACGTTCCACCTTCGCAGGGGATGACGGATCGGAGCGACCGCACCACGCTGTGCAACCGCGCATCGCCCCCGGAAGGCTAGCGGCGGAACAGCACCGCGGCCATGCCGCCTCCCGCGCCGCCCCCGCCACCACCCCCGACCGTCAGGCGTCCGTCGCGAGGCGGGCGTGCAGGTGCTCGTCGTGCCAGCCGTCGGCGTGCCGCAGGGCGCCGCGCATGGTGCCCTCCAGCGGGAAGCCGGCCTTGAGGGCGACGGCGCAGGAGGCCGGGTTGGCGACCGAGTGGCAGATCCGCTGCCGGTGCAGGCCCGCCTCGCGGAAGCCCCAGCCGGCCACCGCGGCCACCCCCTGCGGCATCACGCCCCGCCCGCGCCCGGCCGGCAGCAGCCAGTACACGAACTCCGCGCTGGTGCCGTCGGGGTCGAAGTCGGCGAGCCCGATCAGGCCGACGGCCGGGGCGGCCGGCTCCGCCGACACGGCCCAGACCGCCGCCGCCCGCTGCTCCCACCGCCGGTTCCAGCGGGCTATGCGGGCCGCCGCCGACTCCCGGGTCTCGGGCTCGGGCCGGTTCCAGTGCCGGATGTCGGGGTCCTCGTACGCGGTGACGAGCACCGGGGCGTCGGCCTCGCGCCAGGGCCGCAGCACCATCCCGCAGGGGAGGCCGAACACCGGCTGAGGGGTCCCGCCCCATGGGGCGGGAGGGGTTGTGGGGGCCTGCGTGACGAGGGTGTTTTCGCTGTCCATCGGCCCATCCTCACCGACTTGACGGAGCCTCGGCGGATACCGGGCCGGGGCGAGCCGTTCCCCGGCCGTCCGCGTCCCACTACGTACGAGTAGTTAACCGACGGTGCGGATTGGGCGGGGTGAGAGTGGGAAGGGCTGTGCGGGTACACGCGGTACACGCACGGCGCACCCGCCCACAACCTTTCCCCGCCACCCGAGTGAACGCGGACAGGAGCGGCCATGCCCGCAGCCCAGCCGTCTTCCGAGCGGCTAGAAACAGAGCGAACAGAGCGTGCACTACCAGCCGTGACTCCGGCTGGACCGTCACCGAGCCCTGCGAACTGCCCCCAGGTGATCCCATCATGATCGGTCGCATTCCCGTGCTGGACGTCCGCCCCGCCGTCGACTGCGGCGCCAGACCCGCCAAGGCGGTCGTGGACGAGGTCTTCGAGATCTCCGCCACCGTGTTCCGAGAGGGCCACGACGCCGTCGCCGCCCATGTCGTACTGCGCGACCCGAGCGGGCGGCTGCGCCCGCCGGTGCCCTTGCGCGAACTGGCCCCCGGCACCGACCGGTGGGGGGCCCGGGTCTCCGCCGAGGTCGAGGGGAGGTGGACGTACACCGTCGAGGCGTGGAGCGATCCGGTCGCCACCTGGCGGGCCCACGCCGCGATCAAGATCCCGGCCGGCCTCGACACCGGGCTGACCCTCCTCGAAGGGGCGGAGCTCTACGAGCGGGCCGCCGCGAAGATCCCCAAGCGGGACGGCCGCGAGGCCGTACTGGCCGCGGCCGACGCGATGCGCGACGAGGACCGGCCGGCCGCGGAGCGGTACGAGGCCGCGCTCGCGCCCGCGGCGCAGGCGGCGCTCGCCCGGCGCCCGTACCGGGAGCTGGTCACGGCCGCCAAGCCGCTGCCCCTGATCGTCGAACGCAAGCGGGCCCTCTTCGGTTCCTGGTACGAGATGTTCCCCCGCTCCGAGGGAGCGGTGGTGGAGCCGGGCGCGGCCCCGGTGAGCGGCACCTTCCGCACCGCTGCCGAACGGCTGCCGGCCATCGCCGCCATGGGCTTCGACGTGGTGTACCTGCCGCCCATCCACCCCATCGGGTCGACGTACCGCAAGGGGCCCAACAACACGCTGTCGGCGGGTAGTTGGGACCCCGGGGTGCCGTGGGCCATCGGTTCCCCGGAGGGCGGGCACGACGCGGTCCACCCGGAGCTCGGCACCCTGGAGGACTTCGACGCCTTCGTGGCGCGCGCCCGCGACCTGCGGATGGAGATCGCCCTCGACTTCGCCCTCCAGTGCTCCCCCGACCACCCGTGGGTGGAGAAGCACCCGGAGTGGTTCCGCCACCGCGCCGACGGGACGATCGCGTACGCCGAGAACCCGCCGAAGAAGTACCAGGACATCTACCCCGTCCACTTCGACTCGGACATGGCCGGCATCGTCGAGGAGACGGTCCGGATCCTGCGGCACTGGATGGACCACGGGGTCCGGATCTTCCGGGTCGACAACCCGCACACCAAGCCGGTCGTGTTCTGGCAGAAGGTGATCGCGGAGATCAACAAGTCCGACCCCGACGTGATCTTCCTGGCGGAAGCTTTCACCCGGCCCGCGATGATGCGCGCCCTCGCCTCCGTCGGCTTCCAGCAGTCGTACACCTACTTCACCTGGCGCAACACCAAGGCCGAGCTGACCGAGTACCTGACCGAGCTGTCCGGCGACCGTTCCGCCTCCGTGATGCGGCCGAACTTCTTCGTGAACACGCCCGACATCCTCCACGAGTACCTCCAGAACGGCGGCCGGCCCGCCTTCGAGGTCCGGGCCGTCCTCGCCGCCACCCTCTCCCCCGCCTGGGGCGTCTACGCGGGCTACGAGCTCTGCGAGAACACCCCGGTCCGGGAGGGCAGCGAGGAGTACCTGAACTCCGAGAAGTACGAGCTGCGCCCGCGCGACTGGGCCGCCGCCGACCGCGAGGGCCGCACGATCGCCCCGCTGATCACCGCCCTGAACCGGCTGCGCCGGCGCAACCCCGCCCTCCAGCAGCTGCGCGACATCCACTTCCACCCGACCGACAACGAACAGGTGATCGCCTTTTCGAAGCACTCCGGTGGCAATTCCGTACTGGTGGTCGTCAACCTCGATCCGCACCACACCCAGGAGGCGACGGTCTCGTTGGACATGCCGGTACTCGGCCTCGACTGGCACGGGTCCCTCGCGGTGCGCGACGAGCTCACCGGCGAGACCTACCACTGGGGCAGGGCGAACTACGTGCGCCTGGAACCGGGCCGTACGCCCGCGCACGTCCTGGCCGCCCTGCGACCGTCCCCGCCCACCGGAGGGTCACCCACCACATGATGATCAACGATCCCGTCCACGACACCTTCGAGGACACCCCCGCCAAGGACCGCGACCCCGACTGGTTCAAGCGGGCGGTCTTCTACGAGGTCCTGGTCCGCTCCTTCCACGACAGCAACGGCGACGGCGTCGGTGACCTCAAGGGGCTCACCGCCAAGCTGGACTACCTCCAGTGGCTCGGCGTCGACTGCCTGTGGCTGCCGCCGTTCTTCGCCTCGCCGCTGCGCGACGGCGGCTACGACGTCTCCGACTACACCTCCGTGCTGCCCGAGTTCGGCGACCTCGCCGACTTCGTGGAGTTCGTGGACGCCGCGCACACCCGCGGCATGCGGGTGATCATCGACTTCGTCATGAACCACACCAGCGACCAGCACGAGTGGTTCCAGCAGTCCCGCAAGGACCCCGACGGGCCGTACGGGGACTACTACATGTGGGCCGACAACGACAAGCAGTACCAGGACGCCCGCATCATCTTCATCGACACCGAGACCTCCAACTGGACGTACGACCCCGTCCGCAAGCAGTACTACTGGCACCGCTTCTTCTCGCACCAGCCGGACCTCAACTTCGAGAACCCGGCCGTGCAGGAGGAGATCATCTCGGCGCTGCGGTTCTGGCTCGACCTCGGCATCGACGGCTTCCGCCTCGACGCCGTGCCCTACCTCTACGCCGAGGAGGGCACCAACTGCGAGAACCTGCCCCGCACCCACGAGCTCCTCAAGCGGGTCCGCGCCGAGATCGACGCGCACTACCCGGACACCGTGCTGCTCGCCGAGGCCAACCAGTGGCCCGAGGACGTCGTCGACTACTTCGGCGACTTCGCCAAGGGCGGCGACGAGTGCCACATGGCGTTCCACTTCCCCGTCATGCCGCGCATCTTCATGGCCGTGCGAAGAGAGTCGCGCTACCCCGTCTCCGAGATCCTGGCCAAGACCCCGGCGATCCCGGACGGCTGCCAGTGGGGCATCTTCCTGCGCAACCACGACGAGCTCACCCTCGAAATGGTCACGGACGAAGAACGCGACTACATGTACGCCGAGTACGCCAAGGACCCCCGGATGCGGGCCAACATCGGCATCCGGCGCCGGCTCGCCCCGCTCCTGGACAACGACCGCAACCAGATGGAGCTGTTCACCGCCCTGCTGCTGTCGCTGCCCGGATCGCCGGTGCTGTACTACGGCGACGAGATCGGCATGGGCGACAACATCTGGCTCGGCGACCGCGACGGCGTACGGACCCCCATGCAGTGGACCCCGGACCGCAACGCCGGTTTCTCCTCCTGCGATCCGGGCAGGCTGAACCTGCCGGTCATCATGGACCCGGTCCACGGGTACCAGGTCACCAATGTCGAGGCGGCCATGGCGTCGCCCTCCTCACTGCTGCACTGGACCCGCAGGCTGATCGAGATCCGCAAGGCCAACCCGGCCTTCGGCCTCGGCTCGTACACCGAACTGCCCTCGTCCAACCCGGCGGTGCTCGCGTTCCTGCGCGAGTTCGGGGACGACCTGGTGCTGTGCGTGCACAACTTCTCCCGCTTCGCGCAGCCCACCGAACTGGACCTGAGGTCGTTCAACGGGCGGGTCCCGGTGGAGCTCACGGGAGACGTGCGCTTCCCGCCGATCGGCGAGTGGCCGTACCTGCTGACCCTGGCGGGCCACGGCTTCTACTGGTTCCGGCTCCGCAGCGACCAGCGCGCCGACTGACGGACCCGCTACGGGGCGGGCACTCCTTTGGGTCAACGGCCCGCCCCTGTACGGATCATCCTGACCCGACACACGCACATACCGGAGAAGCAACTGCCGCGCATCCGGGACACTCTGCGCATTCTGTGACGGCCCGGGGAAAGGACGCGACGCCATGTCGGAGGCTGCATCCGCCCGGAGCCGGCTCACGCCCGCCCGGGCCGGCGGGACCGCCGAGCTGGAACCGATGCTGAGGGACTGGCTGCCCGCACAGCGCTGGTTCGCCGGCAAGGGACGCCGGATCGGCAGGATCGAGACCGTCTCGGCGGCCGAACTGCTGCCGCCGGGCTCCGCCCCCGGCCTGCTGCACCTGCTGCTCGACGTGGACGGGGACTGCTACCAACTCCTGCTCGGCATCCGCCCGTCCCCGCTGCCGCCCGCCCTCGCGCCCGCCCTGATCGGGCACGCCGAGAGCGGCCCCTACGCGGGCCGGGCCGTGTACGAGGCGCTGGGCGACCCCCGGCTCGCCTCCCTGCTGCTGGAACGGCTGCGCTCCCCCGGCACCCTGGGCCCGCTCCGCTTCGACCGGGACCCGGACACCCCGGTCCAGGCCGGGCTGCTACCCCGGCCGCTGTCCGGGGAACAGACCAACTCCTCCCTGATCTACGGGGATTCGTACATCCTCAAGGTGTTCCGCCGGGTCGGCCCCGGGGTCAACCCGGACCTGGAGCTGCCCAGGGCGCTGGCCGCCGCCGGCTGCGCCCGCGTGCCCGCTCCGGTCGCCTGGTACGAGGCCGAGCTGGCCGGTGGAGAACCGTTGACCCTGGGCGTGCTCCAGCCCTACCTGCGCGGCTCCGACGACGGCTGGCAGCTGGCCCTGCGCAGACTCGGGGCCGGGGCCGACTTCACCGCCGAGGCGCACGCGCTGGGCCGGGCCACCGCCGAGGTACACAGCGCCCTCGCGACCGCGCTGCCCACCCTGGCCCTCGGCCCCGAGCAGACCGCCCGGCTCGCCGCCGGGATGACCGCCCGGCTCGCCGCCACCTGCCGCGAGGTGCCCGCGCTGCGGCCGTACGAGGCCGGGCTGCGCGGCGCCTTCGACGCGCTGGCCGCCTCCCGGGGCACCGGGGTCCCCGCCCAGCGCATCCACGGGGACCTGCACCTGGGCCAGACCCTGCGCACCGCCGACGGCAGCTGGGCGCTGATCGACTTCGAGGGGGAGCCCGCCCGGCCGCTCGCCGACCGCCGCCGCCCCGAGCCGGCGGTCCGCGACATCGCCGGGATACTGCGCTCCTTCGACTACGCCGCCCGCTCGCACCGGCCCTTCGCCCCCGCCTGGGCCGACGCCTGCCGGACCGCGTTCTGCGAGGGCTACGCCCGCACCACCGGCCGCGACCCGCGCGAGGACCCGGTACTGCTGCGCGCCTACGAGACCGACAAGGCGGTGTACGAGGCCCGGTACGAGTCCCGGCACCGCCCCGACTGGCTGCACGTGCCGATGGCCGCGATCCGCCGGCTGTCGGAACCCCAGCGGCCCGCACACCGCATGCCCCCGCCGGCTCCCGGCACCGCCCCCACCCCCCACCCGAAGCCCCCGAGGAGGCCGCTCCCGTGAGCGCCGCACGACAGCCGTCACCGACCGTCCGCGAGGAAGCCGCAGCCGTACCCGTACCCGAACCCGCGAAGCGGGCCCGCGCGCCACGCGCCCGCCGCGCCGCCCCGCCGCACGGGGTCCGGCCGGCGCCCGCCCTGGACGCGGAGGAACGGGCCCGGCTGCTGGAGGGCCGCCACCACGACCCGCACGCGGTGCTGGGCGCCCGCGCACAGCGGGGCGGGGTGGCCTTCCGGGTGCTGCGCCCGTACGCGAAGGCCGTGACCATCGTGGCGAAGGGGCTGCGGGCCGAGCTCTTCGACGACGGGGACGGGCTGTTCTCCGGCCTGCTGCCGCTGACCGGGGTACCGGACTACCGGCTGCTGGTGACGTACGAGAGCGACGAGGTCGAGGTCCACGACCCGTACCGGTTCCTGCCCGCCCTCGGGGAGCTGGACCTGCACCTGATCGGCGAGGGCCGGCACGAGGAGCTGTGGACGGCGCTGGGCGCCCGGCCCATGGAGCACCAGGGCGTCGCCGGCACCCGCTTCACGGTGTGGGCGCCGAACGCCCGGGGGGTGCGGGTCACCGGGGACTTCTCGTACTGGGACTCGGTGGCCTACCCGATGCGCTCGCTCGGGGCGAGCGGGGTGTGGGAGCTGTTCCTGCCCGGGGTCGGCGAGGGCGCCCTGTACAAGTACGACATCACCCGCCCGGACGGCGGCCACACCCTGCGCGCCGACCCGATGGCGCAGTACGCGGAGGTCCCGCCGGCGAACGCGTCGGTGGTCACGGCCTCGCGGTTCGTGTGGCAGGACGCCGAGTGGATGGCCACGCGCGGCGCCCGTGCCCCGCACCAGGCGCCGCTGTCGGTGTACGAGCTGCACCTGGCGTCCTGGCGGCCGGGGCTCACGTACCGGCAGCTGGCCGACCAGCTGCCGGCGTACGTGAAGGAACTCGGCTTCACCCATGTGGAGTTCATGCCGGTCGCCGAGCACCCCTTCGGCGGCTCCTGGGGCTACCAGGTCACCGGCTTCTACGCGCCGACCTCGCGGATGGGCACCCCGGACGACTTCCGGCTGCTGGTGGACTCGCTGCACCGGGCCGGGATCGGGGTGATCGTCGACTGGGTGCCGGCGCACTTCCCGCGTGACGACTGGGCGCTCGCCGAGTTCGACGGGCGGCCGCTGTACGAGCACCAGGACCCGCGCCGGGCCGCGCACCCGGACTGGGGGACGCTGGAGTTCGACTACGGGCGCAAGGAGGTCCGCAACTTCCTCGTGGCCAACGCGGTCTACTGGTGCCAGGAGTTCCACGTGGACGGGCTGCGCGTGGACGCGGTGGCCTCGATGCTGTACCTGGACTACTCGCGCGGCGAGGGCGACTGGTCGCCGAACGAGCACGGCGGCCGGGAGGACCTGGACGCCGTGGCACTGCTGAAGGAAATGAACGCCGTGGTCTACCGGCGTTGTCCGGGGGTGGTGACGATCGCGGAGGAGTCGACGGCCTGGGACGGGGTCACGCGGCCGACGGACTCGGGCGGGCTGGGCTTCGGCCTGAAGTGGAACATGGGCTGGATGCACGACACCCTGCGGTACGTGTCGAAGGAGCCGGTGCACCGCAAGTACCACCACCACGACATGACCTTCGGGATGGTGTACGCGTTCAGCGAGAACTACGTGCTGCCGATCTCGCACGACGAGGTCGTGCACGGCAAGCGCTCACTGGTGTCGAAGATGCCGGGCGACTGGTGGCAGCAGCGGGCCACGCACCGCGCGTACCTGGGCTTCATGTGGGCCCACCCGGGCAAGCAGCTGCTCTTCATGGGGCAGGAGTTCGCGCAGGGCTCGGAGTGGTCGGAGACGTACGGGCCGGACTGGTGGCTACTGGACTCCTCCTATCCGGCGGCCGGCGACCACCGGGGGGTGCGCGACCTGGTGCGCGACCTGAACCGCGCGTACACGGCGGCCCCGGCGCTGTGGGAGCGGGACGCGGTGCCGGAGGGGTTCGCGTGGGTGGAGGCGGACGCCGCCGAGGACAACGTGTTCGCGTTCCTGCGGTACGCGCAGGACGGCTCGCAGCTGCTGTGCGTGTCGAACTTCTCCCCCGTGGTCCGGCACGGCTACCGGATCGGGGTGCCGGAGGAAGTGCCGGTGTGGCGGGAGGTCCTCAACACCGACCGGGAGGAGTACGGCGGGAGCGGCGTCCACCACGGGCGGCCGCTGCGCCCGGAGCCGGTTCCGGCCCAGGGGCGTGCGGCGAGCCTGCGGATGACGCTCCCGCCGATGGCGACGGTCTGGCTCAGGCCGTGAGCGGGGCGAGCGCCTCGTCGAGCTCCTGAAGCAGCCGGCGCTTGGGCCGGGCGCCGGTGATCTGCCGGACGGGCTCCCCGTCGCGGAAGAGGAGCATGGTCGGCATGGACAGCACCCCGTACCGCGTGACGGTCGCGGGGTTGCGGTCCGCGTCGATCTGGACGACCGCGAGGCTCTCCGCCCGCTCGGCGGCCACGGCGGAGAGCACCGGGGCGAGCTGGCGGCAGGGGCCGCACCAGTCCGCGGTGAACTCGACCAGGACGGGCCGGCCCCGTTCGGCCAGCACCCGCGCCTCGAAGTCGGCGTCGGTCACTTCGGCCACACCCTTGGCGTGGATCATTTCCGTTCCCCTTTCGTCAGCCGGTTCTCTTCAGCCGGTCGTCTTCAGCCGGTCGTCTTCAGCCGGTCGTCTTCAGCCGGTCGTCTTCAGCCGGTCATCTCGCAGCGCGGCACGGCGTCCCCGGCGGCCTCCTCGGCGGCCGACAGCTGGCGGGCGACCTGGTCGCGGACGTCGGCCAGCTGGCCGATCAGGCCGTCCAGCTCGGCGAGCTTGCGGCGGTAGACCGCGAGCGAGGCCGGGCAAGCGTCCCCGGCCGGGTGGCCGGCGCGCAGGCACTCGACGAACGGCCGGGTCTCCTCCAGTTCGAAGCCGAAGTCCTGGAGGGTCCGGATCTGGCGCAGCAGGCGCAGGTCGTCCTCGTCGTAGTCCCGGTAGCCGTTGCCGGTCCGCCGGGCCGTGAGCAGCCCGCGTGACTCGTAGTACCTGAGCGTCCGGGTACTGGTCCCGGCCCGCCTCGCCAGTTCGCCGATGCGCATGGCCCGACCGTATTCCTTGACGCCGACGTCAAGGGAAGGGCGTGTTTCAGGGGAAGGCGAGGGAGCCCTCGCCACCCCCGTATGCGAGGGCCCCCGACATGGATCACGGACGGCGGGCCGGACCGGTTCACGTCGTGTGACCGGGATCACTTCCCGGGCCTCTCGGGTCACCTGAAATGGAGTGGCTTAATCCGTACGCTGGCCCCACTCCCACAAATGGATCTTCCTATGGCCCGATTACCGGACAGTCGCCGGGAAAACCGCCCAAAGCCGTGAACTCCATAGGACTTTCCTACGAGTTATGGGCTTGTTTGAATAGTCTGTAGTCGTCGCAGGTTGGCCACTTCTACGGTGTGCCCTGTGCACTCCAGCCCACCTTTCAATGCCCCCGCCGCGCGCCGCATCCGCGCGGCCCTGGGCATGGCTCCCGGTCATGTCGCCTACGGCCTGCGGGCCCAGTACGGACTGCTCGTCGCACCAGAGACCGTGATGGCCTGGGAGCAGGGCGAGCAGTCGCCCACGTCCGCCGAGCTCACGGCCCTGGCCGGCGTGCTCTGGTGTTCCCCCGGGGAGCTGCTGGCCGAGCCCGTCACCCTGCGGGAGCACCGGATCGCCCGGGGACTGGACCCCGAGGACCTGGCCCGCCGGATCGGGGTCGAGGGGAACGCGTACCGGAAGATGGAGGAGAGCGGGCGCTGGAAGGGCAACGAACGCCAGTCCGCCGCCCTCGCCTCGGTGCTCGGCCTGAGCCTGGCGCAGTTCGTGGCGGCCACCGGCAAGCACGAGGAGCTCGCCGACCTGCTGCGCAGCGCGGCGACCACCCGCTGGCAGGCCTACGTGAAACCGCTGGGCAAGCTGCTGCCGGTGCCCAAGGCCCACCTGGAGCGGGTCCTGGAGCACCTCTACAACGACTACCAGTCGCGGATGGTGGCCACCCTCGGCTGGGGCGGCGCCGAGGGCGCGGCCGGCACCGGCGACGCGGGGCGGGAGTTCCTCGCGGAGATCACGGACCGGTTCTGGGCCCTGGCCGGCGGCGCCTGACACGACGCGCCGCGCCGGACTCGACGCCCGACGCACGACGGCCGACGCGCGACGGCCCCGGGCGCTTCCCGGGGAGGCGCGCCGGGGCCGTTCGGCGGGGAATCCGGGGCGAAGGTCCCGGCGGGCGGGGCCGTTCGCCCGGTCAGAAGACGGACTCGGCCTCGTACATCCGGTGCTCGGGGACGGTCTTGAGCTCGGTGACGGCCTCGGCCAGCGGGGCCATGACGATGTCGGTGCCGCGCAGGGCGGTCATCTTCCCGAATTCCCCGCGGTGCACGGCCTCGACGGCGTGCCAGCCGAAGCGGGTCGCGAGGACGCGGTCGTAGGCGGTGGGGACGCCGCCGCGCTGGACGTGGCCCAGGATGACCGGGCGGGCCTCCTTGCCGAGGCGGTGCTCCAGCTCGATGGCCAGCCGGTTGCCGATGCCGGCGAAGCGCTCGTGGCCGTACTGGTCGATGGCGCCCTTCTCGTACGGCATGGAGCCGGCGGCCGGGTGCGCGCCCTCGGCGACGCAGATCACGGCGAACTTCTTCCCGCGGGCGAACCGTTCCTCCACCATCTTCACCAGGGCGTCCACCTCGAAGGGGCGTTCGGGCAGGCAGATGCCGTGGGCGCCGCCGGCCATGCCGGACTCCAGGGCGATCCAGCCCGCGTGACGGCCCATGACCTCGACCACCATCACGCGCTGGTGGGACTCGGCGGTGGTCTTGAGGCGGTCGATGGCCTCCGTGGCGACCGTGACGGCGGTGTCGAAGCCGAAGGTCCGGTCGGTGGAGGAGATGTCGTTGTCGATGGTCTTCGGTACGCCGACCACCGGCATCCCCGCGTCGGCCAGCATCCGGGCGGCCGTCAGGGTGCCCTCGCCGCCGATCGGGATCAGCGCGTCGATGCCGTAACGCCGCGCCAGCTCGTGGGCGTTCTCGGCGGCTTCGTGCAGCCGCGCGCGCTCCATGCGCGCCGAGCCGAGGATCGTGCCGCCGCGGGCGAGGATGCCGCTGACGGCGTTGATGTCGAGGGGGCGGTAGTGGCCGTCGAGGAGGCCCTTGAAACCGTCCTCGAAGCCGATGACCTCGTCCCCGTGTCCGACCAGGGCACGGTGTACGACCGACCGGATGACAGCGTTCAGGCCCGGGCAGTCGCCGCCTGCGGTGAGAACTCCGATACGCATCGTGCTGTGTCTCCTGCCGTACATATGAAGGACGTAAGGGCGTATTTGATGACGCCTGTCCGATTGTTCCATGTTCCGGGAGGGGTGCGCGCTCGGCACTGCTCCACCCACCAGGCCTTTCGTCCCCCCGGCCCGGACTTTTTCCCGGGGGCGCCCTATCCACTGGCGGAGGTATTGTCAAGAGGTCGAGGCACACCAATCAGACATCCACTGCATGGGACGGAGAGCACGCGTGACGCGCAGCGTGTACGTGACCGGTATCGAGCGGGGAGACGGCCGGCAGGTCGTCGAGCTGGGGATCATGGAGCTCCTGACCCGCCAGACGGGCCGGGTCGGCGTGTACCGCCCCCTGCTGCACGACGGGCCGGACCGGCTCTTCGACCTGCTGCGGGCCCGCTACCGGCTCGACCAGGACGCCGCGACGGCGTACGGCATGGAGTACCACGAGGCCTCCGCCATCCTCGCCGAGAAGGGCACCGACGAGCTGGTCTCCCGGCTCGTCGACCGCTACCACCGGGTGGCCCGCGACTACGAGGTCATGCTGGTCCTCGGCACCGACTACGCCGAGACCAACCTGCCCGACGAGCTGGGACTGAACGCCCGCCTCGCCAACGAGCTGGGCGCGGTCGTCGTCCCCGTCGTCGGCGGCACCAAGCAGCCGGCCGAGGCCGTGCGCGCCGAGGCGCAGAGCGCCCACCGGGCCTACGAGAGCCTGGGCTGCCACGTCGTGGCGATGGTCGTCAACCGGGTGGCTCCCGAGGACCGCGACGCGATAGCCGAGCGGCTCGCGGCCCGCCTCCCCGTGCCCTGCTACGTCCTGCCCGACGACAAGAACCTGTCCGCCCCCACCGTCGCCCAGATCACCCGGGCGCTCGGCGGCGAGGTGCTCCTCGGCGACGACGCCGGGCTCGCCCGCGACGCCGTGGACTTCGTCTTCGGCGGCGCCATGCTGCCCAACTTCCTGAACGCCCTGACCCCCGGCTGCCTCGTCGTCACCCCCGGGGACCGGGCCGACCTGGTGGTGGGGGCGCTCGCCGCGCACGCCTCGGGAACCCCGCCGATCGCGGGCGTGCTGCTGACCCTGAACGAGCGCCCGTCCGCGGACATCCTCACCCTGGCCTCGAAGCTCGCCCCCGGCACCCCGGTGGTCTCGGTGGCCGGCAACAGCTTCCCGACCGCCGCCGAACTCTTCTCGCTGCAGAGCCGGTTGAACTCCGCGACCCCGCGCAAGCTGGAGACCGCGCTCGGCCTCTTCGAGCGGCACGTGGACACCGCCGAACTGCGCGGACTGCTGTCCGTGGCCCGCTCGGAGCGCGTCACCCCGATGATGTTCGAGCACGAGCTGCTGGAGCGGGCCCGCTCCGAGCGGCGCCGCGTGGTGCTGCCCGAGGGCACCGAGGAGCGGGTGCTGCGCGCCGCGGACGTGGTGCTGCGCCGGGGGGTGTGCGACCTGACCCTGCTGGGCGAGGAGCAGGCCATCCTGAAGAAGGCCGGCGACCTGGGCGTCGACATCTCGGCCGCGCAGCTGATCGACCCGGCGACCTCCCCCCTGCGGGAACGATTCGCCGAGTACTACGCCAAGGCCCGCGCGCACAAGGGCATGACCGTCGAGCTGGCCCACGACGTGGTCACCGACGTCAACTACTTCGGCACCCTGATGGTCCAGGAGGGCCTGGCCGACGGCATGGTCTCCGGCTCGGTGCACTCCACCGCCGCCACCATCCGCCCCGCCTTCGAGATCATCAAGACCAAGCCCGAGGCCTCGATCGTCTCCTCCGTCTTCTTCATGTGCCTGGCCGACCAGGTCCTCGTCTACGGCGACTGCGCCGTCAACCCCGACCCCGACGCCGCCCAGCTGGCCGACATCGCCGTGCAGTCGGCGGCCACCGCCGCCGCCTTCGGCGTCGACCCCCGGATCGCGATGCTCTCGTACTCCACGGGCACCTCCGGCTCCGGCGCGGACGTGGAGAAGGTCCGCAAGGCCACCGAGGCCGTCCGCGAGCAGCGCCCCGACCTGCTGATCGAGGGCCCGATCCAGTACGACGCCGCCGTGGAGCCCTCGGTCGCCGCGACCAAGCTGCCCGGCTCCGAGGTGGCCGGCCGGGCGAGCGTGCTGATCTTCCCGGACTTGAACACGGGCAACAACACGTACAAGGCGGTGCAGCGTTCGGCCGGCGCCGTCGCCGTCGGCCCGGTGCTCCAGGGCCTGCGCAAGCCGGTCAACGACCTCTCGCGCGGCGCGCTGGTCCAGGACATCGTCACCACCGTGGCGATCACCGCGATCCAGGCGCAGTCGCAGTCCCGGCCCCAGGCCCAGTGATCCCCCCACCCCACCCGAAGGAAAGACCCGCCACCGTGACCGCAACGCGCGTACTCGTCCTCAACTCCGGTTCCTCGTCCGTGAAGTACCAGCTGCTCGACATGGCCGACCGCTCCCGGCTCGCCGCCGGCCTGGTGGAGCGCATCGGCGAGGAGACCTCCCGCCTGGTGCACGAGCCGCTGACCGGGGCGGGCGCCGGGGCCGGCAAGCGCGAGCGGCTCGGCCCGATCGCCGACCACGGCGCCGCCCTGCGGGCGGTCGCGGAGGAGCTGGCGGCCGACGGGCTGGGCCTGGACTCCCCCGAACTGGCGGCCGTGGGCCACCGGGTGGTGCACGGCGGGACCCGCTTCACGCAGCCGACGGTCATCGACGACGAGGTGCTCGCGGAGATCCGCAGCCTGATCCCGCTGGCCCCGCTGCACAATCCGGCGAACGTGACCGGCATCGAGGTGGCGCGCGAGCTGCGCGGGGACCTGCCGCAGGTGGCCGTCTTCGACACCGCCTTCCACTCGACGATGCCGGAGCACGTGGCCCGGTACGCCATCGACGCGGCGACCGCCGACAAGTACTCCATCCGGCGGTACGGCTTCCACGGCACCTCCCACGCCTACGTCTCGCGCACGGCGGCGGCGCTGCTCGGCAAGCCGGTGGAGGACGTGAACGTCATCGTCCTGCACCTGGGCAACGGCGCATCCGCCTCTGCCGTGCGGGGCGGGGTCTGCGTGGAGACGTCCATGGGCCTGACCCCGCTGGAGGGCCTGGTCATGGGGACCCGCTCGGGCGACCTGGACCCGGCCGTGATCTTCCACCTGGCCCGGGTGGGCGGGCTCTCCGTCGACGAGATCGACTCGCTGCTCAACAAGAAGAGCGGTCTGCTGGGTCTGTGCGGCGACAACGACATGCGCGAGGTGACGCGGCGCGCGGGCGAGGGCGACGAGGCGGCCCGCCTCGCGCTGGCGGCGTACGTCCACCGGCTGAAGAAGTACATCGGCGCGTACACGGCGGTCCTGGGACGGGTGGACGCGGTGGTGTTCACGGCGGGCGTCGGCGAGAACGCCTCCGTCGTGCGGGAGGCCGCGATCGCCGGCCTGGAGGAGCTGGGCCTCGCGCTGGACCTGGAGGCGAACGCCGCGCGCTCCCCGGAGCCCCGGCTGATCTCCCCGGACTACGCGCGGGTGGCGGTCGCGGTGATCCCCACGGACGAGGAGCTGGAGATCGCCTCCCAGGCGTACGCGTTGGTTACCCAGTAGTCACTTGGACTTTCCGCCAGACGGAATATTCCGCTACGAAACAAACGGATAGGATCCGGTCATGCGCCGTTCCAAAATCGTCTGCACGCTGGGCCCCGCCGTCGACTCGTATGAGCAGCTGAAAGCACTCATCGAGGCAGGTATGAACGTGGCCCGATTCAACTTCAGCCACGGGTCCCAGGCAGAACACCAGGAGCGGTACGACCGCGTCCGGAAGGTCTCCGAGGACACCGGGCGCGCGGTCGGCGTCCTCGCCGACCTCCAGGGCCCCAAGATCCGCCTCGAAACCTTCGCCGAGGGTCCCGTCGAGCTGGTGCGCGGTGACGAGTTCACCATCACCACCGAGGACGTCCCGGGCGACAAGTCCATCTGCGGCACCACCTACAAGGGCCTCCCGGGCGACGTCGCCAAGGGTGACCAGGTCCTGATCAACGACGGCAACGTCGAGCTCCGGGTGACCGAGGTCGACGGCCCGCGGGTCAAGACCATCGTCATCGAGGGCGGTGTCATCTCCGACCACAAGGGCATCAACCTGCCCGGCGCGGCCGTGAACGTCCCCGCCCTGTCGGAGAAGGACATCGACGACCTGCGCTTCGCCCTCCGCATGGGCTGCGACATGGTCGCCCTCTCCTTCGTCCGCGACGCCAACGACGTCAAGGACGTCCACCGCGTCATGGACGAGGAGGGCCGCCGGGTCCCCGTCATCGCCAAGGTGGAGAAGCCCCAGGCCGTCGAGAACATGGAGGCCGTCGTGGCGGCCTTCGACGCGGTCATGGTGGCCCGCGGCGACCTCGCCGTCGAGTACCCGCTCGAAAAGGTCCCGATGGTCCAGAAGCGGCTCATCGAGATGTGCCGCCGCAACGCCAAGCCGGTGATCGTCGCGACCCAGATGATGGAGTCGATGATCACCAACTCCCGCCCGACCCGCGCGGAGGCGTCCGACGTCGCCAACGCCATCCTCGACGGCGCCGACGCGGTCATGCTGTCCGCCGAGTCCTCGGTGGGCGCCTACCCGATCGAGACCGTCAAGACGATGTCGAAGATCGTCGCGGCGGCCGAGGAGGAGCTCCTCGCCAAGGGCCTCCAGCCGCTGGTCCAGGGCAAGAAGCCGCGCACCCAGGGCGGCTCCGTCGCCCGCGCGGCCTGCGAGATCGCGGACTTCCTCGACGGCAAGGCCCTGGTCGCCTTCACCCAGTCCGGCGACACCGCCCGCCGCCTGTCGCGCTACCGCGCCACGCAGCCGATCCTGGCGTTCACGACGGACGTGAACACCCGCAACCAGCTCACCCTGAGCTGGGGCGTCGAGTCGGCCGTCGTCCCGCACGCCGACAGCACCGACGCGATGGTCGACCTGGTGGACGCCGAGGTCCTGAAGCTCCAGCGCTTCAACCCGGGCGACACCATGATCATCACGGCCGGCTCGCCCCCCGGCGTCCCGGGCACGACCAACATGGTCCGCGTCCACCACCTGGGCGGCGGCACCCCCGCCTGACCGCTCGACGCCTGACTCTGCCGCACAGAGACCGAGGGCGGCACCCCGGAGACCCGGGGTGCCGCCCTCGGTGTTTTCCGTTGCCCGTGGCTACTGGCTGGTAGTTTCGGCCGAAACCCGACTGGTGTGGCCGAAAACGCACTACCGGCGGTAACCCGATCGTGAAACGCTTCGAACCGCCTTGGGGGAAGGCAACGGGGTTGTGCACCTGACCCGTGCACATGGGGGGATCGACCACTTCTGCTCCACCGTGCCACCGCCGCATGCCGCGGCGGCACGGCCTTACGTACGCGCGCGCCTTCCTTCGGGCTGACCAGAAACCCTGAAGACAGGCAACAAGCACGTGCAAAGAACCACCCTCCTGCGGGGCAGGAGTCGCGCTTCCCGCGACGCCCTGCGGCGCGGACTGGCAGGCACCGCCCTGCTCACCGCCTCCGCGGTCCTCGTCGGCCTGGTCCAGGCCGCCCCGGCCGGCGCCGTCGAGGTCCCCCCGGACACCGACCCGCCGTACCGGCCGATCAGCCTCGGCGAGCAGGCCCGCCTCGACCGCTGTGCGGCCGGCTTCGCCCTGCACATCGGCGGCCCCGAGATGAAGAAGACGGCGGCCAAGGCCCTCACCGGTCCCGCCGCCGACCTGGCCACCGCGACCGACCTGGCCACGGGCATGTACCCGCTGGACCAGGCCCGGATCAAGGACCGCGACTCGTACGAGGGCTCCCCGGTTGCCTCGGCCGAGCGGCGGGAGCGCTGGGAGAAGGCCAACTACCCGTACTGGAAGTCCGGCACGGGCGCGGGCGTCGACCAGTACGCCCCCAAGTTCGACAAGGACGTCGTCGCCTTCACCCTGGGCCCCCAGCGGGACCTGTACAACCAGCTGGGCTCCGACGCCCACGCCGTGCCCTCGAAGGCGGCCCTCGACAAGGCCAAGGCTCTCGCCGCCGAGCTCAAGGGCAAGGACGAGAACCACGACTTCGTCACCAACGGCATGCTCAAGGACGCCGCGAGCGCCAACTACCGCATGCCGACGGCGAGCGACATCGCCCGCTACCTGCGGCTCGGCGGCTACATGGCCAAGACGCCGGCCGAGGACTCGGTCGAGTTCCGTACGGAAGTCGAGGCGCTGAAGGTCGCCTGGGGCGCGTGCGACAGCCGCAACCCGCTCGACTTCTACCGGGTCATGTCCCCGATCGTCGTCACCGCGCACCTGGAGTGGGAGAAGGAGTACGCCTCCCAGGGCAAGCAGCGCGGCGAGATCGTGAACGCCGAGGTCGCCGCGGCGGCGGAGGTGCGCGAGTCCACCGAGGCCATGATCGAGGCGCTGGGCCAGGCGTGGCTCGCCGACCAGATCCTGACCTGGCAGAAGTACTGGGCCGGCCGGCCCGCCAGTGATTCGGGCCGCCCCGCCGCGTCCGTGTTCACCCAGGCCACCAAGGACCTGGCCGCGGCCCGCACCAAGGCCGCCGAGCAGGCGAAGAAGGCGGCGGCCTCCGCCGCGTCCGCCAAGACGGCGTCCGAGAAGGCCGACACGGCGCAGGACGCGGCGTGGGCCATCGCCGACGCCGCCAAGACGCCGCGCGGCCGGGGCCTGCTCTTCGCGCAGCAGTCCGTCCAGGTCGCGAAGGCCTCGGCCGCCGCCGCCCAGGCCGCGGCCAAGGCCGCGGAGACGGCGTCGAACGCCGCCAAGGCCACCGTCGCCGACAGCAACACCCTCTACGCGCTGGCGCAGACCCAGTCGCACGCGCTGAACACCGAGTTCCGCCGGGTCGCCGCGCAGGAAGCCGCCGCCCAGGCGAAGGCCGCCGCCGCGTCGGCGGCCGCCCAGGCCAAGGAGGCCGCGGAGAACGCCACCAAGGCGAAGACCGCGCAGGCCACGGCCGAGGCGGCGCAGGAGACCGCCCGCAAGGCTGCGGACACGGCGAAGGCCGAGCGCGCGAAGGCCGAGAAGGAGAAGGCCACCGCCGTCAAGGAACGGCAGAACGCCGCCAACGAACGCGCGAAGGCCCAGGCCGCCGAGAAGCGCGCGGCGACGGAACGCGAGACCGCGGGCCGGGCGCGTACGGCCGCCGAAGGCGCCAGGGGCACCGCCTGGGGTGAGCTGGGGAAGGCCGAGGCCGCCGAGTCGAAGGCCACCGCGGCCCGCGACAGGGCCGTGGAAGCCGAGCGCAACAAGGCCGCCACGGCCTCACGGGCAGCCTCCCTGGAGGCCGCAGCCGCCGCTCACGTGAGTGACGAGGCCGCCGAGGCGACCCGCAAGGCCGCCACCGAGGCGCGTACGGCCGCGAACCAGGCCGACACCGCCGCGACCGCCGCGCGCAAGGAGGCCGACGAGGCGAGCGCCGCCGCCGTCAACGCCCGCGCCGCCGCGACGCGCGCGGACGCGGCCGCCGCACGCGCCGACAGCTCCGCCGACAAGGCCTGGTCCGCGTACGAGACCAGCTTCTCCGCCGCCCTCACCTCGCACGCCGCAGCGGCCGACGCCATCGCGGCGGCCAACGCCGCCTCGGTCAACGCGACCAAGGCCGAGGCGGAGGCGAAGAAGGCCCAGACCGCCTCGCTTCAGGCGAGCAAGGAGGCCGGTGCCGCCCGCACCGAGTCGATCAAGACGGCGGCATGGTCGGCCGTGACCGCCGGTCACGCCTACGCCACCTCCCAGGCGGCCTCCGCCGCACGTGACTCGGCGGCCCAGGCCATCGCGCCGGCCAACACCGCGATCGCGATGGGCACCGCCTACCGCGAGACGGACTCGGCGGCCGCCTTCGCCGCACTCGTCGGACAGTCGGCCAAGTCCCACGCCGAGCAGCTGGCGGCCGCCGCCACCGCGAAGGCCGAGGAGGCCACCAAGGCCGCGGCGACCGCGAAGGCCCTGGCGGAGAAGGCCTCCGGCGACGCCAAGCTCGCCGCCCAGGCCGCCGCCGCGGGGGGGGGGGGCACGAGCGGCCCGACGGGGGTCCAGGGCGACGGGGCTGGCTGGGGAGAGGGGAGGGGCCCTTGCTCCCTACACCATCAGGAAGGCGAATA
>NZ_JBWKEZ010000020.1:84599-117633 GCF_056434525.1 Streptomyces sp. NPDC044002
AACCAACGCCGGGGAAACCACGAAGACCTGGGCGGAAAGGCCCCCCGGCACCGCCAACCTCCCCCCCCAGCCCCCCCCCGTGTCGACGCCCGACACCGCCGCCGCACTGAAGTCCATGGCCGCCGCGCGTGCCTCGGCAGCGGAAGCGGCCCGTGCCGCCGACGCCGCCAGGAAGGCGGACGAGAAGACGAAGGAGTACAGCGCCCAGGCCGGCACCGACGCAGTCCACGCCAAGAGTGCCGCGAAGGACGCCGCCGACGCCGCGCTCGGCGCGAACGACGAGGCCACCGAAGCCGAGAAGAGCGCCGCGGGGGCCCGTGCCTCCGCCGACGCGGCGGCCAAGGACGCGAGTGCGGCCGACAAGGCCGCGACCGACTCCGAGGGCTACGCCGACCGCGCCGAGACCGCCGCCACCAACGCCGACAAGGCCGCGAAGGACGCCGACGCGGCGGCCGACCGGGCCGAGGAGGAGGAGCGGCGGCAGCAGGAGGAAGACCGCAAGAAGGCCATGGCGACCGGCAACACCGGTGTGGCCGACGCGTCCAAGATCGGCGGCCCCCTGGGGGCCGATGACGAAGCCGTCCTGATGGCCCAGTGCGGCCAGGGCTGTGTGGACGAGTACCGCACCGCGCTCGCCGCGATGAACGCGAGCATCGTGGACTGGCTGATCGCCAACGGCGGCGACATCCTCATCTCGATGCTGGGCCTGGACAACATCAAGAAGTGCTTCGCCACCCGCGAGGTCGAGCCCTGCCTCTGGGCCCTGTTCGACGTCGCGAGCAACGCCATCCCCCTGAAGAAGGTCGGGGACGTCATCGAGGCCATCTACAAGGTGGTCACCCGCGTGGCGAAGTTCTTCGACGCGGCGGAAGCCGGTGCCCGCGCCGTCAAGCGCCTGAAGTCGATCATCGACCGGGCACGGAAGGCCGGCGGCAAGCTTCCCTCTTTCTGCCTGGTGCCCAAGCCCAAGTCCAAGTCCGCGGCGCCGGCCATGGCGGTCGCATCGGCTCAGGGCGAGGCCGTGGCCGCGGAAGATCCGCTCAAGCCGCCGTGCTTCACGAGTATCACCACGAACCCGAACACGTGGAAGAAGCACTGGGAGCGCAAGCGGCCCATGATGCAGAAGCTCCTCGGCAAGACCTACCCGAAGTACAAGGACGACGAGGGTGCCGAAATGCTCGACGACTGGTTCCAGATGATCAAGGACGGTCGCTTCGAGTTCAAGGGCACCGCGACGATCAAGAAGGACTCTCCCGCAGGTCTGGTCTTCCGGTACAAGGACCATACTCTGGTCCTCCAGATGAACGGCGAGTTCTGGACGTTCCTCAAGGACGGCTCCGGCATGCAGCCGAAGGACTTCCACTGGCTGACCGGAGGACTGTGAACGAGCAGCACGACACCACTCGGCAGATCTACGACCGGCTCTTCGCTCCCCTGCGCGCGGTGAGCGTATGGGACGTCCAGGTCCCCGGCTTCATCGACCGGGACTCGCGGGTTCCGCTCTTCACCCCCCTGGGCAGCACGGTCTACCTGGCCCTCCAGGAGGGCGGCTATCTGCGAATGGACTCCGTGGGCGGCCTCGGAAACCTGGCGCTACGGATGGTCGCCGAGGTGGAGCCCCCGGAGGAGCTGGCCGATGCGGAGGACGAGTTCGCCCTGTCCTCCTGCGGTGCGCACTTCCTGGGGGACGACGCCCTCACCCAGCGCATCGCCGGCATCCGCTACGTCCTCAGTGGCCCAGGCGACCTGGTGGCCGGCACCACGCGTTGCATCGAGTTCCAGTTCGAGTACAAGCAGCGGCTCTTCGTGGATCCGAGCTACCACTGGGGCATCCGCCTCCAGGGTGCCGGGGCGTACGACCAGTGGCTCCGGGAGACGCGGGAACGGCCGGAGTCCTCCGGCCCGCCGCTTGAGTACGGCTGGACCGCCTAGCAGGTACGACGACGAAGCTCCCGGCAGCCTCTTCGCTGCCGGGAGCTTCGCGTTGCGCCCGAACCGCTACTCCGCCGGGCCGATGTAGTTCTTCAGGCCCGGGACGGTGAGGTTGCCGCCGAACTGGCCGGCCTGGACGACCTTGACCTTCGTGAAGAAGGCGAAGGGGACGTTCAGGGGCGGCGGGGTCTTCGGGGTGAACTCGACCGGGATGAGCCCGAAGAGGTTGCCCTTGAGGCTCTCCGTGTACATCGTGACCTTGCCGTCGCGGATCTTGGACGTGGAGCCCGGGCGCGACTTGAGGTGGGCGGTGTTGGGGCCCTTCCCGACGGTCTGGTACAGGTCCTTGATGTCCAGCGAGTCCGCCGTGAACTTCAGGACCTTCTTGACCTTGCCGCCCGCCGTCTTCACCTCCACGATGCCCTCGTAGTCGAGGCCGTAGAGGGTCAGCAGCGAGCTGTCCAGGTACCAGGGCTCGTCCGGCAGGAGCGGGATGCCGGGCTCCAGCTTGGCGTTGGCGAAGGCCTCGGCGTCGAAGGTCGGGCAGGGGAAGGGCTGCTTCCCGTCCGGGTCCGTCGTCGCCGACGTGCTCGGGGACGGGCTGGGCGAAGCCCCGTCGGCGTCCTTCTCCGCGTCCTTGGCCGTCTTGCCGGTCTCGTCCTTCGGCTTGGTGACCGTGTCCTTGACGCTCTGCGGGAGCTCCTCGACCTTGACCCCGGCCTTCTTCGCGGCCTCGCGGATCGCGTCGGCGGAGGGGTCCTTCGTCGGGGTGGTCGTGGTGGGCGCGGGCGCCGGGGTGGCCGGCTTCTGCGCGTCCTGGAGGGGCTTGCCGAGGCCGTCCACGAGCCCCTTGAGGGCGTCGCCGACGCCCAGCGGGTCCAGCGGGTTCGCCGGCTTGGCGGACGGGGCCGACGCCGACGGGGACGGGGAGGTGCCCGTCTTCGGGGTCTGGGGCTGCTTGGCGGACGTGGAGGCCGAGGCCGACGGGCTCGCCGACGGCTTCGGGGCCTTGCTCGCGCCCGGGGACGGGCTCGCGCCGGGTGAGGCGGAGGCCGAGGGCGACGGCGAGGCGGACGTCGACGTCGACGGCGTCGGCGAGGCCGACTTCGACGGCTCGTCGGACCGGGTCACGCACGGGCCGGGCGCGAAGGGGATGTCCTTGTCGTCGGCGAGGGCCATCTTCGGGGCGATGCCCATCCCGACGAGGACCGCCGTCGGCATCGCCGCGAGCGCCATCGTCTTGCCGACGGGTATCTGGATCTTGTTCAGCAGCGACTTCCTGGGCGCCGCGTGGCGCGGACCCTTTCTCTCACGGGACTCTGCGCCTGGGGCCGCGCCCCGCTGCGTCTCGTCACCCCGCACTGTTCCTCCCGCCATCGGCGTGGGCAGTCGTCTCGGTCGCGTACGCCGTTTCCGTGTCTCGGGGGCCGGGGACGCCGTAGAACGGGTCCGCGGGCGGCACCTCGGCCGCCTCGGCCTGCTCCGGCTCGTCCTCCGCCGGGACGCCCGGCGCCCAGGCCAGCGCGAGGCATCCGCCGACCATGGCGGTGAGGAAGCCGATGAAGAAGCCGCCGAGGTTGGACTTCGGGATCGACACCAGGGCCAGGAGGATCGCCGCGACGCCCGCGAAGACCCGGATGCCCTGCTGGAACCAGAGGCCTATGCCCAGCGTGATCAGCAGGCCGCCGAGGATCAGCGAGACGGAGCCGGATGTCGTCGCCATCGCGAGGGTGACGTTGGCCAGTCGGATGTCCGCGAACGGGAAGTAGATGATCGGCACTCCGCCGAGGAGCGTGAACAGGCCGGCCCAGAAGGGGCGGTTACCACGCCAGGCACGGAAGCGGAGGCGCATGACAGTGAGCCAGTGTTCGTCTGCGGCGTGAACCGGGGCCTGGGGGTTCATGGACAACAGCTCCCTGGAAACGGTGGTACGGAAGAACTCTGTGGAGCCCGGACGGGCGCCCGGCCGCTGGGCCGCCCGCCCGTCCGGTCAGTCACACACGGGACGGGATTACTTCTCGTCCTGGTAGCACGGCTTGTCGCCGCTGAGCAGGCGGAGCTTGAGGTCGGGCAGCGTGAAGGTGCCCGCCGTCGTCGCCCACGCCTTCTGGCGGACGTTCGTCAGCGTGGCCTTCTTGGCCCGCTGCGAGAAGAGGCCGCCGTCCGCCACCGTGCCGGGGACCGGCTTGGTGGCGTGGCTGCCGTCGCCCACCGCGACACCGATGTCGAGCTGCTCGAACTTGGCGTCCGCGTCCAGCTCGGCGACGTCGAGGTAGATGTTCTCCGCGACGGCCGGCTTGCCCTTGTTGCCCGTGTGCAGCTGCAGGGTGATGGCGCCGAGGCCCGGCACCGGGGTGACCAGCGACTGGCACATGTTGGTGATCTCGGCGCGGCTGAAGCCGGAGATCGTGACCGGGTGCTTGGTCTTCTTGTTGGGGTCGCCCAGCGTCGCGCCTTCGGCCACGCTGCCGTACTGGATCAGGTTGTCACCGACGAGCTGGTCGGCCGACACCTTGAAGTCCTGGCCCGACACGCTGAAGGACGCCGCCAGGGCACCCTGCGCCAGACCCACACCGACCGCGGCGGTGGCCGCGATGCTCGGCACCATGACGAGCGCGAAGCGCTTCCATCTGGTCCCGCCACGAACCTGGGAAATCATCTTGTTCCTCCTTCTCGGACGTACATCTCCGGTCCGGGCCGGGAGGCCCGTCCTGGGATGGGAGAAGTGCTACGTCCTCGGGAAGGAGCGCAGGCGGCCGAGCCGCGGCGCAGCCGCGTCCGATACACCGGCGTTCACCCCCGAGCGACAACCACTGGGCCACGCGTTCGCGCAACCTGGAGGACAGGCCCTGCCGGTGTGGCAGAGACCCCCCTGTCCACGGCCGGTGCCACTGTCACCGGCCGGCCCGGTGGGGACCCTCCGCCGCGGTTCCGGGTGAGCGGTTCTGCGGGAAGGACCGAGCGTCGCCGATCGTGGTGCATTCCAGGCCGGGGCACAAGGGGGTTCGTTACTGGCGGGTAACGGCTGGATAACCGGAGTCTGGCCCAGTGCCGTCGCGCGGCCACACAGGGTGTCACCCTGGGCCACGACAGAAGGGGTGAAGAGCGAACCAACCGGACAGTTCACGGGGTTCGATTTACTGCGAGTAACAGCGGCCGCGATTGCCAAGTTTTGGCAAAACGCGGCCGCTGTTTATCTCCGTGTCAACAAATCGCCGGAGGCGGCACACGCCACCGGAGTAGGGCTAGAACAGCACCCGCGCCAGCGCCGTACGGGCCTGCGAGACCCGCGGGTCGTCCGCGCCGATCACCTCGAACAGCTCCAGCAGCCGGACGCGTACCGCGTCCCGGTCGTCACCGAACGTGACCCGGACCGTATCCACCAGGCGCCCGAAGGCGTCGGCCACGTGCCCGCCCGCGAGGTCCAGGTCGGCCGCCGCCATCTGCGCGGCCGGGTCCTTCGGGTTCGCGGCCGCCTCGGTGCGCACCGTCTGCGGGTTCATGTGCTGCACCCGGGACAGCAGCTCGGCCTGGGCCAGGCCCAGCTTCGCCTCGGTGTTCGCCGGGTCGTCGGCGAGTACGTTCTTGTACGCCTGCACCGCACCGGCCAGGTCACCCGCGTCCAGCGCGACGACGGCCGCCTCCAGCAGCGCGTCGTACGGACCGGCCGGGACCTCGGCGGGGGCCGCCGGGGCGCCCTCGGCACCGGGGTCGACCTGGAGGCCGATGAGCCCGAAGCGCTCCTCGGCGACCTGGACCAGCTGGGCCAGGGTCTCGCGGATCTGCTGCTCGGGCGCCACGCCCTGGAACAGCGGCAGCACCTGGCCGGCGACCACGGCGAACACGGCCGGGATGCCCTGGATGCCGAACTGCTGCATCAGCATCTGGTTGGCGTCGACGTCGATCTTCGCCAGTACGAAACGGCCGTTGGCCTCGACGGCGAGGCGCTCCAGCAGCGGGCCGAGCTGCTTGCACGGCTCGCACCACTCGGCCCAGAAGTCGAGGACGACCGGAACCTCGTTGGAGAGCTGGAGCACGTCGCGCTCGAAGCCCGCCTCGGATACGTCGATGACGAGGGCGGACGGCGGTACCGCGCCGCCGGGCGCGCTGCCCGCGCCGCCACCGGCCTGCCGGGCCGCCTCGTTGCGCGCCTGCTCGGCCTTGGCCTTGGCTTCGCCGGCCGCCTTCACAGCGGCGAGGTCGACCACGCCGCTCATGGACATGTTTCTGGGCTGCATGCGTACATCCTCCCCCTTGTGCGCGCGCCGACGAAAAGGATCCCGAAAGATCGTCCTGCGTTGTGCCTTATTCGTTGGTCGGCGCCGGGTCCCCACCTGGCGCCAGTAGCTTCGCGTGGTTGTCGCTCTTACGCTACGAGCCGTAGCGTAACTCCCCCGGAGCCCGCGCGCCCGGTGATCTGAACCACAGCGAACAGACCCCCGACGGTTCCGCTACCGGCGGGTATGGTCTCGGCCATGCGCAACCCCAGCCCCGGCGTCAGCTCCCCGCACGGCCGTACCGGCCGCCCCCGCAGCGCGGCCGCCGACACCGCGATCCTCGCGGCGACCCGGGACGCGCTGGTGGAGCTGGGCTGGTCGAAGCTGACGATGGGGGACGTCTCGGCCCGCGCCGGGGTCGCCAAGACCACCCTCTACCGGCGCTGGGCGGGCAAGAACGAGCTGGTCGTGGACGCCGTCGCCGAGCTGTTCGACGAGCTGGAGCTGCCGGACCGGGGCTCGCTCGAAGCCGACATCGAGGACGTGGTGCTCCAGTTCGCGCGGCTGCTGCGGCGCCCGGAGGCCCGTACGGCGCTGATGGCCGTGGTCGCGGAGTCCACCCGGGACGAGGCGCTGCGGGACCGGATCCGGTCGGCGATCGTGGACCGGCAGAAACGTCTCGTCGTACTGGGCCGCGAACGGGCCCAGGCCCGGGGCGAACTCCCGCCCGAGGAGGACGCGGCCCTGGCCCGCCACACCACGGACCTGATCTTCGACGTGATCGCGGGCACGGTGGTGCACCGGGCGCTGGTGAGCTGCGAGCCGGTGGACGAACTGTGGGCCGGCGCCTTCACCGCCCTCCTGATGCACGGCCTCCAGGGCGCGACCCGCGCCTGACCGGGAAAACGGGGAGGCCGGTCACGCCCCCTGCCGTGGGGGCGTGACCGGCCGTTGCGCGGTCGTTGCGCGGTCGTTGCGCGGTCGTTGCGCGGTCGTGCGGCGGGTCTAGAAGCCCGGGGGCTCCGTGTAGACGCCCCACTCGTCGCGCAGGACGTTGCAGATCTCGCCGAGCGTGGCCTCGGCGCGCACCGCGTCCAGCATGGCCGGGATCATGTTCGACCCGTCCCGGGCGGCGTCCAGCATCGCCTTCAGCGAGGCCGCCACCTTGGCGTCGTCGCGGCGCTCCTTGCGGGCGGCCAGGACGCGGACCTGCTCGGTCTCCACCTCGTGGCTGACGCGGAGGATCTCCAGGTCGCCGGTGACGGAGCCGTGGTGGACGTTGACGCCGACGACCCGCTTGTCGCCCTTCTCCAGGGAGCGCTGGTACTGGAAGGCCGACTCGGCGATCTCGCCGGTGAACCAGCCGTCCTCGATGCCGCGCAGGATGCCGGAGGTGATCGGCCCGATGGGGTGCCGGCCGTCCGGGTGGGCGCGCAGGCCGCGCTCCTTGATCTGGTCGAAGATCTTCTCGGCGTCGGCCTCGATGCGGTCGGTGAGCTGCTCCACGTACCAGGAACCGCCCAGCGGGTCGGCGACGTTGGCGACGCCGGTCTCCTCCATCAGCACCTGCTGCGTGCGCAGCGCGATCTCGGCGGCCTGCTCGCTGGGGAGGGCGAGGGTCTCGTCGAGGGCGTTGGTGTGCAGGGAGTTGGTGCCGCCGAGGACGGCCGCGAGGGCCTCGACCGCGGTGCGCACGACGTTGTTGTACGGCTGCTGCGCGGTGAGGGAGACGCCGGCGGTCTGGGTGTGGAAGCGCAGCCACATGGCCTTGTCCGACTTCGCGCCGTAGACCTCCTTCATCCAGCGGGCCCAGATGCGGCGGGCGGCGCGGAACTTGGCGATCTCCTCGAAGAAGTCGAGGTGGGCGTCGAAGAAGAAGGAGAGGCCGGAGGCGAAGTGGTCGACGTCCAGGCCGCGGGAGAGGCCGAGTTCCACGTAGCCGAAGCCGTCGGCGAGGGTGTAGGCGAGCTCCTGCGCGGCCGTCGCCCCGGCCTCGCGGATGTGGTAGCCGGAGACGGAGAGCGGCTTGTAGGCGGGGATGCCGTTCGCGCAGTACTCCATGAGGTCGCCGATGAGGCGCAGGTGCGGCTCGGGTTCGAAGAGCCACTCCTTCTGGGCGATGTACTCCTTGAAGATGTCGGTCTGGAGCGTGCCGTTGAGCACGGCCGGGTCGACGCCCTGGCGCTCGGCGGCGACCAGGTACATGCAGAAGGCGGGCACGGCGGGGCCGCTGATGGTCATGGAGGTGGTCACGTCGCCGAGCGGGATGTCCTTGAAGAGGACCTCCATGTCGGCGGCGGAGTCTATGGCGACGCCGCAGTGGCCGACCTCGCCGAGCGAGCGCGGGTCGTCGGAGTCGCGCCCCATCAGGGTCGGCATGTCGAAGGCGACGGAGAGGCCGCCGCCGCCGGCGGCCAGGATCATCTTGTAGCGCTCGTTGGTCTGCTCGGCGTTGCCGAAGCCGGCGAACTGCCGGATGGTCCAGGTCCGGCCGCGGTAGCCGGTGGCGTGCAGACCCCGGGTGAAGGGGTACTCCCCCGGCCAGCCGATGCGCTCGAACCCCTCGTAGGAGTCGCCCGGGCGGGGCCCGTAGACGGGGTCGACGTCATCTCCGGAGAGCGTCGTGAAATCGGCCTCGCGCTTGCGGGCCTTGTCGTAACGGGCCTGCCAGCGGCGGCGGCCCTCCTCGATGGCGTCAGCGTCCATGCTCATGAATTTACTAGGACGTCCTAGTAAATGTCGATGGCAAACCCCCGGAGAGTCTTCCCCGGGGGTGTCCGGATCCGGTCGGACCCGAGCGCCGCTCAGGCCTTGGCGGTCGCCATGCCGTCGGTGACCAGCGGCTCGACCTCGGCGCGGATGCCGCGCTCGACGAAGAAGGCGGCCAGCGGGATGGTCCCCGAGACCAGCACCCACAGCAGCTTGCCGAACGGCCACTTGGCCTTCGAGCCCAGGTCGAAGGCGAAGACCAGGTAGATCATGAAGAGCACGCCGTGGACCTGCGAGACCGCGAGGGTCAGGCCGGCGCCGGTGTCGAAGCCGTACTTCGCCACCATGCAGGCACAGAGGATCAGGAGCATGACCGCGGTCACGTAGGCCATGACGCGGTAGCGGGTCAGCACGCTTCGTTTCATGCCGTCGAGCCTAACCGTCCGTTTTGCTCGATCTTGACGCGGCCCCGCCCGAGGACCCGCCCGCGGACGCGGCCGCGCCCGAGGCCCCGCCCGTGGGCGCTGCCGTGGGCGCTGCCGTGTGACTCACTTCTCCTCGAAGTCCGCGGCGGCCACCCGCAGCGGGCGCAGCAGCGCGAAGATCTCCGCGCACTCCTCCGAGTCGTACACCCCGAGGCCGAAATCGATCGCCATCAGGTCCTTCGTCGCCGCCTCGACCACCTCGCGGCCCTTCGCCGTGATCGACGCGAGCGTGCCGCGGCCGTCCTGCGGGTTGGGCCGCTTGTCGACCAGGCCGGACCTCACGAGCCGGTCCACGGTGTTCGTCACCGAGGTCGGGTGGACCATCAGGCGCTCGCCGATCTTCGACATCGGCAGCTCGCCCGCCTGGGAGAAGGTGAGCAGCACGAGCGCCTCGTACCGGGCGAAGGTCAGCCCGTACGGCTTCACCACCGCGTCGACCCCGGCCAGCAGGATCTGGTGCGCGCGCATGATGGAGGTGATCGCCGCCATGGACGGCACGGGACCCCAGCGCTGACGCCAGAGCTCGTCGGCGCGGGCGATGGGGTCGAAGGGGAGGCTGAGCGGCTTGGGCATCCACCAGACCCTACCGGGCGGTCATTTCACCGCGAGCCCCGTCTCATTCCTCGACCGCCGCACTTCGGCCAGGAGCAGTACGACGACCCCGCTGCCGAGCGCACCCGAACCGGCGACCACGACGTGTGCCGGGAGGAACTCGGCGGCGGCGCCGGCGAGGGCCATGCCGACCCCCTGGAGGGTCATCAGGCCCGTGCTCAGCAGGGTCATCGCCCGCCCGCGCAGCTCGTCGGGGACGGCGTCCAGGTACATCCGGTCCAGCCCGAGGGTGTAGGCGTGCGCCAGCCCGGCGAGCAGCAGCGCCGGCAGGACCACGGCCGGGCCCGGGCGGCCGGCGAACAGCAGGAGCGGGAGCGGGGAGGCGGCGGCCAGCGGCGCGGTGATCCGCGAACGCGTTCGGGCGGTGAGCACCGACCCCGCCCAGAGTTCACCCGCGACGGTGCCGACGGGCAGAGCGCACATCTCCGGGCTCCGGGCTCCGGGTACGTTGCCTCGCGGTTCGGGCCCGCTATCTCCCCCTCGACCCCGTGGGGTGGGGCGGGGGTTGCCCACCCGCCTCCCCAGGTGCGGGTCGGTGGCCGGGTGAGCGGTATCCCCACGGACCGGATCAGAGCGGGTTGGGGGTTTCCCGTCAGTCCCATCGTCCTTCCGTGTCGTGCCGGCCTGTCAAGGGCGCTCCTTCGTCGCGTCACTTCGTGATCGCCTTCGGCGACCCTTGACAGGCCGACCCGCCCCGGAAAGCCGAAAGACTGCCGGGAAACCCCCAAAGAAACGGCACGGTCGATGGTTGGAGGGACGGGTCCGTCAGCGATGGGCGAGGGGCCGGGGGCCGGCCCGCCATGCATCCGGGCCCCCAAAAGTCCCGGTCCCGGACCAGGGGCGCGGCTCCCCGCACGAGAGGTTGATCAGAGCGACCTGCGGCGCCTCCAGGCGCGACAGATCGCTACGCGCTCCTCATTCCTCAGCGGCCGACGACCGCCTTCGGCTGATACCCGCACCAGAAGACGAACAGGGCAGCCCGGGAAGCGCCCAGGCGCAGCAGATCGCTACGCGCTCCTCCCGTCTCAGCGTCCTCGGGCCGTCCGGGGAAAATCAGCCCCGCCGGCGATTGAGGCGCGGGGGTCCGGGGCGGAGCCCCGGGGAACGGGCGAAGGGTGGGGCGGGGAGCAGCCCGCGCAGCGGCAGCGGCAGCGCGAGCGCTGGGCCGGACGGCCTTCCGCGCCCCGGCGGAGCCGGGGGTCAGGGCCGGGTCCCCCGCCGGAGGCCGTGGCGGACGGCTCGCTGCGTAAGCGGCCCGAGGCCCTCCAGGACGCCGGCCAGTGCAGCCAGTTGCTCCAGCGCGGCCAGCGCCCGTCCGGCGCCCTCCGGATCCACCCCCTCGTACAGCTCGATGCCGACGAACGAGGCGGCCGTGGCCCGGGCCAGCCCCGCCGGGTCGGCGAAGTCCGCCAGCGGGGTCGCCGCCAGCAGCCGGGCGAGCACCGCCTCCAGCTCCTCGATCCACAGCCCCAGCCCGGCGGCGGTCGCCGCCGCCAGGGAGGGCGAGTTCTGCCCGGCGGCGAGGAGCTGCCCGAGCATGGCGACGTACCCGGCGGCCCGCTCCTCGGCGTGCATCTCGCGGGCGAACTCCAGTAGCTCGGGCAGGCTGCCCAGCGCGGCGAGCCGGTCGCGGTAGCGCTCGACCCGCTGCTCGGCCCCGTACTGGCAGGCGGCAGCGAGCAGCTCGTCCACGGAGCCGAAGTGGTAGAAGATCAGCCCCTGCCCCACCCCGGCGGTGGCCGCGATGGTGCGGGCCGAGGCCTTGGCGATGCCCTGCTCGACGAGGGTGCGCAGGGCGCCTTCGAGGAGCTTCTGCTTGGTCCCCGCGCTCATGCCCGGACCTCCTCGCGGACGGGCCGCAGGCTGCCTCGGACCCCGTGCACGCGGGCGTCGACGTACTCGGCGGTGAAGGAGCCCTCGTACCCGAAGAGCGGGCCGAAGCGGCGGTTGACCACCCGTACCCGGATCCGGAACCGGCCGGTGGC
Organism: Streptomyces sp. NPDC044002; assembly: GCF_056434525.1. Taxonomy (NCBI): domain Bacteria; kingdom Bacillati; phylum Actinomycetota; class Actinomycetes; order Kitasatosporales; family Streptomycetaceae; genus Streptomyces; species Streptomyces sp. NPDC044002. The sequence continues at coordinate 96,540 of NZ_JBWKEZ010000020.1, forward strand.
GTCGTCGAAGGACTCGCGCACCTCGGCGTCGCCGCCGATCAGCTCGGGCACCCGGACGTCGACGGGGCCCTCGCGGAACCGGTGCTCGCCGGAGCGGATGAGCAGCGAGCCGTCGGGTTCGGCGCTCATGTGCAGGTCGCTGGCGAGGTGCTGGTGGGTGCCCAGGTAGTCGAGGACGCAGTCGCGTTCGGGGCTGTGGACCATCGTGGCGTCGAAGCGGCGCGGCCCGTCCGGGAGGTGGAAGGTGCGGACGAAGGTGACGGTCTCCCGGCCGAAGGAGTCGGTGTAGGGGAGGTTCTCTATGACGAAGGGGATGTTCCGGCCTTCGTGCGGGACCAGGATGTTGCGGGTGCCGCCGAGGCGGAGGAAGGGCTTCACGAAGCTGCCGCCGTGCCAGATCCGCTCCATGGTGCCGCGGCCGATGCAGCCCTCCCCGCTGTGCAGGCCGACGGAGAAGCGGCGCTGGATCTGCGGGTGCAGGCGGTCGAAGTCGGCGCCCATGTGGGCCCGGAAGATGGAGGTCACGACGGCTCCAGGGTGGTCAGCAGGCGGGGGGCGGTTGCGGTGGTGCGGCCGGGCGGCGTGCGCAGGCAGCGGCGGGCGGCCGGGGTGCCGGGCAGCGGCGGCAGGAGCAGCGCGGCGGCGAGTACGACCGGGGCGGCGGCGAGCGGGGCGTACGCCAGGGCGGCGGCGCAGAGCAGCGCGCGCAGGGCGGTCTCCGCGAGGGCCCGGGCGAGGGCGTGGCCGGGCGGGGTGCCGCGTTCGCACCACAGCCGCAGCCGGTCGAAGGACCAGGCGGTGCCCCAGCCCATGAGCGGACGGAACACCAGCCGGTCGGCGAGGGCGCCGAAGCGGCCCCAGCGCGGCCGGTAGTCGTAGCCGGTGAGGAAGCGGATCCCGTCGGGGCCGGGGACGTAGCGCCAGTAGCCGCTGCCCTCGGCGAGCGGGGAGAGCGGATGCCCCGAGGCGAAGCGCAGGGCCGAGACCCGGGTCCCGTCGGGGCGGTGGCGTTCGCCGGCGGAGATCCCGGTGCCGGCGACGGAGAGGAAGGGCAGGACACGGGTCGCGTAGCGGAACCGCTGGGGCTCGCCCTCGGCGCGCGGGAGGTAGTCGATGGAGGTGAACCTCAGGTCCCACTGCTGGTGCTGGGCCGGGTCCTGGCTGCGCTCCCAGAGCTCGTCCATACCGGTGTGGATCACCGTCTCGACGTACAGGCCCATTCCCCGCCTCCCCCTTCAAGCATTTGAGCGGTCGCTCAAGAGGGAAGGTAGGTGATTTTGAGCGGTCGCTCAATGGGTTGAGCGACCGCTCAACCGTGAGACCGGCCACATCCGGACTGGGTTCGGGCATGCGAAAAGCGCCCCCCGCCCGTGGGTGGGGAGCGCTTTTTTCGGAAACCTTTCGGGCGGCCGGCGGATCAGTCCTCGGCGAGGTGCCGTTCCACCGTCTCGACCTTCGAGGTGATGCCGTCGGTGACGCCCGGGCGGATGTCGGCCTTGAGGACGAGGGAGACCCGGGGCGCCCGCTCCTCGACGGCGGCCACGGCGCGCCGGACCACGTCCATGACCTCGTCCCACTCGCCCTCGACGGTGGTGAACATGGCGTCGGTGCGGTTCGGCAGCCCGGACTCGCGCACCACGCGGACCGCGTCGGCCACGTACTCGCCGACCTCTTCGCCGACCCCCAGCGGGGTTACCGAGAACGCGACGATCACGCGTCCGCCGCCTGACGCGCGCGGGCGGCGATGACGCTGTCGGCCTCGTCGCGCTTGAGCAGCTTGTCGCCGTACAGCCCGCCGAAGGGCAGCAGCGCGAGGACGAAGAACAGGGCGACCTTCTTGACCGGCCACTTCGCCTTGTTCCAGACGTCCAGCAGGAAGACCGCGTAGATGACGAACAGGATCCCGTGCAGGATCCCCAGCGGCATCATGAGGTAGTCGATGTCCGATACCCGGCTCAGTACCGAGCCGAAGATCAGCAGGGCCGGGAACGACAGCGCCTCCGGAACGGAGATGAGGCGCAGCCGGTGCAGGGCGGAAGCGGTCTTGATGTCCACGTGGGAACCTTCGGGGCCGGGTACCTGGGGTCCGTCCCAGTGTCTCAGCCGCCCTCCGTGATCTTCCCGCGGGGCCCCGGATGCCCCGAAGCCCGGCGATTGTGGCGGATATCGGCCCTCCGGGCCCTGTTCGCCCCGGCCCGCTGCCGATACCTTCGTCCCCGTGGCTCAGTTCAGACTCCAAGGCAGCAAGGTGCTCGCCGTCGACCTGACCGGTGACGCCGTGAAAGCGAAGAACGGCGCCATGGTCGCGTACGACGGCCAGATGGCCTTCAAGAAGATGACCGGCGGTGGCGAAGGCCTCCGCGGAATGGTGACCCGCCGGCTGACCGGCGAACAGATGACCGTGATGGAGGTCCAGGGGCACGGCACCTGCTACTTCGCCGACCGCGCGAGCGAGATCAACCTCGTGAACCTGCGCGGCGAGAAGCTCTACGTCGAGTCCAGCAACCTGCTGTGCACCGACGCCGGCCTGCGCACCGGCACGACCTTCACCGGTCTGCGCGGCGCCACCACGGGCAACGGGCTCTTCACCACGACCGTGGAGGGCTCCGGCCAGGCGGCGATCATGTCCGACGGGCCGGCGGTGGTGCTGCGCGTGAGCGCCCAGTACCCGCTGTCGGTCGACCCGGGTGCGTACATCGCGCACACCGGCAACCTCCAGCAGTCCTTCCAGTCGGGGGTCAACTTCCGGACCCTGATCGGCGAGGGCTCCGGCGAGGCGTTCCAGATCCGCTTCGAGGGCGAGGGCCTGGTGTACGTCCAGCCGAGCGAGCGCAACACGATCGGGGGTGACGTCTGATGCCGTTCCGCGAGATCAACTCGAAGATGGTCGAGGCCCAGGTGGTCCCCGGCCAGAAGATGTACAGCCAGCGCGGGGCGATGCTCGCCTACCGGGGCGAGGTCTCCTTCACCCCGAGCATCACCGGCGGCCAGGGCGGCGTCATGGGCATGATCGGGCGCCGGGTGGCGAACGAGCAGACCCCGCTGATGACGGTCGAGGGCAGCGGCACGGTGATGTTCGGCCACGGCGGCCACCACATCCAGGTGATCAACCTCCAGGGCGAGACCCTGTACGTCGAGGCCGACCGGCTGCTCGCCTTCGACGGCACCCTCCAGCAGGGCACGATGTTCATGGGCTCGCAGGGCGGCGTCATGGGCATGGTGCGCGGCCAGGTGACCGGCCAGGGCCTGTTCACCACCACCCTGAAGGGCCACGGCGCGGTCGCCGTGATGGCCCACGGCGGAGTCATCGAGCTCCCCATCACCCCGAACCGGCCGGTCCACGTCGACCCGCAGGCGTACGTGGCCCACCACGGGGACGTCCGGAACAAGCTCTCCACCGCGCTCGGCTGGCGGGACATGGTGGGGCGCGGCTCGGGCGAGGCGTTCCAGCTGGAGCTGTCCGGCCAGGGCGCGGTCTACGTACAGGCCTCGGAGGAGAAGCTGTGAACTTTGGCCCCGTGAACCCGGGCCCCGGCGGCCCGACGGTGTTCGACCCGCACAGCCTGCCCTCCGACGACAACGTGAACGCGTACACCTTCTGCGTGGAGCTCAAGGGGAGCCAGTGGTTCCTGCAGAAGGGCAAGATGATCGCCTACTACGGGCGCATCGAGTTCAACGGCATCGGCAACGGCCGTTTCGACCGGCTGCTGCGCACCAGCTTCCACTCCCCGCTGCACGCGAGCGACTGGGTGGTGGCCGAGGGCCAGGGCAAGATGCTGCTGGCCGACCGTGCCTTCGACGTGAACTCGTACGACCTGGACAACGGCAACCTGACCATCCGGTCGGGGAACCTGCTGGCGTACCAGCCCTCGCTGGCGCTGAAGCAGTCGATCGTCCCGGGTTTCCTGACCTTGATCGGAACCGGGAAGTTCGTCGCGGCGTCCAATGGTCCGGTGGTCTTCATGGAGCCGCCGCTGCGTGTCGATCCGCAGGCGCTGGTGGGCTGGGCGGACTGCCCCTCCCCCTGCCACCACTACGACCACGGCTACATGTCGGGCGTGATGGGCGGCCTGCGCTCGCTGACCGGCATCGGCGGCACCTCCGGCGAGGAGCACCAGTTCGAGTTCGTCGGTGCGGGCACGGTCCTGCTGCAGTCGACCGAGCTGCTGATGGCCGAGCAGTCGGTGGGTGCGGTGGGTGCCGGGGCGGCCACGGGCAACGCCCAGGGCGTTCCGGGGGCCGGCCAGGGTCCGCTGGGGCAGCTGGGCGTGCCCCGGATGCCGGGGCAGCTGGGCGATCTCCAGCGGCGTCTCGGGCTGTGAGGCCCGCGGCCCGCACCACCCGAATCCGATCTTCCTATTTTTGTACGTAATTCAACTTCTTAGGTAGAGTTCTTTCATGGAGACGATGGAGACCGAGACGGCCACCCGCTGGCTTACCGACGCCGAACAGTGCGCCTGGCGCACCCACCTGGACGTCAGCAGACTGCTGATGCACCAGCTGGAAAAGGATCTCCAGCCCTTCGGACTCACCAACAACGACTACGAGATCCTGGTGAACCTCTCGGAGTCGGACGGCCTGCGGATGCGCATGAGCGACCTGGCCACCGCCACGCTCCAGTCCAAGAGCCGGCTCTCCCACCAGATCACCCGCATGGAGACCGCGGGCCTGGTCCGCCGGGTGAACTGCGAGTCCGACCGCCGCGGCCTGTACGCGGTCCTCACGGACGAGGGCATGGAGACCATGCGCAAGGTCGCCCCGCACCACGTGGCGTCCGTCCGCGAGCACTTCATCGACCTGCTGCCGCCGGAGGCGCTGCAGGCGCTGCGCGCGTCGCTGCGCCCGGTCGCGGAGCACCTGCGCGGCACCCGCGGCAAGATCTGAGCGGGCGCCGCACACACGTGAGAGGGCGGGGAGCTCCGGCTCCCCGCCCTCTCGCGCGTCCCGCGTCCCTCAGCCCTCGGTCAGGCTGTCCAGCAGCGCGTCCGCGGCCGCGTACGGGTCCAGCTCGCCGGCCGCCACCCGGGCCGCCAGCGCGTCCAGGTGCGCGTCCCCGCGCAGGTCGGCCAGGCGCCCCCGCAGCGCGGTGATCGCGATGGTCTCCACCTCGCGGGCCGCCCGCGCGGCCCGGCGCTCGGCCAGCACCCCGCGCTCGTCCATCCACGCCCGGTGCTTCTCCAGCGCCTCGACCAGCTCGTCGATGCCCTGTCCCTTGGCCGCGACCGTCTTGACGATGGGCGGCCTCCAGTCGCCGGGGCCCCGGGTCTCGCCCAGGCCCAGCATGTGGTTCAGCTCCCGGGCGGTGGCGTCCGCGCCGTCCCGGTCTGCCTTGTTCACCACGTACACGTCGCCGATCTCCAGGATCCCCGCCTTCGCGGCCTGGATCCCGTCGCCCATGCCCGGAGCGAGCAGCACCACCGAGGTGTCGGCCTGCGAGGCGATCTCCACCTCGGACTGCCCGACGCCGACGGTCTCGACGAGGATCACGTCGCAGCCGGCCGCGTCCAGCACCCGGATCGCCTGCGGAGCCGCCCAGGCGAGCCCGCCCAGGTGCCCGCGGGTGGCCATCGAGCGGATGTAGACCCCGGGGTCGGAGGCGTGGTCCGACATCCGGACCCGGTCGCCGAGCAGGGCCCCGCCCGAGAAGGGCGAGGACGGGTCGACCGCGAGCACGCCGACCCGCTTGCCGGCCGCGCGGTAGGCCGAGACCAGCGCCGACGTCGAGGTCGACTTGCCGACGCCCGGGGAGCCGGTCAGTCCGACCACGTACGCGCCGCCGGTCAGCGGGGCCAGGGCGGCCATCACCTCGCGCAGTTGCGGGGACGCCCCCTCGACCAGTGAGATCAGCCGGGCCACGGCCCGCGGCCGGCCCTCACGGGCCTGTGCCACCAGCGTGGGGACGTCCACCGTCGCCATGCGCTCGCCCCTACGCCTTCGGGACGCGGATCACGAGGGCGTCGCCCTGGCCGCCGCCGCCGCACAGGGCCGCGGCACCGGTACCGCCGCCGCGCCGCTTGAGCTCCAGCGCCAGGTGCAGCACCACGCGGGCGCCGGACATGCCGATCGGGTGGCCCAGGGCAATGGCGCCGCCGTTGACGTTCACCTTTTCCGGGGTCACGCCGAGGTCCTTCATTGACTGCACGGCCACCGCCGCGAAGGCCTCGTTGATCTCGATGAGGTCCAGGTCGGAGACCTCCAGGCCGTCCTTCTTCAGGGCGTGCAGGATCGCGTTCGAGGGCTGCGACTGGAGGGAGTTGTCGGGGCCCGCCACGTTGCCGTGGGCGCCGATCTCGGCGAGCCACTCCAGGCCCAGCTCCTCGGCCTTCGCCTTGCTCATCACGACCACCGCGGCGGCGCCGTCGGAGATCTGCGAGGAGGTGCCGGCGGTGATCGTGCCGTCCTTGGCGAAGGCCGGGCGCAGCTTGCCCAGGGACTCCGCCGTGGTCTCGGGGCGGATGCCCTCGTCGGCGGCGAAGATGACCGGGTCGCCCTTGCGCTGCGGGATCTCGACCGGGGTGATCTCGGCCTCGAACACGCCGTTCTTCTGCGCGGCCGCGGCCCGCTGGTGGGAGGCGGCGGCGAACTCGTCCTGCGGGGCGCGCTCGATGCCCAGGCGGGTGTTGTGCTTCTCGGTGGACTCGCCCATCGCGATGCCCTCGAAGGCGTCGGTGAGGCCGTCGTAGGCCATCGCGTCGAGCATCTCGATGGCGCCGTACTTGTAGCCCTCGCGGGACTTCGGCAGCAGGTGCGGGGCGTTGGTCATCGACTCCTGGCCGCCCGCCACCACGATGTCGAACTCCCCGGCGCGGATGAGCTGGTCGGCCAGCGCGATGGCGTCCAGACCCGACAGGCACACCTTGTTGATGGTGAGCGCGGGCACGTTCATGGGGATGCCGGCCTTCACGGCGGCCTGGCGGGCGGGGATCTGGCCCGCGCCGGCCTGCAGCACCTGGCCCATGATCACGTACTGGACCTGGTCGCCGGAGATCCCGGCCCGCTCCAGCGCGGACTTGATGGCGAAGCCGCCGAGGTCGGCGCCCGAGAAGGACTTCAGCGAGCCGAGCAGCCGCCCCATGGGCGTGCGGGCCCCGGCGACGATCACTGATGTGGTGTTGTTCGTTCCGGACATGAGGCACAGCCCCTTGAGGATGAGGAGTGAACGAGGGTTTACCCGAATGTACTGAGCGGTACCCGCGCAGTCACCGGGCAGTCGGTGTGATCGCTGGCACGTTGCGTGACGGCCCTCCTCGGCGGTGCACTGGTCCCATGCTGACAAGAATCGACCACATCGGGATCGCCTGCTTCGACCTGGACAAGACCGTCGAGTTCTACCGTGCCACGTACGGGTTCGAGGTGTTCCACACCGAGGTCAACGAGGAGCAGGGCGTCCGCGAGGCCATGCTCAAGATCAACGAGACCTCCGACGGCGGGGCCTCCTACCTCCAGCTCCTGGAGCCCACCCGCGAGGACTCCGCGGTGGGCAAGTGGCTGGCGAAGAACGGCGAGGGCGTGCACCACATCGCCTTCGGCACCGCCGACGTCGACGGCGACGCGGCAGCCATCCGCGGCAAGGGCGTCCGCGTCCTCTACGACGAGCCCCGCACCGGCTCCATGGGCTCCCGGATCACCTTCCTCCACCCCAAGGACTGCCACGGGGTCCTCACCGAACTGGTCACCAGCAACCCCCACCCCACCGACCACTGACGACGCTACGGACAGCGGGCGGCCCGCGCATTCGAACACCGCAAATCCGGCACCGGGGCCCTGAAGGGGCGTTCCCCGACGACCCCGCCCGGAGCGGCCGCGCAACAGCGCACTGATGTCCCCATTCCCCGGCCGGTAGAGTGGCCATGGCTCGGCCGGGGTTCGGTGCGGAACGGGGTCGGGGCCGAGAGCCCTGCCCCGACATCTGACACCATTCCCCGGGGGCGTCGTTCAGCGGGCGAGCGATGCTCATTTGGGAGTGAGCTTGCGACCAGGGGACGGATGGGACCGCGCTGTGCGGGGCTACGAAAGCCAGGAGAGCCATCAGGCCGAAGCCGACCATCTCACGCGCTTCGAAGCCGAGATGGAGCGGCTGAAGAAGGAGCGCGGGAAGGCCGTCCAGCACGCCGAGGACCTCGGGTACCAGGTCGAGGTGCTGCGCGCCAAGCTGCATGAGGTGCGGCGCGCGCTCGCGTCCCGCCCTGCCTACGACGGCGCGGACATGGGCTACCAGGCGGAGCAGCTGCTGCGCAACGCCCAGGTGCAGGCCGACCAGATGCGGTCCGACGCCGAGCGCGAGCTGCGCGACGCCCGGGCGCAGACCCAGCGGATCCTCCAGGAGCACGCCGAGCACCAGGCGCGCCTGCAGGCCGAGCTGCACGCCGAGGCCGTCAACCGGCGCCAGCGCCTGGACCAGGAGCTCAACGAGCGCCGCCAGACCGTCGAGGCGCACGTCAACGAGAACGTCGCCTGGGCCGAGCAGCTGCGCGCCCGTACCGAGTCCCAGGCCCGCCGGCTCATGGAGGAGTCCCGCGCCGAGGCCGAGCAGGCGCTGAACGCCGCCCGCGCCGAGGCCGCCCGGACCGCCGAGGAGGCCCGCCGTCGGCTCGCCGCCGACGCGGAGGCCGCACGGACCGAGGCCGAGTCGGCGCTGCTGCGCGCCCGCAAGGAGGCCGAGCGGCTGCTGGCCGCCGCCTCCGCGCAGGCCCAGGAGGCCACCGAGCACGCCGAGCGGCTGCGCACCACCACCACCGCCGAGGCCGAGCAGACCCGGCAGCAGACCATGGACCTCGGCCGGGTCGCCGAGGCCCGCGTCCAGGAGGCCGACGGGGCGCTGCGCGCCGCCCGCGCCGAGGCGGAGACGCTGCTCGCGGAGGCCAAGGAGAGCGCCGCCCGGCAGCTCGCCTCGGCGGAGTCCGTCAACGACCAGCGGACCCGCACCGCGAAGGAGCAGGTCGCCCGGCTGGTCGGCGAGGCCACGAAGGAGGCCGAGGCGCTCAAGGCCGAGGCCGAGCACGCACTGGCCGACGCCCGCGCGGAGGCGGAGCGGCTGCGCACCGAGGCCGGCGAGCAGGCCCGTACGGCCGCCGCCGAGGACATGTCGGCGCAGCTGGCGAAGGCGGCCCGCACCGCCGAGGACGTGCTGAACAAGGCCTCGGAGGACGCCCGGGCGACGACCCGCGCCGCGTCGGAGGAGGCCGAGCGGATCCGCCGCGAGGCGGAGACCGAGGCGGACCGGCTGCGCGCACAGGCGGCCGCCACGGCTGACGAGCTCAAGGGCGCCGCGAAGGACGACACCGAGGAGTACCGGGCCCGCACGGTCGAACTCCAGGAGGAGGCGCGGCGGCTGCGCGGCGAGGCCGAGCAGCTGCGCGCCGAGGCCGTCGCCGAGGGCGAGCGGATCCGCGGCGAGGCCCGCCGCGAGGCCGTCGGGCAGATCGAGGAGGCGGCGAAGACCGCCGAGGAGCTGCTGGGCAAGGCCAAGGCGGACGCCGACGAGCTGCGCTCCGGCGCGACCGCCGAGAGCGAGCGGGTCCGTGCCGAGGCCGTGGAGCGGGCCACCACCCTGCGCCGGCAGGCCGAGGAGACCCTGGAGCGGACCCGCGCGGAGGCCGAGCGGCTGCGCGCCGAGGCCGAGGAGCAGGCCGAGGCCCTGACCGCCGAGACGGACGCCGCCGTACGGGCGCGCCGCGAGGAGACCGAGCAGGCCCTGGCGGCCAAGCGCGCCGAGGCGGACGCGGAGCTGGCCCGGCTGCAGTCGGACGCCGAAGCCCGGCTGACGTCGGCGGAGCAGACGCTGCGCGAGTCCCGCCTGGCGGCGGAGAACATCCGCAAGGAGACCACCGAGGAGAGCGACCGGCTGCGCGCCGAGTCGGCGGAGCGGATCCGTACCTTCCAGGCGCAGGCCGAGGCGGAGTCCGAGCAGCTGCGCTCCGAGGCCGCGCAGGACGCGGGCCGGGTCCGCGCGGAGGCCGAGCTGGTCTCCGTACGGCTGCGCGCCGAGGCGGAGGCCGAGTCCGAGCGGGTGCGCACGGAGGCCCAGGAGACCGCGGACCGGCTGCGGGCCGAGGCGAAGGCGGCGGCCGAGCGGGTCGCCGAGGAGGCCGCGGAGGCCCTCGCCGCCGCCCAGGAGGAGGCCGCGCGGCGGCGCCGGGAGGCCGAGGAGACCCTGTCGGCGGCCCGGACGGACGCGGGCAACGAGCGGGCGCAGGCCCGTGAGCAGAACGAGGAGCTGCTGGCGCAGGCCCGCAAGCGCTCGGAGGAGGCGCAGGCCGAGGCGGCGCGCCTGACCGAGGAGGCGGAGCGGCGCGCGGCGGAGCTGGTCGCGGCGGCCGAGGCCACCGCGCAGCAGGTGCGCGACTCCGTGGCCGGGCTGCACGAGCAGGCCGAGGAGGAGATCTCCGGGCTGCGCAGCGCGGCCGAGCACGCGGCGGACCGCACCCGCACCGAGGCGGAGGAGGAGGCGGACCGGGTCCGCGCCGACGCCCACGCGGAGCGCGAGCGCGCGGCCGAGGACGCCGCGCGGGTGCGCAGCGAGGCCCGTGTGGAGACGGACGCGGCGAAGGAGCTGGCGGCGCGGACCGTCGGCGACGCGATCACCGAGGCCGAGCAGCTGCGGGCCGACACGGCCGAGTACGCGCAGCGGGTGCGCACCGAGGCGACGGACGCCCTGGCGGCGTCCGAGCGGGACGCTGCGCGGACCCGGGCGGACGCCCGGGACGACGCGAACCGGATCCGCGGCGAGGCGGCGGAGTCCCTGGAGGCCTCGCGCGCCGAGGGCGCCCGGATCGTGGCCGAGGCCGAGGCTGAGGCGGAGCGCGTCACCGAGGAGACCCTCGCGGCGAACGAGCTCACGGTCGCCGACGCCCGGGCGGAGGCCGAGCGGCTCACCGCGGAGGCCGGCGAGGCGGCGGACGCCACCCGGGCCGAGGCCGCGGGCACCCTGGACGAGGCGCGCGCCGAGGCCAACCGGCTGCGCACGGAGGCCGCCGAGCAGGCGGACCGGCTCATCACCGAGGCGGCGTCCGAGGCGGACAAGCTCACCGAGGAGACCCGTGCGGCGAACGAGCGCACGGTCGGCGAGGCGGCGGCGGAGGCCGAGCGGCTGACGGCCGAGGCGGCACGGGTCCTGGAGGAGGGCGAGGCGCGGGCCGCCGCCCTGAAGACGCAGGCGGCCGACACCCTGGCCGCCGCCGAGCGCGATTCGGCGCGGATCCTGGTGGAGTCCCGCGCGGAGGGCGACCGGCTGGTCGAGGAGACCCGCGCGGCCAACGAGCGCACGGTCGGCGAGGCCGCGGCGGAGGCCGACCGGCTCGTCGCGGAGGCGGCGCGGACGCTGGAGGAGGCCCGTACCGAGGGCGGCCGGATCATCGGCGAGGCCACCGCGGAGGCGGAGCGCGTCACGGCCGCGGCCAACGAGACGCTGGAGGCCGCAGAGCGGGACGCCGAGCAGACCCTGGACGAGGCGCGCGCCGAGGGCAACCGGCTGCGCACCGATGCCGCGGAGCAGGCGGACCGGCTCATCACCGAGGCGGCGTCCGAGGCGGACAAGCTCACCGAGCAGACCCGCAAGGACAACGAGCGCACGGTCGGCGAGGCGGCCGCCGAGGCGGAGCGGCTGCGCGCGGAGGCGGCGGAGGCGCTGGCCTCGGCGCAGGAGCACGCGACCCGTACCCGGTCCGAGGCGGAGCGGGTGAAGGCGGAGGCGGCGACCGACGCGGAGCGCACCCGCACGGAGACGCGCGAGGAGTCCGAGCGGCTGCTGGACGAGGCCCGCGAGGAGGCCAACAAGCGGCGCACGGAGGCCGCGGAGCAGGTGGACCGGCTCATCACGGAGGCGGCCGCGGAGGCGGACAAGCTGACCGCGGACGCGGGCCGGCAGGCCCTCGCCGCCACCACGGCGGCCGAGGAGCAGGCCGACGCGATGGTCGACGCCGCCCGCAAGGAGGCCGCGCGCATCACGTCGGAGGCGACCGTGGAGGGCAACTCCACGGTGGAGAAGGCCCGTACGGACGCGGACGAGCTGCTGGTCGGAGCGCGTACGGACGCGGCCGCCATAAGGGAGCGGGCGGAGGAGCTGCGCTCCCGGGTCGACTCCGAGGTGGAGGAGCTGCACGAGCGTGCCCGCCGGGAGTCGGCGGAGCAGATGAAGTCGGCCGGCGAGCGCGTGGACAAGCTGGTCCGCGCGGCGACCGAGCAGAGTGCCGAGGCGGAGGCGAAGGCCAAGGAGCTGGTGTCGGACGCGAGCAGCGAGGCGAGCAAGGTCCGCATCGCGGCCGTGCGCAAGGCCGAGGCGCTGCTGAAGGAGGCCGAGACGAAGAAGGCGGAGCTGTCGCGGCAGGCCGAGAAGGTGCTCGCGGAGGCGACGGCGGAGGCGGAGCGGCTGGTCGACGAGGGCCGTCGCGAGCTGGAGGTCCTGGTGCGCAGGCGCGAGGACATTCAGGCGGAGATCTCCCGTGTCCAGGACGTTCTTGAGGCGTTGGAATCATTCGAGGCACCTTCGGGTGGCGGAAAGCCCGCATTGGGCGGTCAGGGCGCGGGGGGCGTGAAGGCCGGCGCATCAGCGGGTTCCACTCGTTCGGGTGGCAAGGTGTCAGAGGGGTAGTCAGAACACAGGATGTGTGCTTCTGAGGGAGGTTCAGTCGAAGGAGTGACAATCATTCCGTCGCCTTGCCACTCAAAAGGGGTGTCATTGTCCAGGGCAAACCCGGATTGACTCGATGACACGCCGCCCTGGCGCCTAGGATTCCCCTTAACACCTCACGTAGCACCTCATCGGTCTCATTCGACAGGAACCCCATGAGCGACACTTCCTCCCCCTTCGGCTTCGAGCTCGTGCGGCGTGGTTACGACCGCGGTCAGGTGGACGACCGCATTACCAAGCTGGTCTCCGACCGCGACAGCGCCCTAGGACGTATCAACTCTCTGGAAAAGCGGATCGAGGAGCTGCACCTCGAAACGCAGAACGCCCAGGCCCAGGTGAGCGACGCCGAGCCGTCGTACGCCGGTCTCGGCGCCCGGGTCGAGAAGATCCTGCGGCTGGCCGAGGAGGAGGCGAAGGACCTGCGCGAGGAGGCCCGTCGCGCGGCCGAGCAGCACCGTGAGCTGGCCGAGTCGGCGGCCCAGCAGGTGCGCAACGACGCCGAGTCGTTCGCGGCGGACCGGAAGTCGAACGCGGAGGACGAGGGCGTCCGCATCGTCGAGAAGGCCAAGGGCGACGCGGCCGCCCTGCGCGCCGAGGCCCAGAAGGACGCGGCCTCCAAGCGCGAGGAGGCCGACGCCCTGTTCGAGGAGACCCGCGCCAAGGCCGCCCAGGCCGCCGCGGACTTCGAGACCAACCTGGCCAAGCGCCGCGAGCAGTCGGAGCGCGACCTGGCCTCGCGCCAGCAGAAGGCCGAGAAGCGGCTGGCGGAGATCGAGCACCGGGCCGAGCAGCTGCGCCTGGAGGCCGAGAAGCTGCGTACGGACGCCGAGCGCCGGGCCCGCCAGACGGTGGAGACCGCGCAGCGCCAGGCCGAGGACATCGTGGCCGACGCCAACGCCAAGGCCGACCGCATCCGCAGCGAGTCCGAGCGCGAGCTGGCGGCGCTGACCAACCGCCGCGACTCCATCAACGCGCAGCTGACCAACGTCCGCGAGATGCTGGCGACGCTAACGGGCGCGGCCGTGGCGGCCGCCGGCTCCCCGATCGACGACGAGCCGGTCACCCGGGGCGTCCCGGCGCAGCAGAGCCGCTAGTACGCCCGCGCGTACGCCGCCGTCTACCCGCTGGTAGCGAAATCGGCACATCAGGGGCCGTATGTCACCTTTTTGAGGTGGCGTACGGCCCCTGGGCGTTCTAGCGTGGCCGCATGATCGAGCTTGAGGGCCTTACGAAACGATTCGGCGCGAAGACCGCCGTGGACAACCTCAGCTTCCAGGTCAGACCGGGGGTGGTGACCGGCTTCCTCGGCCCCAACGGGGCGGGGAAGTCCACGACCATGCGCATGATGCTCGACCTCGACCGCCCGACCGGCGGCACGGTCCGGATCGACGGGAAGCACTACCGGGACCTGCCGGAACCGCTGAAGCACATCGGTGCGCTGCTGGACGCGAAAGCCATGCACGGCGGTCGCAGCGCGTACAACAACCTTCTCTGCCTGGCCCAGTCGAACCGGATCCCGGAGCGGCGGGTGGCCGAGGTGCTGGACCTGGTCGGCCTGACGGCCGTGGCCAAGAAGAAGTCGAAAGGATTTTCGCTCGGAATGGGCCAGCGGCTGGGAATCGCCGCTGCCCTGCTGGGCGATCCGGAGATCTTGATGTTCGACGAGCCCGTCAATGGTCTCGACCCCGAGGGAATTCTCTGGATCCGCAATCTCATGAAGGGGCTGGCTTCGGAAGGGAGAACGATCTTCGTCTCCTCCCACTTGATGAGCGAAATGGCCTTGACCGCAGACCATTTGATCGTCATCGGTCAGGGAAAGCTCCTTGCCGACATGTCCATGTCTGATTTCATCCGTCAGAACTCCCGCAGTTACGTACGGTTGCGCTCGCCGCAGCAGGAACGCCTCAAGGACGTACTGCACGAGGCCGGCATCAGCGCGGTCAGCGTGCCCGCCACCGGCACCCTGGAGATCGACGGCGTCGAATCCGAGCGGCTCGGCGAACTCGCGGCCCAGCACCAGATCGTGCTGCACGAACTCAGCCCGCAACGGGCTTCACTTGAGGAAGCGTTCATGCGCATGACGGCGGATTCCGTCGAATACCACGCCCACGCGCCCGGCGCCCCCGGCACGGCCGTGCCCCCGCCCGCGGGCCCCGCGTGGGGCGCCGGCTACGAGGCGACCCGCAAGGGCGGTGAGTGACGTGGCCTACTCCGCCGTCCTCCGGTCCGAGTGGACCAAGATCCGCACCGTCGCCTCCACCAGCTGGACCCTGGCCACCACGCTGCTGGTCACCGTCGCCATGGGCGCCGGACTGTGCGCCGTGGTCAACGCGACCTTCGACGACATGCCGAAGGCCTCGCAGATCACCTTCGACGCCACGCAGATGAGCTTCTCCGGAATGATGCTCGGCCAGCTGGCCATGCTCGTCTTCGGCGCGATGGTGGTCGGCAGCGAGTACGGGACCGGCATGGTCCGCACCTCGCTCGCGGCCGTGCCCCGGCGCGGCACCCTGCTGCTGGGCAAGGTCACCGTGGCCACCGGCCTCGCCCTGGTCGTCGGCCTGGCCACCGGCTTCCTGTCCTTCTTCCTCGGACAGGCCCTCCTCGGCGACCACAGCACCGCGCTCGGCGAGGAGAACGTCCTGCGCGCCGTGATCGGCGTCGGCCTGTACCTGGCCCTGCTCGCCGCGTTCGCCATCGGCGTCTCGATGGTCCTGCGGAACTCGGCGGCGGCGATCTCGATCCTGATCACCTTCGTCCTGATCCTGCCGATCGTCCTCAGCCTGGTCGACGCCACCCGCAAGATCGCCGAGTACCTGCCCAACATGGCGGGCTCCGCGATCATGCAGACCGTCGCCTCCTCGGACACCGACGCGCCCTACGGCCCCTGGGGCGGGCTCGGGATCATGGCGCTGTGGTCGCTGGCCGCCGTCGCCGCCGGCTACCTCACCCTCGCGAAGCGGGACGCCTGACCGGTACGCGGTGACGCGGGGTGTCCGTCTCACGACGGACGCCCCGCGTACTACGGGACATCCCCGGGTCGGATCTCAGGGGCAGCTCAGGGATCCGGCCCGGCAGGGAACCGCAGGAGCCTCGATATCCTCTTAAGGCGTACGCGGGCGAGAGCCGTCCCGGCTGGCAAGGGGCACAAGGATGATCGAGGCAGTCGGCCTGACCAAGCGCTTCGGCGCCAAGACCGCCGTCGACCAGCTGTCCTTCCAGGTCAAGCCGGGCCACGTGACGGGCTTCCTGGGACCCAACGGCTCCGGCAAGTCCACCACCATGCGCATGGTCCTCGGGCTGGACCGGCCCACCTCGGGCCGCGTCACGATCAACGGCCTGCCCTTCCGGGAGCTGCCGAACGCGCAGCGGCACGTCGGCGCCCTGCTCGACGCCAAGGCCATGCACGGCGGCCGCCGCGCCCGCACGCACCTGCTCTCCATCGCCCAGCTCTCCGGGATCCCCGAGAAGCGCGTGGACGAGGTCCTCGGCGTGGTCGGCCTCCAGGACGCCGCCCGCCAGCGCACCAAGGGCTTCTCCCTCGGCATGGGCCAGCGCCTCGGCATCGCGGCCGCCCTGCTCGGCGACCCCCAGGTGCTGCTCTTCGACGAGCCGGTCAACGGCCTCGACCCCGAGGGCATCCTCTGGGTCCGCAACCTCATGCGGAAGCTGGCCGCCGAGGGGCGGACCGTCTTCGTCTCCTCGCACCTGATGAGCGAGATGGCCCTCACCGCCGACCACCTGATCGTGATCGGCCGGGGCCGGCTGCTGGCCGACATGAGCACCCAGGACTTCATCACGCACAATTCGGCCGGTTTCGCGCGGGTCCGTGCCGCCGCCGGCCCCGCGGCGGACGGCTCCGACGGCCGGACCTCCCTCGCCTCCGCCCTGACCCGGGCGGGCGGCCGGGTCCTCCAGGAACCCGACGGGGCGCTGCGCGTGACCGGGCTGGAACTGCCCCGCGTCAGCGACCTCGCGCACGAGGCCGGCGTACGGCTGTGGGAGCTCTCCCCGCACCGGGCCTCGCTGGAGGAGGCCTACATGCGCATGACGCAGTCCTCCGTCGAGTACACCTCCACCGAGGACCCCCGCGCCGAGCTGTGGGAGCCCGAGCCGCTGACCGTCCCGGAGTGGGAGGAGGAGGCGGCCGTCCCCGCCGAGACCGCGGCGAGCTTCTTCGCTCCCCCGCCGCCCGGGTCCGGGCGCCCCTTCCTGATGCCGGGCAGCGCCGCCGATCTGGCCCGCGGCTCCGAGAACACCCCCGAGGAACACCGATGACCCCCACCCCCGCCGGCCCGCCCGCGGCGGGCGCCGAGCAGCCGCAGGCGTACAGCTCGCCGCTGCCCACGCCGCGGCCGCACCTGGGGCACGCCATCGCCTCGGAGTGGACGAAGCTGACCTCCGTGCGCTCCACCCTGTGGACGCTCGGCTCCCTCGTGGCCCTGGTCGTCGGCGTCGGCATGATCGCCGTGCTCCAGACCGCGCCCGCCGACTACCAGTTCCTCCCCTTCACCGGCCCCGCCCTCTTCGGACTGATGGCCGGGCAGGTGTCGGTGATCGTGCTGGGCGTGCTGACGATCTCCTCCGAGTTCGGCACCGGCCTGATCCGCACGACCTTCACCGCCGCCCCCGAGCGGCTGCGGGTGCTCACCGCCAAGTACCTGGTCTTCGGCACCTGCGCGTTCCTCGTCACCCTGGGCTCGGTGCTGTTCGTCGGCCTGTGGGCCGCGATCCTGCACAACGGGCCCGCCGCCGGGGTGCACGGCCTGAGCGACTGGACCGGCGCGGTGGCCGGTTCCTTCTACGTGACCCTGCTGGGCGTCCTCGCGCTGGCGGTCGGGGCGCTCGTACGGCACTCCGCGGGCGGGATCGCCGTCATGCTCGGCGTGGTCACGATGCCCCCGGTGCTCGGGGCGATACTGACCTCCTGGCCGGTCACCTCGGGGCTCGGGACGCTGGTGCTCCGCTACAACGCCCCGGTGGGCCTGGTCCAGCTGTTCGGGCTGCAGGGCGTCGACATGGACGGCCGGTCGGCCCCCAGCGACGTGGTCCAGCTCGTCCTGCTGCTCGTGGTGACGGCGGGCGCGGTCATCGCCTCGTACGCGGTGGTGCGCCGCCGGGACGTCTGACGCGGCCCTGCCCGGGGGCTAGTACCTGGGCGCGTTGCGGGACCGCTGCACCTTGGAGGTGCGGCGGTCCTTCGCGTTCCAGCAGGCCTTGTGCCAGTGCCGGCGGTCGTCGACGCCGCCGTACTCGGGCCACGCCACCAGGTGCGGGGTGCCCGGGGGGATCTCCTGGTCGCAGCCCGGGCAGCGGTAGCGCTTGCCCGCCGCGCTCGCCCCCGCGACGTGCCGGACCTTCCAGTCCTCGCCCAGGTACTCCTCGGTGCGCTCCAGGCCGAACCGGTCGAGGCCGGTGCCGGGTCGTTCGTCCGGAGTCTCGCCGCCCCTGGGGCGGTTGTGGCGCGGTGACACGTATACCTCACGAAGGGGCGGCCGACAGTGACTTTCTCCCAGACTACGCGCAGCGAGCCGGGGTACCCGCAGGGTGGCTGATGGAGGCAGGCCCTCCGGAGGGAGCTGGCCCGACAATCTCAATAACTTTCCTGTCAGGCCGTGCCTTTGGCACGTGTCAGACGTTGTTGCCAGCAGACGTCGATGCCGTCGACGAGTCGGTCCGCCTGGGGGAGGCCGCGTCAGCCGCGAGGAGGCTAAGGGCGATGATGCGCGTAGGAGCGTTTGTACTGGCGGCCCAGTTCCCGGGCCAGGGACAGGGCGAGGCACTGCACCGGGCGGTGCGCACCGCCGAGGTGGCCGAGGAGTCCGGGCTGGACTCGGTCTGGCTCGCCGAGCACCACTTCGTGCCGTACGGGGTCTGCCCGTCGGCGGTGACCCTGGCGGCCCTGCTGCTGGGCCGGACCCGTCGGCTGCGGGTGGGCACGGCGGTCAGCGTGCTGCCGAACACGCACCCGGTGGCCCTCGGCGAGCAGGCGGCCCTGCTGCACGTCACCTCGGGCGGCCGGTTCACCCTGGGGGTGGGGCGCGGCGGGCCGTGGGTGGACCTGGAGGTGCTCGGAGCGGGCCTGGAGGCGTACGAGACCGGTTTCCCGGAGGACCTCGACCTGCTGCGGCGCTGGCTGGCGGAGCCCCGGGTGGGGGCGGCCGGCCCGCGGCACTCCTTCCGCGAGGTGGCCGTCGTACCGCGCCCGTCCGACGCGCTGGACGGTGACGGGACGGGGCCGGAAGTGATCGTCGCCTGCACCTCCCCGGCGTCGGTGCGGCTGGCCGCGGAGCGCGGACTGCCGATGCTGCTGGGCATGCACTGCGGGGACGAGGAGAAGGCCGAGCAGGTCGCGCTGTGGCGGCGGACCGCGCTGGCGCACGGGCACTCGCCGGAGTCCGTACGGGCGGCCGGGCACGTGTCGGCCGGGGTCTGCCAGCTGGCGGACCGCTCGGCCGACGCGCGCGAGACCCTGCTGAAGTCGATGCCGGGCTGGTTCCGCCAGGGCCTGGACGCCCACGTGACGGTGGACGGCCGGCAGCGCGCGATGCGGGACCCGCACGCGTACACGGAACTGCTGTGCTCCCTGCACCCCGTCGGCAGCCCCGCCCTGGCGGCGGACCGGCTGGCACAGACCGCGGAGCGGACGGGCATCACCCGCTTCGCCCTGCTGACGGAGGGGTCGGGTGACCTCGCCGCCACGGAGGACAACGTCCGCCGCCTCGGCGCGGAGGTCCTCCCCCTGCTGGTGTGACCCCGTACGGGGCCTGGGGCTGCCGCTCCTGTGCCAGTCGCACCTCCCGCGACACGGAGCGGCAGCGGAGTACCGGTCCTGCTAGCAGTCCCGAAGTTCCGGGGACTGGTTGAGCAGCTGGCCGCGGATCGAGGTGAACTTGGCCAGCCGGTCGTCCACCGAGGAATCCAGCGGGAACACGGCCACACGGTGGCAGTTCTGGAACGCCAGGCGCACCCCGAAGTGCCGCTGCAGCGCACCCCGTATCGCGTCACTCGCGAGCGCGCGCAGCAGCTGCCCGCGCGCCTGCTCGTCCGGCGGCGGCGTCTGGTTGTCGGCGAACTCTCCGCCCTCAACCTCCAGCTGGGCCACCAACGAGCTGATCATCTCCCATGCGTAAGGCAGGGAGGTCCGGACGCAGTCGACGAAGGCGGCTTCGTCGACCTCGCCTCGCTCGGCCTGTTCGAGTAGGGCCGGTGAGACGTCGAGCGACATGGGTTCTCCTCTCGTGACCCGGGCAGTTTGGGCTGCCTGAGTCCTACGGGCAGGGAGGGAGGCCGCGACGCAGTGTGCACGCTCGACAACCTCCCGCTCACCACGGTAGGCGCCCACCGGGTGGCGCACCAGGAGAATGCGCATACAACGCGCCATCGGCGAACGGGGCTTTCAGGGGCGAATCGCGTGGAGGCCCGTCGGTCGAGTAGCGTTGCCGACCATGCGTCTCGTCATTGCCCGCTGCTCCGTCGACTACGCGGGCCGGCTCACCGCCCATCTGCCCTCGGCACCCCGTCTGATCCTCGTGAAGGCCGACGGCAGTGTCTCGATCCACGCGGACGACCGGGCGTACAAACCGCTCAACTGGATGTCGCCTCCGTGCACCCTCAAGGAGGGGACCGGGGACGACGCGAACGTCTGGACCGTCGTCAACAAGGCGGGCGAGAAGCTCATCATCACCATGGAGGAAGTCCTCCACGACTCCTCCCACGAGCTGGGCACGGACCCCGGCCTCATCAAGGACGGCGTCGAGGCGCACCTCCAGGAACTGCTGGCCGACCGCATCGACACGCTGGGCGAGGGCTACACCCTGATCCGGCGCGAGTACATGACGGCGATCGGCCCGGTCGACATCCTGTGCCGGGACGCCTCCGGCGCGACGGTGGCGGTGGAGATCAAGCGGCGCGGCGAGATCGACGGCGTCGAGCAGCTGACCCGCTACCTGGAGCTGCTGAACCGCGATCCGCACCTGGCGCCGGTGCGTGGCGTGTTCGCGGCGCAGGAGATCAAGCCGCAGGCGCGGGTTCTGGCCAACGACCGGGGGATGGACTGCGTGGTCCTGGACTACGACGCCCTCCGCGGCATCGAGGACGACAAACTCCGCCTGTTCTGATCCTCTTGACGCGCCGCTCGCGCCGCTGCGCCGGACTCCGTCCGGCGGCCCGCCGGGCGGGGTCCCGGTCCTCTTCGCCGCCGTCTGCGGCCCGTCGTTCCCTTCGGCCCTCCGAGCCCTTCCGGCTCGGGGGCCGTCGCCGTTGCACGGGCCGCTGCGCGGGGCTCGCCCCTCCCCGCCCTTCCACCGTTCCCGCCTCAGTCGCCGGCGCGGCTCCACAGGATCCGGGGCTCCGCCCCGGGGCCGGTCGCCCGGCGCTGCACGCCGGTGCGGCTCAGGACACGGCGCTACCGCGCCCGCGCCTCAAACGCCGGCGGGGCTGGAAGTGCGCTGCGCGCACTCCAGC
>NZ_JBWKEZ010000021.1:0-18902 GCF_056434525.1 Streptomyces sp. NPDC044002
CCCCGCCTGGGGGCACCTCCCAGCGGTAGCTGGGGGAGTTTGAGGCGCGGGTCCGGGCAGCGCCCGGGGAACGGTGGAAGGGCGGGTAGGGGACCCCGCACCGCGCAGCGGCCAACCACCCGCAGACGACCCACCGGCACCCACAACGCAAACCGGCCCCGCCCCGCATCCGACAGCCGGAGGCTGTCGCAGCGGCGCGAAGCCGGTGAGGCCCCCAGGGGCCGAGCCGCGCGAGCGGCGCGTGAAGAGGATCAGTCCTCCGGCAGTTCGACCGGGGCGATCTCGTCGAAGACGTCGCCCGGGCCCGGGTTGGCGGCGTCCGTGGAGCCGCCGAGGTGGTGCATGACGCCCCAGACGGCGTTCAGCGCGGTCTGGACCGCGCCCTCGGCCCAGCCGGCCGTCCAGGAGATGTCGTCGCCCGCGAGGAAGATGCCGCGCTTGTCCTCGGGGAGGCGGTCCTGCATGAAGTGGGTGTACAGGCGCCGCTGGTAGCGGTAGTGGCCCGGCAGGTTGGCCTTGAACGCGCCCATGAAGTAGGGCTCGTTCTCCCAGGACACGGTCACCGGGTTGCCGATGATGTGGCGGCGGATGTCGACCTTGGGGTAGATCTCGCCGAGGGACTTCAGCATGACCTCCATCCGCTCGTTCGCGGACAGCGGCAGCCACTTCAGGCTGTCGTCGCACCAGGTGTACGACAGGCAGATCACGGCCGGCTGGTCCGGGCCGTTGTCCAGGAGGTACGTGCCGCGGGTCATGCGGTCGGTGAGGGTCATCGACATGACGTCGCGGCCCGTCTCCTCGTCCTTGTCGAGCCAGAAGGGGCGGTCGACGGGGATGAAGAGCTTGCTGGACTCCATGTAGTGGGTGCGCTCGATCGCCGTCCAGTGGTCGATCGGGAAGAGCGTGTCGTCGCACGCGATCTTCGACAGCAGCATCCACGACTGGGCCGTGAAGATCGCGGCGCGGTAGGTGCGGATGTCGCCCGACGCGTCGGTGACGGTGATGCGGTTGCCGGCCGTGCGGTGCAGGCGGGTGACCGCCGGGCGCGGGGTGCCGTCGTGCAGGGAGGACAGGGACGTTCCCTGGGCCCAGTGCAGGATCTTCTCGGGCTCGCGCTCCCACAGGCGCAGCGGCAGCTGCTGCGAGCCGCCGACGATGCCGCGGTGGTGGTCGTCCGCCTCGGTGTAGACGACGCGCAGGATCTCCAGGATGGAGTTCGGGAAGTCGGTGTCCCAGCCGCCGGTGCCGAAGCCGACCTGGCCGAAGATCTCGCGCTTGCGGAAGGACTTGAAGGCCTCGGACTTGCAGAGGAAGCCGTAGAAGGTCTCGTCGTCGAGCTTCTCGACGAGCTTCGCCCAGATCTCGCGGATGCGCGGGACGTCCCGCTCGCGCATCGCGGTGTTCATGTCGGAGAAGTCGGCGCCCTCGTCGAGGCAGGCGTTCCACGCGGCGGCGACGTCGCGGTAGACCTGCGGGAGGTCGGCGATGGTCTCGGCGTAGTGGGTCTCGCCCTTGAGGTCCACGACCGTGGAGGGGGTGGCCTCGGCCAGCGGGTTCGGGAAGGGCTGGGTCTGCAGGCCCACGAGGTCGATGTAGTGCTGGAGCGCGGTGGAGGACGGCGGGAAGCGCATGGCGCCCATCTCCGCGGTCAGGCCCTCGGTGCCGGCGCCCTCGAAGCCGACGGTGCGCAGGCGGCCGCCGATCTGGTCGGCCTCGTACACGACGGGCTTGAGGCCCATCTTCATCAGCTCGTAGGCGGAGATGATGCCGGACAGGCCGCCGCCGATGACGGCGACCTCGGTGCCGTGCTCGGTCGCCGGTATCTGGCCCAGGCCCGCCGGGTGGGCGAGGAAGTCGTCGTAGGCGTACGGGAAGTCCGGCCCGAACATGGTGATCGGGGGCTGGCCGTCGCTGTGCGGAACGGCGGTGGTGGGCACCGTGGACGTCATGGGGGCACGTCTCCTTGCGGCAGAACAGGCGGGGCGGGGCGGGAGGGCTGGGGGGTGGAGCCGGCGGCTCAGACGAGGGAGGCGTAGAGCCCGGGGCGGCGGTCGCGCAGGTACGGGTTGGTCTCGCGGGAGGCTTCGAGGAGCTCGGGGTCGACCTGGCCGAAGACCATCTCCTCGCCGCGGCCGGCCCGGGTGCGGGTGACCCCGTCGGGGCTGGCGAGGCAGCTGAGGCCGACGAACTCGAACTCGCCCTCGGGGCCGGTCCGGTTGACGTACGCGATGTACATCTGGTTCTCGAAGGCCCGTACGGGGACCAGCTGTTCGGCGACGAACTGGAAGGGGTGCATCTGCGCGGTCGGGACCAGGAGGAGGTCGGTCCCGGCGAGCGCGTGGGCCCGTACGTTCTCGGGGAACTCCACGTCGTAGCAGATCATGATGCCGACGCGGAGGCCGTTCAGGTCCGCCTGGACGACGGGGGTGTCGCCGGGGGTGAAGGCGTCCTGCTCGAAGCAGCCGAAGAGGTGCGTCTTGCGGTAGTTCGCCAGCCGGGCGCCGTCGGGGCCGATCAGCTGCGCCGAGTTGTAGACGGTGTCGCCGTCCCGCTCCGGGTAGCCGTACAGGACGGCGATCCCGTGGCGGCGGGCGATGCCCGCGATGGCGTGGGCGGACTCGCCGTCGGCCGGTTCGGCGTACCCCGGCACCTCCTGGAGGTCCAGCGCGTAGCCGGTCAGGAACATCTCCGAGGTCACGAGGAGCCCGGCCCCGCCCTGTGCGGCGCGCGACGCGGCCTCGTCGAGCCGCTTCAGGTTCTCGGCGGTGTCGCCGAGCCGTCCGGAGCTCTGGAGGAGTGCGGTGCGCAGCGGGGGCATGGGCGTACCTCTGTGACAGGTGGGGTGGGGGTCGTAAAACGGTACGTTCGCGCGTTCGACCCGGACAAGCCGTGACCGTTGCGCTGGGCGCATCGATTCGTTGCGCGTTCCCGGGGATGTGCGGTGATTCGTTGCGCGGCGGCTCCGCAGGGGCCTGCGGGCCGGGGCGGGACCTGACGTCCGCGGGAAAACCGGCTGCTCAGCCGGGTCCCGGGGGCTTACCCTGCGGCCGACCGACACGGCCCTCAGGAAGGATCCCGCACCGACATGTCCGCCGAGAATCCCGCTTCCCCGCTCGACAACCCGGTGTGGGGCTCCCTGAACGGCGCGCACCGCGCCTTCGCCGAGTACTCGGGGAGCGGGGCCGCCCGCTACCTCCAGTCCGCCAACCCGTTCGCCGCCCTCTCCGACCCGGAGGACCCGGCCGCCTGGGCGGACCTGGCGGCGCTGACCGGCCCCGGCGAGGAGGTGTGGCTGACGGGCCTGCTGACGCCGCCGCCGGGCTGGGAGACGGTGGCCGTGGTGCCCGGGGTCCAGCTGGACGGCCGGGCGGTACGGGTCGGGCACGCGCCGGAGGCGGTCCGGCTCGGCCCGGCCGACGTGGAGGAGATGACGGCCCTGGTCAGGCTGACGGAGCCGGGCCCGTTCCTGCCGCGCACGGTCGAGCTGGGCACCTATCTGGGGATCCGGCACGAGGGCCGGCTCGTGGCGATGGCCGGGGAGCGGATGCGGCCGCCGGGCTGGACCGAGATCAGCGCGGTGTGCACCCACCCGGACTTCCGCGGCCGGGGTCTGGCGGCCCGGCTCGTCCGGGCGGTGGCGGCGGGGATCCGGGACCGCGGGGACCTGCCGTTCCTGCACGCGGCGGCGGGCAACACGGGCGCGGTCCGGCTGTACGAGTCGATGGGTTTCACCCTGCGCCGGGAGCCGGTGTTCATCGGCGTGCGCTCCCCGAAGGAGTAGGCCCGGACGAGCAGGCCCCGGACGAGTGGGCCCGGACGAGTGGGCCCGGACGAGTGGACGGTCTTCCGTAACACGCTTTAACACGGGGTTCATTGAGTGCCGCAGGAGTTGCCCGTAGCGTCGGCGGCACGGGAGCGCGGGCGGCGGGAAGGCGGCCGTGGCGATGAACACGCGGGCAGATCAGCGGTCGTCCGGACCGCCGCCGCGCTCCCGGTTTCCCGGCGGGCCGTTTCAGTGGGCTCCCAGCGGTCAGACGCGGGACGAGGCCACTGGAAGGAGCCGACATGACCGACCTCTCACGCCTGCCCGGAGCCGCCCTCCACCACTGGCAGTGGCAGTCCCGGGCCGCCTGCCGCGCGCTCGGACCCGGCCGGTTCTTCCACCCCGCCGGTGAGCGGGGGGAGGAACGCGAGGACCGGGACCGGGCGGCGAAGGAGGTCTGCGCCCGCTGCCCGGTCCGCGCGGCCTGTCTGGAGCACGCCCTGCGCACCCGTGAGCCCTTCGGCGTCTGGGGCGGGCTGACGGAGGAGGAGCGCCGCGCGCTCACCGGCCGTACGGCCCGCCCGCTGTCCGTGTGACTACCCCTGCCGCTGTGCCCAGGCGCGGGCGAACAGCTCGTGCGGGGGCAGCGGTGCGAGCAGGCGCAGCAGCGGCGGGTGGAGGGTCGTGCCCGAGGCCGCTGCCAGGTGCGGGGCCAGCTTGGCGTGCTCCACCGGGAGGTGCGGGGCCTTGAGCTCCGTCCACTGGCCCGGGACGAACAGGGTGCGTCCCGCGCGGGCCCGCTTGCCGCTCTCCACCGCGCCGGTGGCCGCCAGCTCCGCCTGGGCGGCCTTGTGCCGGGCGGCCGTCCAGCCGTTCCAGCGGCGGACCGCGCGGTCCGTCGGGCGGACCAGGGCCAGCAGCTGGAGGTACAGGGCGGCGGCGTCCGCGCCGACCCCGAGGGCCTCGGCGGCCTCGGCGACCAGCTCGGGGGCGCTCAGCGCCGGGTTCGCCTCGTAGCCGCCCTCGGGCACGGGGGTGTCCGCGGCGCGGGCGGCCAGCCGGGCGAGGCCGTCGGCGAGGTCCCGGTGGCGGCGCAGGACGGTCAGCAGGTAGCCGCCCCGGACCGTGGCGGCGATCCGCTCGGCCCGCTCCCCGCGCTCCGGGTCGGCGAGGGCGGCCACCCGCAGGAACGCGTCCCCGCTGGGCACGGCCACCACGAAGACCCCGTCGTCGAGGGCCGTGGAGGTGCCGGCGGCGCCCTCCCACAGGGGCTCCGGGCAGGGCAGTACGGGCCCCGCGTACGGGGTGAAGGCCGGGTCGCCCTGGGCGATGCCGGCCAGCTCCCCGAAGAAGCCGCCCAGCGGGACGAGCGCGCCCGGTCCGTCGATCCCGTCCCGCAGCCGCCCGTACAGCGCGAGCGCGCCCCGGGCTCCGGCGTCGCCGGCGGGCCGTTCCGTCAGGGCCCAGGCGATCACGGAGGCGGCGGTGTGGTGGGCGGGTTCCCCGTGGATCCAGGCCCCGGCGGTGCCGTCGGGAGCGGCGTGGTGGAGGTCGATCCCGCCCCTCCGGTTGCCGACGAGTACGAGGCCCTCCGCGCCGGAGGGGGTCCCCTCGGGGGTCCGGCCGGCTTGCAGGGCCCGGGCCCAGGGCAGGGGCAGGCCCAGGTCGGCCTCCAGGGCGGCGGCCAGCTCCTCGTCCACGCGCTCCTCGGCGCCCAGCAGGCCGGTCCACACGGCGGCCATCCGCTCGGCGGCCCGGACGGTCCCGCCCGGCTCCCACAGCTCGGCCACGTCCTGCGGCAGGCCGGCGGCGAGGACCGCGCAGCGGCCGGCGTCGCCGAGTTTCCGGGAGAGCTCCCCGTACTCCGCGGCGAGGGACTTGCCGGCCTTGAACGGCGCGGCGGCCAGCAGCTTGAGGTGCTCCCGGTGGTCCTCGCGGGCCGGGAACCCGGCGAGGACCAGGGCCGCCACGGGCCCGCGGGCCCCGGTCAGCCGGGTGAAGGCCTCGCGGGCGGCGGGCTCCGCGGGCAGCGGGCCCCGCTCGGCGAGCAGTTCCAGCAGCCGGGGCAGGCGTACGGAGTCCGCGTCCTCGACGGTGGTGGTCCGGCAGTCCTCGGCGCCTTCGGGGGCGGGGTCGGAGGCCCGCTGGAGGAACCAGGCCCGGCCCCTGCGGACGGCCCCGGAGGCCAGGGTGTGCCCGGCGGCGCGGAGGGCGGCGAGTGCCTCCTCGCCCGCCAGGCCGGTGCGCCAGCTGCCGCCCGCTTCGGCGAAGGGCTGCCCGCTCCAGGTGTCCAGCAGTGCGGCCAGGGCCGTCCGCTCCTCGTCGGGGGTGGTCGCGGCGGCGGCCCGCCAGGCGACGGCGCCGATCCGGCCGAGCAGCGGCTCCCAGGGCTCGGGGTCGGCGGGCCGGGCCAGCACGCGGGCCTCGTCGTCGATCTCGCCGCGCAGGTGGCGCCCGTCGGCGGCGATTGCGGTGAGCATGGCGGGCTGCCGGGCGGGCTCGGGGTCGTTGTAGTAGCGGTGGCGCAGCGACTGCAGCGGGTGGAGGGCGGGGGCGAGCACGGAGTCGGGCACCTCGGTGCGCAGGGTGACGAGGGGTGCGGCCCGCATCAGGGCGACGCGGCGGGCGAGCCCGCGCAGCCGGCGCAGGACGTCGGCGGCGAGCCGGGCGGCCCGGCCGACGCCGGCGGCGATGCGCGGTTCGAGGCCGCCGGGCAGGGCGGGGGCCGGGTCTCCGGCGAGGGCGGCGTCGAGCAGGGCGCGTACGGCGGTGTCGTCGAGGGTGCGCAGGGCCCGGGAGGAGGCTTCGCAGCGCGGGGTGAGGAAGTGCCAGAAGGCGGGCGGCGGGACCGGGCCGGCGCCTTCGCCGAAGCCGGGGGTGCGGCGCTCGTCGGAGCCGGGGAAGCCGTGCACCTGCCACAGGAGGGAGTTGTCCTCGGCGGCGTGGCAGCGGATGGCCTCCTGGCCGACGAGGACCCCGTCCTCGCCGCCCTGCGGCATCCGGACGACGGCCCAGGGCTTGCGGCCCAGGCGCCGGCTGCGGTAGGTGGCGCGGCGGCCGTCGATGCCCTCCAGGACGAACGAGGTGGGCGAGGGGCCGGAGTAGGGGGTGTGGTTGAGGACGCGGAAGCCGACGAGCCGGCCGTCCTGGCCGAGCGGGGAGGCGGGGGCGCCTTCGGGGAGGGCGGCGAGGGTCTGGCAGGAGGAGGAGAAGCGCTGCGTGCCGGGCGGGAGTGCGGCGGGGGCGTGGAACTCGGGGGGCGTGGTGTCGGGGAGCACTTCGCCGGTCTCCGGGTGGACGCGGGTCAGGACCTGGCCGGTCCGCCGGCCGACGCCGCCGGAGCTCCAGTAGCGCCGGCCGTCGCTCATCTGGGAGTCGTAGGAGCCGATGCCCGTGCGGCCGCCGGGGCGCAGGACGGATCCGCCTTCGTGGCGGCCGCCGCCGTCCGGGGTCTGGAAGTGGTAGCCGAGGCCGCCCTGGATCATGCCGCCGTAGCGGCGCAGGCCGAGCTGTTCCTCGGGTTCGAAGACGTCCTCGGGGCGGTCGGCCCAGAAGGCCCGGTCGCCGAAGGTGGCCTTGGGGGTGGTGCCGAAGGCGACCAGGAAGGCGCCGCCGACGTGGTGGACGGTGTGCGCGGTCGCTTCCTCGGGGAGCCGGAAGGTGCAGGATGCGCGGGGGCCGGCGTGGTCGACGGTGACGGCGCGGTCGGGGCCGTAGACGGTCAGGAGGGGCCAGGTGCAGGTGACTCCGGTGACGGCGTCGGGGCCGCCGAGGGCGGCGACGGCCTCTTCCAGGGCGGGCCAGCCGTGCTCCTCGGGGAGTCCGGCGCGCAGGGCGCGGGCGAGCGGGCCGGTGAGGTCCGGGGCGGCGAGGGCTTCGTCGATGCCGTCGAGGGCGCGGGCGGTGGGCCGGTCGAGGAGGGTGGCGAGCTCGTCGACGGCCTCGTCGGCGGCGGCGAGGCCGCCGCCGCGCAGGGCGGCGAGCAGGCCCTCGATCCGGCCGTGGACCTCGGCGGTGATGCCCGCGTTGTGCGGGAGGCGGCTGACGGCGGTGCCGGAGCCGCGCAGGCGGGCGTGGACGGTGCCCTCCAGGCGGGGGCCGAAGACCGGGTCGGCGGCCAGGGCCTTGAGGTCGCGGCGGGAGCGGGCGTCCCAGAACACCAGCTCCACGGCGACGCCGGGGTCCTGGACGGCTATGCCCTCGGCGAGGCAGGCGTCGAGGAGGTCGGCGTCCAGCCCCCGGTAGGTGTAGCGGTCCTCGTGCAGCCGCAGCGGGTCCTCGCAGGCGCGCAGCCGGGGGGCGAAGAGGGCGAGGAGCTCGAAGAGTTCGGCGGGCATGGGCTGGCGCATGACGCCGCTGCCACTGCGGCCGTGGGCGTAGCGGCCGGCGTACCGGGAGAACCATTCGGTGAGGCCGCCCTCGGGGGCGATGCGCCCGGCCGCGGCGGCCTGGGCGGCGCCGCAGCCGAGGAGCAGGCGCAGCCAGGAGGAGGCGTCGGCGCGGCTCTCGGGGAAGAGGTCGAGGAGCAGGGCCGCGGTCTCCTCCGCCGGGGGGTGGGCGGTGAGCAGCCCGGTGGCGGCGTCGAGCAGCCGGTCGGGGACCTCCTTGCCCTTCGCGGCGCCGAGCAGGATGCCGAGGACGCGGGCCTCCTCGGCGGTGTCGAGGCCCGCGGCGCGTGCGGAGAGGCGGACGCGGCGGGCGAGGTCGGCGGGGAGTTCGCCGGGCGAGGCGGCCCAGGTGCGCAGGACCCGTACGTACTCCTCGTGGGCGGCGGTGGGCTCCAGGGCCTCGGCCAGCCAGGCCTGGTGGCCGCTGAGCTCGGTGGCGGGCAGGGCTCCGGCGCGGGCGAAGAGCAGGACGTTGGCCCGGCGCCAGTCGGGGTCGACGGGCAGGCGGTGGCCGCGTTCGGCCTTGCGGGCCAGGGTGTAGGCGCGGGCGGCGGAGCGCAGGTGCCAGGCGATGAGCTTGTGGCCGATGGTGTCCCAGAACCAGGGCAGGTGGGCGGGATCCAGTTCCCGTACGCGCCGCTCCAGGCCGTCCACGTAGCGGCCGGGCTTCTCGTAGGCCCGGTGGATCGTGCCGAGGGCCTCGTCGAGCAGCAGGGCGGCGGCCGGCGCGGAGCCGGGGTCGTGGGCGCGGGCCCAGTCGGTGTAGACGGTCGAGAGGTGCGGGTCGGCCGGCGGCTGGATCTGGATCTTCATGCGCCCGATGGTGGCACGCCCCTCCGACAGCCCCGCCCGCGTCCCGTACGCGTCCCGTACGCGTCCCGCCCGCGTCCCGTACGCGGGTACGCCGACGCCCCCGCCGGTTGTTCCGGCGGGGGCGTCGGTGATGACCTACGCGGGGGCTCCCGAGGTGAAGCGGCGCAGGAGCGGGCTGAGGACGAGGACGGACTTGGTCCGTTCCACGAAGGGTTCGCCCGCGATGCGTTCCAGGACGCGCTCGAAGTGCCTCATGTCGGAGGCGAAGACCTGGACGAGGGCGTCTGCGTCGCCGGTGACGGTCGACGCGGACACCACCTCGGGGTACCGCTCCAGCCCTCGCCGGATGTCGTCCGGCGAGGTGTTGTGGCGGCAGTAGATCTCGATGAAGCCCTCGGTCTCCCAGCCCATGGCGGCCGGGTCCACGCGGACGGTGAAGCCGGTGATGGCGCCTTCGGCCCGCAGCCGGTCCACGCGCCGTTTCACGGCGGGGGCCGAGAGCCCGACCTCGGAGCCGATGTCCGCGTAGGAGCGGCGGGCATCCTCGGCGAGGGCGTGCACGATGCGTTCGTCGAGATCGTTCAGTCGCACTGCGGGTGGATCACTTCTCTGCTGTGGCCACTTCTGCTTCGGTGGCCAGTCGGGAGCGGCGGACGCCGTACAGGAAGTAGAACACGAGGCCCACGATCATCCAGCCACCGAAGACCATCCACGTGGCCATATCGAGGCTGAACATCATGAAGCCGCAGGCGAGGAAGCCCAGGATCGGGGTGACGGGGAAGAGCGCCACCTTGAACGTGCGCGGCATGTCCGGGCGCTTGACGCGCAGGATGATGACGGCGACGTTGACGAGGCCGAAGGCGAACAGGGTGCCGATGCTGGTGGCGTCGGCGAGCTTGCCCAGCGGGATGAAGGCGGCGAGGACGCCGCAGAACAGGGAGACGATCACCACGTTGGCGCGGGGGGCGCCGGTCTTCTCGTCGACCTTGGCGAAGACCTTGGGGACGAGGCCGTCGCGGGACATCGCGAAGAGGATGCGGGTCTGGCCGTAGAGGACGGCGAAGACGACGGAGAAGATCGCGACGACCGCGCCGGCGGCGAGGACGACGCCCCAGACGCTGGTGCCGGTGACGTCGGTCATGATCTGGGCGAGCGCGGCCTCGGTGCCCTCGAAGTCCTGCCACGGCATGGCGCCGACGGCGACGAAGGCGACGAGGACGTAGAGGACGGTGACGATGGCCAGCGAGAGCATGATCGCGCGCGGCAGGTCCTTCTTCGGGTCCTTGGCCTCCTCACCGGCGGTGGAGGCGGCGTCGAAGCCGATGTAGGAGAAGAAGAGGGTGGAGGCGCCGGCGGCGATGCCGCTCATGCCGAGGGGGGCGAGCGGGGTGTAGTTGCCGGCCTTGATGCCCAGGACGCCGATGCCGATGAAGAGCAGCAGGGTGACGATCTTCACCGCGACCATGATCGAGTTGACCGTGGCGCTCTCCTTGGCGCCGCGCATCAGGAAGACCATCGAGAGCAGGACGACGACCAGGGCCGGCAGGTTGATGAAGCCGCCCTCGCCCAGCGGTGCGGAGACCGATTCGGGGATGGTGACGCCGATCGTCCCGTCGAGGAACTCGTTGAGGTACTGGCCCCAGCCGACGGCGACGGCCGCGACGGAGACGGCGTACTCCAGGACCAGGCACCAGCCGCAGATCCAGGCTATGAGCTCGCCCATGGTGGCGTACGCGTAGGAGTACGAGGAGCCGGAGACCGGGACGGAGCCGGCCAGCTCGGCGTAGGAGAGGGCCGAGAACAGGGCGGTCAGGCCCGCGATGATGAAGGAGATCGTCACGGCGGGGCCGGCCTTGGGGGCGGCGGTGCCGAGGACGACGAAGATGCCGGTGCCCAGGGTGGCACCGATGCTGATCATGGTCAGCTGCCACATGGTGAGCGAGCGGCGCAGCGTGCCGCCCTCGCCCTGCCCGCCCTCGGACACGAGCCGCTCGACCGGCTTGCGCCGCATGAGCGGGTTCACGGGCTTGCGCGTCTCCTGGGAGAGCGTGGGTGCCTGGCCCTGATCGAGCACGAGGGGACTCCTTTGACACTGCGGGATGGGGACGGTTCGGGCGTCGACCGCAGCGGTCCGGAGCAGTTGGCAGACAGGGGTGAGCCCGTCTGGGCATGAGGGGACCGCCGAGCAGGCGGTCCGCGCCACTCCACGTACAGGGGGTGAGCCTACGAGCAGAGTGATACCGCCCGTAATGCACCATCCTTGCACATTGGCGGACGATCGTTGCGCGGATCCGCCCGCCATGGTCGTTTGTTGCGCACGGATGATCGATCGCTGCACAGGGCTCCGCCGGGCGGCTTCATTGACACTTCGTCAGATCTGCCGCAGCGTGCCGCCATGGACCTGGACGTGCTCTACGAGATCGACGTGCCGCGGCCCTGGCACGGCGCCCACCCGTACGGCCGGCGGGCCGCCGAGCAGCGCGCCTACCGGGAGGCCGTGTGGGGGCCCCTCCCGGACGGAGTCCGGGGGAAGGTACGACTGGCCGACCGGATGGGCTTCCGCACGGTCTGGGCGGTCGAGCACCACTTCCGCGAGGGCCGTTCCCACTGCCCGGCCCCCGAGGTGCTCCTCGGCCGCCTGGCCGGGCTGACCGAGAGGATCCGGCTCGGCTTCGGGGTGGACCGGGAGCGGTCCCGCGAGGACTGGGCCGAGGCCCTGGGGATCGTTGCCGGAATGTGGCGCGAGGAGTACTACAAATACGCCTCCGAGCGGTTCCGCTTCCCGCGCCGGATGGTCACGCCGAAGCCGGTGCAGGACCCCACCCGCCCGCCTGGATGGCGGCCACCTCCCCCGGCTCGGCGGAGGTCACGGGGGCGGCGAAGGCCGCCCTGATGGCGCTGGTGCGGTCCGCCGCGGTCGAACCGGGCCCGCACGGGGTACGGGTGAACGCAGTGGCCCCGGGGGTGGTGTGGACCCCGCGGGTCGCCGCACTGCTCGGACCGGGGGGGACGGGAGCGCAACGCCGCCGACGCACCGCCGGGCCGGGTCGCCGAGACCGCCGACATCGCGTCCGCCCTGTACTTCCTCGCCTCGCCGCAGGCCTCGTACGTGACGGGGCAGACGCTGGTCGTGGACGGCGGGGTCGGCGTGAAGTTCCCGTACCCGACGATCGGAGACGCGGATTGAGACCATCACCGGGCCCCGAAGGAAAATGGCAGGACCCCGGGCCCTTCCTGCGCGGGGTCGCCTGGCTGGACCGGGGCCGCCCGGTGCGCGCCGACCCGGACGACACCATGCGGCTGCCCTGGGACACCGGCGAGCGGGCCACCCTCCCCATAGGCGTGCGGCTGGAGTTCACCACGCACACGGCACACGCGGTGGAGATCCGCTACCGGGCCACCGTGCCCGGCCCCACCGACGCGCTGCGCGACCTCTCGCACGGCTTCGCCCTGTGGAACCGGCACGGGCTGCTCACCGAGGTCTTCACCGAGCCCGCCGCGGAGTCCGTCGTACGCCTCGGACTGCCGCCGCAGCACGGCCCCTTCACCCTGCACCCGCCCGAGGGGCAGTCCCCGCTGATCCTGGGGCTGCGGGGCATCGGCGGCGACCTCGCCCCCGCCCCCGGGGCCCCCCGCTGGGTGGTGCACGGCGACTCCATCACCGAGGGCTGGTGGTCCACCCGGCCCGCCCACGGCTGGCCCGCGGTCGCCGGCCGCGCGCTGGGCTTCGACACCGTCAACCTCGGCTACGCGGGCGCCGCGCGCGGCGAACTCGCCACCGCCGAGCAGCTCGCCGCGCTCCCCGCCGACGTCCTCACCCTCGCCTTCGGCACCAACTGCTGGTCCCGCGTGCCCTTCACGGCCCCGCTGCTGTACGAGACCACCCGCGTGTTCCTCGACCTGGTCCGCCAGGGCCACCCGCGCACCCCCCTGCTGCTCCTGTCCCCCGTGCTGCGCCCCGACGCCGAGCGCACCCCCAACCGCCTGGGCGCCACCCTGGGCGCACTGCGGGACGCCATGGAACGGGCCGTCCGGGACCGGATCGCCGCCGGGGACGGCCGCCTCGCCCTGCTGCCGGGCCGGGACGTGCTCGGACCCGAACACCTCGCGGACGGGCTGCACCCCAACGACGCCGGACACCAGGTCCTCGGCCTCGCTGTGGTCACGGCCCTGAGGCGGGCCGGGTTCGACGGCGGGTGAGTGAGACAGGCCATACCGCTCCCGCTGAACAGGGCGCCCCCGCGGCGCCGTGTCCCCCACAAGCAGCCGGGGTCCGAGGGCCGCGCACGACGCACCGGACCGGCCCCGGACCCGGCGGACACACATGTGGGAGAGAACACCATGGGCATCAAGCGCGGAACCACCCTGGCAGCCGTCGCGGTCGTCGTCACCCTGGCGGCGACCGCCTGCGGGACGAACGTCAAGGACGGCGCGAAGGGTCCGGCCGGGGCCGCGTCCGCCCAGGCTCCCGCCGCCGACCCCTACGCCGAGGGGCAGCAGCCCGCCCAGCAGGCCGGTGCCGCCAAGCCCGCCGGGCAGCTGGCGATCGCGGCCACCGACCAGCTCGGGTCGGTGCTCACCGACAGCGCCGGCTTCACCCTGTACCGCTTCGACAAGGACACCGCCAAGCCGCCCACGTCGAACTGCGACGGGGACTGCGCCAAGGCCTGGCCGGTGGTCGCGGCGGGCGAGGTCACGGCGGCCGCCGGCATGGACCCCGCGCTGCTGGGCGAGGTGGTCCGCAAGGACGGCGGCAAGCAGCTGACGGTGGCCGGCTGGCCCGTGTACCGCTTCGCCAAGGACACCAAGGCGGGCGACCTGAACGGGCAGGGCGTCGGCGGCACCTGGTTCGC
Organism: Streptomyces sp. NPDC044002; assembly: GCF_056434525.1. NCBI lineage: Bacteria > Bacillati > Actinomycetota > Actinomycetes > Kitasatosporales > Streptomycetaceae > Streptomyces > Streptomyces sp. NPDC044002. Next base: position 13,818 of record NZ_JBWKEZ010000021.1, read on the forward strand.
CTTCGCCCCCGACGGCAAGAAGGCCGCGAAGGCGGCGGCCTCCCCCGCCCCCGCCGGGGCCGGCCAGGCCGCGGGCGCGCTGACCGTGGCCAAGGACCCCAAGCTGGGCGACCACATCGTCGACGGCAACGGCATGACCGTCTACCGCTTCAAGCCGGACACCGCCTGGCCCATGGTCTCCAAGTGCACCGGCGACTGCCTGGCCAAGTGGCCGGTGGTGCCGCCGGTGGACAAGGCGAACGCCAAGGGGATCACCGAGAAGAACTACCTGGTCCTGGACCGCCCCGACGGCAAGAAGCAGCAGACGGTGAACTGCTGGCCCGTCTACACCTTCACCGGTGACAAGAAGGCCGGCGACACCAACGGCCAGGGCGTCGGCGGCACCTGGTACGCCGTCGCCCCCGACGGCGGGCTCATCACCGCCCAGTGACCCCCCACCCCCAGTCGCGCGGCCCCCGCCTCCCTCCCCCCGGGCGGGGGCCGCGCACCGTTTGCCCGCCCACCGCCCTTGCCTAGACTCGGCCCCATGCTGCGCGTACTGGCCGTCGACGACGAGAAGCCGCTCCTGGAGGAACTCCTCTACCTGCTGCGCTCCGACCCGCGCGTGCGCAGCGCCGAGGGGGCCTCGGACGCCACGGAGGCGCTGCGCCGGATCACCCGCGCCGTGGAGAGCGGGCCGGACGGGCCCGACGCGATCGACGTGGTCTTCCTGGACATCCAGATGGCCGGGCTGACGGGGCTGGACATCGCCCGGCTGCTGGCCGGGTTCGCCCGGCCGCCGCTGATCGTGTTCGTCACCGCGCACGAGGGCTTCGCCGTACAGGCCTTCGACCTCAAGGCGGTGGACTACGTACTGAAGCCCGTCCGGCCGGAACGGCTCGCCGAAGCGGTCCGCCGGGCCCGCGATCTCCTGGCCCGGCCCGTGCGCGAACAGCAGCCCGAGCCGGAGCGGGCGGCCTTCCCGGTACCCCGCCGGCCGGCGGGCGAGGCGCCCGCCGCCGAGCGGGCCCCGGAGCACATCGCCGTCGAACTGGGCGGGGTCACCCGGTTCGTGGCGATCGCGGACATCGCGTACGTGGAGGCCCAGGGGGACTACGCCCGGCTGCACACCGACGAGGGCAGCCACCTCGTGCGGATCCCGCTGTCCACTCTGGAGGAGCGCTGGGCGGCCCGCGGCTTCGTCCGCATCCACCGCCGGCACCTGGTGGCGCTGGCCCGGATCGACGAACTCCGGCTGGACGCGGGCACCACCAGCGTCCGCGTGGGCGCGGCCGAGCTCCAGGTGAGCCGCCGCCACGCGCGCCAGCTCCGGGACCTGCTGATGCGGCAGGCAACGGGCTGACACCGGCCGGCACCCGGCCCGCACCCGGCCGCGGGCGGACCGGCGTACGACCGCCCGGCGTACCGGCGCGCCGTTCGTCGCGCGGAGAAGGGCGTACGGCGATCCGCCGGGCCCGTCGGCCGCAGGGCCGCCCCCGGTGGTCCGCCGCGGGGGCCGCGCGCGCCTATCGTGGACCATCCGGCCCGGGAGGAGCGACATGTCCGAGATCCAGGCGCTGTTGGACGCGCTGAGCGGACTGCCCCGCACCCGGCCGTCGGGGCCCGCCGAGGCCGAGGAGCTGCTGGCCCGGCTGCGCAGCGCGGCGGCCCGCTGGGCCGATGTGCTGTTCGAGGCCCAGGAGGACGCCCGCCGCGTCCTGCCCCCGCGTGCGGAGGCGGCGCTGACGCTCGCCTTCCGACGCGCGGAGGAGTCGTACGTGGAGCTGGAGATCGCCCTGCGCGACTGCGCGGAACACCGCGATCCGGCGGTGTGATCCAGGGGCCGGATCGGGCCTGTTGTCCCGCCGGAGGCGCTGCGTAGACTCCCAGGATCCCCTCCCCCGTCGAAGGACCCTCCGGTGAACCAGACGTACGCGCTGACCGCGGTCACCGCCGTCGTCCTGGTGACGGTGCTGGTCGGCGCGCTGGGACTGCGGATATCCCGGACCACCTCCGACTTCTACGTGGCCTCCCGGACCGTCGGCCCCCGGCTGAACGCGGCGGCCATCAGCGGGGAGTACCTCTCCGCCGCCTCCTTCCTCGGCATCGCCGGGCTGGTGCTGCTCCAGGGGCCGGAGATGCTCTGGTACCCCGTCGGCTACACGGCCGGGTACCTGGTGCTGCTGGTGCTGGTCGCGGCGCCGCTGCGGCGCTCGGGCGCCTACACCCTGCCGGACTTCGCGGAGGCCCGGCTCCAGTCGCAGGCCGTGCGGCGGATCGCGGTGGTGTTCGTGCTCGGGGTCGGCTGGCTGTACCTGCTGCCGCAGCTCCAGGGGGCGGGGCTGACCCTGACCGTGCTGACCGGGGCCCCGCACTGGGCGGGCGGGGTGGTCGTCGCGTTCGTGGTGACGGCGGCCGTCGCGGCGGGCGGGATGCGCAGCATCACCTTCGTACAGGCCTTCCAGTACTGGCTCAAGCTCTGCGCCCTGCTGGTGCCCGCCTTCTTCCTGCTGGCCGCGTGGGCCGGGGACGGGGCGCCGCGCGCCTCCTTCGACGCGCGGGCGGTCTTCCGTGAGCACACCGCCGTCACCCTCGGGCAGGACGTCCGGCTGTCGCTGGACGAGCCGCTCACCGTGACGGTGACGGGGCGGGTGGACGGGCTCGACCACGCGGACGCCCCGCTGACCCTGGCGCCCGGCCGGCACACGGTACGGGCGCACACCCGGCTGGAGTTCGCCCCCGGGACCGCCGTCCCGGACACCGCGTCCCGGGCGGGCACGGCACCGGACTCGCCCGGCTGGGCGAAGCCGCTGTCGGCCGGCGACCGCGAGCACCGGCTGTACGCCACGTACGGGCTGATCCTGGCCACCTTCCTCGGCACGATGGGCCTGCCGCACGTCGCGGTGCGCTTCTACACCAGCCCCGACGGCCGGGCCGCCCGGCGGACCACCCTGGTGGTGCTGGGACTGCTCGGGGTGTTCTACCTGCTGCCGCAGGTGTACGGGGCGCTGGGCCGGATCTACGCGCCCGAGCTGGCGCTGACCGGGGACGCGGACGCGGCGGTGCTGGTGCTGCCGGAGCGGATGCTGGGCGGGGTCCTCGGGGAGCTGCTGGGGGCGCTGCTGGCCGGGGGCGCGTTCGCGGCGTTCCTGTCGACGGCGTCGGGGCTGACGATGGCGGTGGCGGGGGTGCTGCACCAGGACGTGCTGCCGCGGCGCGGGGTGGGGAGCTTCCGCCTGGCGGTGGTGGTGGCGATGGCCGTGCCGCTGGCGGGCGGGGCGGTGGGCACGCGGGTGCCGGTCGCGGACGCGGTCGGGCTGGCCTTCGCGGTGTCGGCGTCCTCGTTCTGCCCGCTGCTGGTGCTCGGGATCTGGTGGCGGGGTCTGACCCCGCCGGGTGCGGTGGCCGGGCTGCTCACGGGTGGCGGTGCGGCGCTGGGCGCCGTGCTGGCGACGCGGGGCGGGGTGGCGCCGCGGGGGTGGGCGCACGCGCTGCTGGCCTGGCCGGCGGTGTGGTCGGTGCCGCTGGGGTTCCTGACGATGGTGCTGGTGTCGCTGGCCACCCGGTCCAGGGTCCCGGCGGGGACGGCGGCGGCGCTGGCGCGGCTGCACCTGCCCGAGGGCGTGGCCGGGGAGCGGGCGGCGGGGGGCTCCTGGTGACCGGGGCGGCGCTCGGGGTGCTGGCGGCGGCGGGGGCGGTGCTGCTGCTGGGGCTGGGCTGGGCCGGGGGCCGGTGGCAGGCCCGGCGCGGGGAGCGGGCGGCGGGGCTGGACCTGGGCACCCCGGTCGAGCGGGCCACCTTCCACACGCTGCACACGGCTTCGCTGGCCGCTCCCCCGCTGCGGGCGGGCCTGACCGAGGACGCCGCCCGCAAGGCGGCGCGGCGGCTGCGGTCGCTGCTCGGCACGGAGGCGCTGTGCCTGACGGACCGCGAGGCGGTGCTGGCCTGGGACGGGCCAGGCGCCGACCACCACGAGCGGCGGGCGATGGCCCGGGTCGCGGTGATGCTGGAGTCGGGGCGCAGCCAGAGCCTGCGGACGGAGTGCCAGCGGCCCGACTGCCCGCTGAAGTGGGCGGTGTTCGCGCCGCTGACCGGTGAGGACGGGGTGCTGGGGGCGCTGGTCGCGTACGGGTCGCGGGAGTCGGCGGTGCTGGTGCGGGCCGCGACGGAGGTGGCGCGGTGGGTCTCCGTGCAGCTGGAGCTGTCGGAGCTGGACCGGGCGCGGACGCGGCTGATGGAGGCGGAGATCAAGGCGCTGCGGGCGCAGATCTCCCCGCACTTCATCTTCAACTCCCTCGCGGCGATCGCCTCGTTCGTGCGGACGGATCCGGAGCGGGCCCGGGAGCTGCTGCTGGAGTTCGCGGACTTCACGCGCTACTCCTTCCGCCGGCACGGGGAGTTCACCACGCTGGCCGAGGAGCTGCGGTCGATCGAGCGGTACCTGGCGCTGGCCGGGGCCCGGTTCGGGGACCGGCTGAAGGTGACGTTGCAGGTGGCGCCGGAGGTGCTGCCGGTGGCGCTGCCGTTCCTGTGTCTGCAGCCGCTGGTGGAGAACGCGGTCAAGCACGGGGTGGAGGACTCCACGGAGGAGTGCCGGATCACGATCGCGGCGCGGGACGCCGGCTCGGAGGCGGTGCTGACCATCGAGGACAACGGCGTGGGGATGGATCCGGAGCGGCTGCGGCGGATCCTTGCCGGGGAGCGGGGCGGGTCCGCGTCGGGGATCGGGCTGCCGAACGTGGACGAGCGGATGCGGCAGGTGTACGGGGACGCGTACGGGATCGTCGTGGAGACGGGGGTCGGCGCCGGGATGAAGGTCACGGTCCGCATCCCCAAGTACCGCGCGGGCGTGGCGCCGTCCCTTTGAACGCGCCGCTCGCGCGGTGCGGCCGCTGGCGGCCTTACCGGCTTCGCGCCGCTGCGCCGGCCTCCGGCCGTCGGACCTGGGGCGGGGCCGGTTCGGGTGGCCGGGGCCGGTGGGTCGGGTGCGGGTGGGTGGGCCGCTACGCGGGGCGAGGTCCCCTACCCGCCCTTCCACCGTTCCCAGGGGCTCCGCCCCCGCCCCCAGTCGCGTGCAACGGCCGCCGGGGGAGCGAGTGGCCCGGC
>NZ_JBWKEZ010000021.1:18912-116830 GCF_056434525.1 Streptomyces sp. NPDC044002
AACGCCTGCCGGCCCCATCCCCCCTCCCCCTTGGTTTGAGGCGCGGGGGTCTGGGGCGGAGCCCCCAGGGAACGGGCGAAGGGTGGGGCGGGGAGCAGCCCGCGCAGCGGTACCCCCGGACGGCTGGCGGCCGCGGGTACGCCCGTGGCCCCGGGCCCGCCGGGAAGGGCGGGGCCGGGGCCACGGGGCGGCGGGGCGGACTAGCTCCAGCTGGCGTGCAGCGGCTTGCCCTCGGCGTAGCCCGCGGCGGACTGGATGCCGACGACGGCCTTCTCCTCGAACTCGGCCAGCGAGCCGGCACCGGCGTAGGTGCAGGAGGAGCGGACGCCCGCGATGATCGAGTCGATCAGGTCCTCGACGCCCGGGCGGGCCGGGTCGAGGAACATGCGCGAGGTGGAGATGCCCTCCTCGAACAGCGCCTTGCGGGCGCGGTCGTAGGCGGACTCCTCCGAGGTGCGGTTGCGCACGGCGCGCGCCGAGGCCATGCCGAAGGACTCCTTGTACAGGCGGCCGTCGGCCGCCTGCTGGAGGTCGCCCGGGGACTCGTACGTACCGGCGAACCAGGAGCCGATCATGACGTTGGAGGCGCCGGCGGCCAGGGCCATGGCCACGTCGCGCGGGTGGCGGACGCCGCCGTCGGCCCAGACGTGCTTGCCGTACTTCTTGGCCTCGGCGGCGCACTCCAGCACCGCGGAGAACTGCGGGCGGCCCACGCCGGTCATCATGCGGGTGGTGCACATGGCGCCGGGGCCCACGCCGACCTTGATGATGTCGGCGCCGGCGTCGATGAGGTCCTTGACGCCTTCGGCGGCGACGATGTTGCCGGCGACGATCGGGACCTTCGGGTCCAGGGCGCGGACGGCCTTGATCGCGTTGATCATCGACTCCTGGTGGCCGTGGGCCGTGTCGATGACGATCGTGTCCACGCCGGCGTCGAGGAGCTGCTTGGCCTTGCCGACGAAGTCCCCGTTGATGCCGACGGCGGCCGCGATGCGGAGCTTGCCGTTGGCGTCGGTGGCGGGGGTGTACAGGGTCGCGCGCAGGGCGCCCTTGCGGGTCAGGATGCCGACCAGCTTGCCGTCCTTGTCGACGGCCGGGGCCAGCTTGCGGTGGCCCGCGTCGAGCTGGTTGAAGGCGTCGCGGGGGTCGATGTCGGCGTCGATGAGCAGGAGCTCCTTCGACATGACCTCGGAGAGCTGGGTGAAGCGGTCCACGCCGGTGAGGTCGTGGTCGGTGACCACGCCGACCGGGCGGTTGTCCGCGTCGACGACCACGCCGGCGCCGTGGGCGCGCTTGGGCAGCAGCGACAGCGCGTCGGCGACGGTCTGGGTGGGCGCCAGCGTGATCGGGGTGTCGAGCACGAGGTGGCGGGTCTTGACCCAGGAGATGACGTCGGTGACGACCTCGATCGGGATGTCCTGGGGGATGACGACGATTCCACCGCGGCGGGCGACGGTCTCGGCCATCCGGCGGCCCGCGATGGCGGTCATGTTCGCCACCACGAGCGGAATGGTGGTGCCGGTGCCGTCGGGCGAAGAGAGGTCCACGCCCTGGCGGGAGCCGACCGCGGAGCGGCTCGGCACCATGAACACATCGTCGTACGTCAGGTCGTACGGCGGCTTCAGGTCATTGAGGAAACGCACGTGCTGAACATCCCAGTCGATCGAAGGATCTTTCTACGGCCTCGACGGGGCAGCCAGCCGAGGAAACGCACGTACTTCATTCTCCCACGACCTGGCGTTCACGCCGCCCCGGCTGATCGTCCAGGACATTCCGGGCCGCGTGGTCCTTTCCTACGGGACCTTGGTCCCGTAGGGCGGGATCGGCGCGTCGCGCGGACAGTGGGAGGAGGACGGATCCACCTGCTCGGACGGAGGAGCCATGGCGAGGACGACGCGGGAAGCGACGCCCGTCGAGATCGAGGGCGGTGGCCTGGAGGTCCGGGTCAAGGAGATCGGGGGCGACCTCAGCGTGGGGTTCTTCCGCCTCCCGGAGGGGACGGACATGACCGACGCGGTCAGGGGTCTGCCCGGTGACATGTGCCAGTGCCCGCACTGGGGGTACCTGCTCAAGGGCCGCCTCAGGATGCGCACGGCCGACGGGGACGAGGAGTACGAGGCCGGCGACGCCTTCTACTGGGGGCCGGGGCACGTCCCCGTGGCCCTCGCGGACACCGAGTACGTCGACTTCTCCCCGACCGCGGAGTTCCGCAAGGTCATCGACCACGTGAAGGGCCTGCCGGGGTAGCGCCGGCGGGCGCGGGGCGGTGGATCGGGGCGCGGCCGCCGGTGAGGGGGGTCGCTGGGGCCCCGTGGCGGGCGGCGGTGAACTCGGCGGCGATGGCCAGGGCCGTCTCCTCGGGGGTGCGGCCGCCCAGGTCCAGCCCGATCGGAGATCTGAGCCGGGCCAGCTCGGCCTCGGTCACCCCCTCGGCCCGCAGCCGGGCGGTCCGGTCCTCGTGGGTCCGGCGGGAGCCCATGGCGCCGACGTAGGCCAGCGGCAGCCGCAGCGCCCGGGTGAGGACGGGTACGTCGAACCGGGCGTCGTGGGTCAGTACGCATACGGCCGTACGGGTGTCCAGGCGCCCGGCGGCGGCCTCCGCGGCCAGGTGCCGGTGCGGCCAGTCCACGACCACCTCGTCGGCGCCGGGGAAGCGGTCCGGGGTCGCGAAGACGGCCCGGGCGTCGCAGACGGTCACCCGGTGGCCGAGGAAGGCCCCGATCCGGGCCAGGGCGGCGGCGAAGTCGACGGCCCCGTAGACGATCAGCCGGGGTCTGTCGGCGGCGGATTCCACCAGCAGGGTGAGCGGGTCGCCGCAGAGCCCGCCGGCGGTGCCCAGCTCGGCGGTGCCGGTCCGGCCGGCCGCCAGCAGGGCCCGGACCCGCTCCGCGGCGGCCCGGTCCAGGGCGGCGCCGCCGCCGAGGCCGCCCTGCCAGGAGCCGTCGGCGTGGACGGCCAGGGCCCGCCCGAGCCGGCCGGGCGGGCCGGAGACCACCCGGGCCAGGGCGGCGCGGGCCCCGCCGGCGGCGGCGTCCAGCACCGCCCCGATGACGGGCCGCACGGGGTCCCCGCCGCGTACCGGGGTGACCAGCACGTCCAGGGTCCCGCCGCAGGTCAGCCCCACCGCGAAGGCGTCGTCGTCGCTGTGGCCGAAGCGGTGCACGCCGCCGGACCCGGTGGCGATGGCCTCCAGGCACAGCTCGTGCACGGCGGACTCCACGCAGCCCCCGGAGAGGGAGCCGAGCGCGGTGCCCCCGGCGTCCACCGCCAGCGAGGCCCCGGGTCCCCGGGGCGCGCTGCCGCTGACGGCGACGACGGTGGCCAGGGCGAACTCCCGTTGCTCGGCGTACCAGGCCCGCAGCCCGGCGGTGATGTCGAGCATCAGCGGATGTAGGCGCGGCGCGCCGACTGTCCGGGGATCAGGGGCCGGGGCGGCGGTACGGCCGGCGGACGCCCGCCGCCGGGGCCCTGGTAGCGGGCGGGGGCGCTCCGGGGCACCGGGTCGGGGGTCCGCCCGCCGGTGCCGAGGAGCCTGGCCGCGTGGGCCACGCTCGCGAGGGTGGCGTGGTGGTGCCAGCCGCGGAAGGAGCGGCCCTCGAAGTCACGGATGCCGACGGGTTCGCAGGTCTCGGTGAAGTCCAGCGCGACCCGGTCGGTGAGTTTGGCCAGCAGGAAGAGCTGGGCGAGCGGCCGGTCGCCGATGTTGGTGATCCAGAACTCGGAGGGCAGCAGGGAGGTCTCGGTCCAGGCGCCCATCAGGAGCAGCGGGGTGGGCGGCGCGGGCGCGGGGCGTTCCTCGCCGGGGGTGGCGAGTATGGCGGCCGAGGTGAGCAGGGTCACCGCTCCCTCGGTGCGGCCGTGCCGGGTCCATTCGACGACCCGCCGCTGGGAGCGCAGCGAGTCGATCAGTTCGCGGGCGGGCGCGGTGTACGGCCCGGGCTTGTGGCGGCCGGTGCCGCCGAAGGAGACGGGCAGGGAGCCGTCGACCTTGAGGACGAAGGGGATGTCCTGGAGGGCGAAGGCCTCGATGGTCTGCGGGAGGTCGGTGTTGGAGACCTCCATGACGACCGGGCGGCGTTGCAGCTGCCAGGTCGCGGCCATGCGCTGTACGGCGTGCACGGCGTCCTGTGCGGGGGTGAGGGACCGTGCGGTGTCGGGGATCCCGGCCCGGCGGCGGCGCATCAGTTCGCCGGTCCACGGGGCGGGAAGGGTGAGGGTCCATTCGACGGGGAAGCCGGCCTCGCTGGAGGCGAGCCAGATCCCGGAGGCCTGCTGGCAGTTGGCGGTGCGGCCGAGCTGGGGTACGAACTGCCTGCCGACGCCGACGGAGCGGTCGCCGGCCTTCTCGATGACCATGGGCTGCACCACCCAGGCCAGCGGGCGCTGGGCGGTGCGTTCGAGGTGCTGGGCGAGGGACCGGCGTACGGGGGTCCAGTCCCAGGGCGATTTGCTGATGAACTGCTGGAGGCTCTGCTCGACGGAACTCGCCCCTGTTCCGGCGATGTTTCGGATTGTTTTCTTCCCGGTGGTGCGGACGAGCCCGTTCAGATAAACGCGGGCCCAGTTCCGCTGGTCCCGCCGGGGTAAGGACTCGAAGAAAAGCGAGATCAAATCGTCGATCAATTCGGAGATTTCCCTGGTGGAATCCTCCGGCAGCACTGCGCGAACCATCTGGGCCTCCCCCGCGACCAGACTAGATCCTTGACCCTACTGGACCGTGGAGAACGGCCGTAGGCCCGGGCGGCTACTTCCTGAGGTCGCTGGCAGATTCGAGCCGCTCTTCCTCTACCACGAGCGGGATCGGGATTTGGTTCGCCGCGTAGTAGAGGGCGATCAGGAAGTGTGCGACGAGAGTGAGAGGTGCCGAGAAGAAGGACAGAACCACGGTCAAGGGGTAGGCGACCGCGCCGAGCCCGAATCGGACGCGGGTGGCCCGGGCCCCGTCCTTGTCCACCGTTTCGTGGAACAGGTGCCCGACCTTGGTGACGTACCACCAGAAGGCCAGGAAGGCGAGAGCGTACACGACGGTCCACGCGCTGTAGAGGATTGCGGCCACATTGGCCGATTCCCCGTCGGTGAGGTGTTCTGCGAGCACGTTGGTGGTGTACGGAATCACCGATACCACCATCAGCACCAGGAGATTCAGGAACAACAGCGGCCGGTCGACCCGCTTGAGGTGACTGAAGATCGTGTGGTGGTTCACCCACATCACGCCGATGATGAGGAAACTCACGACATAGGCCGCGTAGTGCGGCCATTGCTCCCAGAGCCCGTGCCACAGCTCCGACCCCTGTCCTTCCGGAACCTTTAGCTCCAGCACCAGAATGGTGATCACGATGGCGAATACGCCGTCGCTGAACGCCTCCACCCGGTTGGTTTCCTGCTCCATGGCCTCCCCTTCGTGAAATTCATTCACGGATGCGGGGAGGGCGTGGTCCCGCCCTCCCCGCTCACGCTACCCAGGAAAGGGCCGTCAGCTGCCGAAGCCGGCCGTCTGGCGCCAGATCCGGCCATCGCGGACGACGAGCGTCCCGAACGCGTTCTCCGGCTCGCCGTTGAGGTTCATGATCGCCCTGTAGAAGATGGTGTCCTCGGTCTCGATGTACTCCTGCAGTTCGACGAGCGTGGGCTTCAGGGTGAGATAGCCGGTGAACGTCTCGCGAACGGCCTCGATGCCCACCGACGCCCCCTCGAAGCGCAGCAGCACGGCGTCGTCGGTGTAGTTCTTCATCACCGCCTCGATGTCCAGGGCGGCCAGCGCGTCCATCTGGCGGACGAAGACCGGGTGCAGCCTGGCGATGTCGTACTTGGCCATGTTCGACTCCCTTTCAGGGTGTGGAGGTTGGTTCGGCTCCGGCGGGCGGTTCGGCGCAGGCGGCGGCCGCGTTCAGCGGCAGCCGGACGACCATCCGGGTCTCCCCCGGCCTGGAGCGGGCCGTGATCGACCCGCGGTGGCGCTGGGTCACGATGCGGTAGCTCAGGTGCAGGCCGAGGCCCGTCCCCTTGCCGACGTCCTTGGTGGTGTAGAAGGGCTCGAAGATCCGCGGCAGGGAGTCCGCGGGGATCCCGCGGCCGCTGTCCGTGATCTCCACGACCAGGCAGGCGCCCTCGGCGCGCACCCGCAGGGTCAGGGTGCCGGCGCCCTCCATGGCCTCGGCCGCGTTGTCGACCAGGTTGGTCCACACCTGGTTCAGCTCGCTGGGGTAGCCGTCCAGTTCGGGCAGCCCGGCCTCGTACTCGCGCACGATGGTGATGCCCGGCAGCTTCGAACGCAGCACGATCAGGGTGTTCTCCAGGCCGTCGGGCACGGAGAACCGCTGCTCGGGGGCGCGGTCGAGGTTGGCGTAGTCCCTGGTGGCCGAGACCAGCTGGGAGATCCGGGGCCCGGCGGCGCGCAGCTCGGCGGCCAGCGAGCGGGCCTCCAGCAGGGCCGCCAGGTGGTCGAGGGCGGCGGGCAGGGAGGCCTCGCCGACACCCTCCAGCCGCTCCAGCAGCCAGCCCAGCTGCAGCCCGAGGTCGGCGGCGCCGGAACCGAGCAGCCCGGGGCGCTCCGCGCCGGCCTCCTCGGCCCAGTCGGCGATCTCCTCCTCGGCGTCCGCCTGGGCGAGCGGGTCGGTGGTGTCCGGCGGCGGGAGCTTGTCCAGCTCCTCGGCGAGCCGGTCCAGTACGGGGCGCTCCGCGCCGGCGGCGGCCGCGCCCCACGCGCAGGCGGTGGCGGTGAGCCGGTCCAGGGCGGGCGCCAGCTCCTGCGCGGCGCGGGCGACCGCCGCGGCCGGGTTGTTCAGCTCGTGCGCGAGGCCGGCGGCCAGGGTGCCCAGGGCCTCGACGGTGGCCCGTTTGCGGGCCTGGACCTCGGAGGACTTGATCCGCCAGGCCAGTACGGGGATCAGTACGGCGGCGACCCCGTGGCAGCGGGTCAGCATCTCGAAGAACACGGGCTTGGGATAGGCGACGACGGTGGTGGCGGGGCCGCTCGCGGACGCGGTGGCCACGTAGGAGCCGTCGGTCAGCAGGGGCAGTTCCCCGGTGAAGCGGTGCGCGGCGGAGGGTTTGCCGTCGTGGTCCTCGGCGGCCGCGCTCTCCTCCTCGGTGGAGTGCCGGGTGAGGACCTCCTCGCGGCCGTCGACGACCTTGGTGACGACGAGTCCGCCGGAGAGCAGGACGTGGAAGCCGGTGGCCTCCTCGCCGTCGCGGAAGAGGACCTCCCCGTCGGCGAGGACGCGCGGATCGGAGACGGAGGCCAGCCAGTCCAGCTGGTCCTCGGTGAGCTGCGCGAAGATCTCCAGTCCGCGCAGGGCCGTTCGCAGTTCTGCGGTGTTCATGCGGTGCTCCCCTCGGCCCTGGTGCGCGCGGCCAGCCGCAGGGTCGTCAGCAGGGCCAGCGCGCACACCCCGGCGACGGCCGCCATGAAGCCGACCGAGGTGCGCTGCAGCCCGTGGATGTTGGTCAGGATTCCGGCGAGGACCGCCGGGACGCTCATGGCGAGGTACGCGAAGACGTAGACGGCCGCGGTGAGTTCGCCGCGGTGCGCGGGGTCGGCGAGCGCGCTGAGGGCGCGGAAGGAGCCGAGGAAGGCGGCCCCCCAGCCGCTGCCGAGCACGGCGGTGGCGGCGAGGAACACGGCCGCCGAGCCGGTGCCCAGCGAGAGCAGCACCAGGGCGAGGCCGGCGAGCAGCCCGAGCAGGCCGAGCACGGCGGTGCGCAGCGCCTCGGTGCGGCCGAGCAGCAGCTGGGCGGCGGTGGCGGCGCCGGCGAGCAGCGCCACCGTGGCCCCGCCCAGCAGGTAGTTGGTGCTGCGGAACAGGGACAGGGCCAGGTGCGGCCCGAGCGAGAGGTAGAAGCCGCCGACGGTCCAGACGGCCACGATGGTCAGTACGAGCACCGCGAAGCGCCGCCGTACGGCCGCCGGCACCCGGATCCGGTGCGGGACCACGCGCAGGCGCCCGTCCGCCCCGGGTGCGCTCTCGGCCATCCTGCCCACCCCGACCAGCGCGAGGGCGAAGGCCCCGGCCAGCAGGAGGTAGCTCAGGACGGTGGGGGCGGGCGCGTACTGGACGAGCAGTCCCGCGCCGAGCCCGCCCAGGCCGATGCCCACGGTCGGGCCGGCGCTGTTGACCTGGGCGCCCAGCGCGGGCCGGGTGCCCGGGCTCAGTTCCAGCAGGGCGGCGCCCATCGCCCCGGTGGCCAGGCCCACCGCCAGCCCCTGTACGGCGCGGGCGGCGAGCAGCAGGCCGAGCCCCCCGGCCCCGGCGAACAGGCCCATGGAGACGATCGCCAGGACCAGTGAGGCGGCCAGGACGGGCCGCCGCCCCAGGGTGTCCGAGAGGGACCCGAACAGCAGCAGGCCGGCGAGCACGGTGACGGCGTACACGGCGAAGACCACCGTGACCACTCCGGAGGACAGCCCCCATTCCTGCTGGTAGAGCACGTACAGGGCGGAGGGCACGGAGGAGGAGAGCATCAGCAGGACGAGGACCGCGCCCACCACCCGGAAGCCGGAGGCCCTCGCCGTGCGGGCGGTGCCCCCGTTCGCGGTGTCTCCCGTGTCCCTCGTCTCGGTCGGTTCGGCCACTGCGGTCAACTCCCCTCCTCCCGACGGCCCCCGGGGGCGGTCAGGCGGTGTTCAGGGCCGCCCGGGCCAGCGCGCGGGCGGTGAGCACGCCCGCGAGGTGGCCCAGGTATTCGGCCGAGGTGCCGCGCCCGGGGACGAACAGTTCCCGGGGCTCGGCTCGGAAGGCCGCCAGCACCGCGTCGGTCGTATACGGGCCCCCGCGCAGCCGGTCCTCGACCCCGCGCAGGCGCAGGGCGCGGGGGGTGGCTCCGGTGACCGCGATCCGCGGCCCGTCGGGGGTGATGCGTACGGCGGCGGCGCACAGCGGGTAGCGGGTGGCCCGGTCGGCGGCCTTCTCGAAGGCGGCGGCGGGGCCTGCGGCGGGCACCAGCAGGGCGGTGACCACCGATCCGGCGGGCACTCCCGAGGCGGCGAGCCGCTCGGCGGCGACGGTGGTACGTCCGGCGGGGCCGGCGAGTTCCACCCGGGCGCCGGCGGCCAGGGCCGCCACGGGCAGGTCGGTGGCGCGTCCGGCGGCGGCCAGGTTGCCGCCGGCGGTGCCGAGGTTGCGGACCTGGGGGTCGCCGTTGGCGCGGGCGGCGGCGGCCAGCTCCGGCGCCTCGGCGAGCACCAGGGGGTGGGCGGCGAGTTCGGCGAGGGTGGTCAGGGCCCCGATGCGCAGGGATCCGCCGGCCCGGCCGATGCCGCGCAGCTCCGCCAGGTGCCGTACGTCGACCAGCAGCCGGGCCCGCTCCGCGCCGGTGCGCAGCCCGGGCAGCAGGCTCTGCCCGCCGGCCAGCACCCGGGCGCCGGGGGTGGCGAGCAGCGCGAGGGCCTCGTCCAGGGCGGCGGGGCGGGCGTAGTCGAAGTCGGTGAGGATCACGGGGCTTCCCCTCTCAGGCGGCGCCAGACCTTCTCGGGGGTGAGCGGCATGTCGATGTGCCGTACGCCCAGGTCGGACAGGGCGTCGACGACGGCGTTGACGACGGCGGCGGCGGGCGGCACGGTGGCGATCTCCCCGGCGCCCTTGGCTCCGAGCGGGTTGTGCGGGGAGGGCGTGACGGTCCTGCCGAGGGTGAAGAAGGGTGCGTCGGCGGCGCGGGGCAGGGCGTAGCTCTCCAGGTCGGAGCTGATCAGGATGCCGTTCTCGTCGTACTCGGCGGCTTCCATCAGGGCCTGGCCGAGGCCGTGCACGATGCTGCCCTCGATCTGGCCGTGGACGATCTTCGGGTTGCCGATGTGTCCGGCGTCGTCGACGGCGGTGTAGTCGACGACCTCGGTCTCGCCGGTGAGTTCGTCGACCTCGACGACGGCGATGTGCGTGCCGAAGGGGTAGTTGAAGTCCGGCGGGTCGAAGTGGGTGGTCTCGTCGAGGGCCGGCTCGATCTCCGGGGGCAGTCCCCAGCCGTACCACATGGCCATGGCGAGTTCGGCGAAGGTCTTGGCGTTCGCCGGGTTGCCGGCCTCGTGGACGCCGCCGTTCTCGTAGACGACCTCCTCCTCGGGGACGCCGAGGAAGACGGCTCCGGCCCGGACCAGTTTGGCCTTGATCTTGCGGGCGGTGAGCGCGATGGCGGGGGCGGCCATGCTGTAGGAGCGGGAGCCGTAGGTGCCCTGCCCGTAGGGGGCCTTGAGGGTGTCGCCCTCGTACACCTGGACCTGGCCGGGGTCGATGCCCAGCTCGTCGGCGGCGACCTGCGCGAAGACGGTGCCGTGGCTCTGGCCGGTGGAGGCGGAGCCGACGGTGACGGTGACCTCGCCGGTGGGGTGGACGCGGATGTTGGCGCTCTCCCAGGTGCCGCCGAGCATGCCCTCCTTGGACATCCGGGTGGAGGGGCCGACGCCGCAGACGGCGACGTAGGTGGCGATGCCGACGCCGAGGCGCTTGCCGCGGGCGCGGGCGGCGGCCTTGCGTGCGGGGATGTCGGCGTAGCCGGAGAGTTCGAGGGCCCGGTCGAAGTTGAGCCGGTAGTCCCCGGAGTCGTAGGTCCAGCCGAGGCCGTTGTCGTACGGGAACTTCTCCTTGGGGACCAGGTTCCGGCGGCGGACCTCCGCCGGGTCCATGCCGATCTCGGCGGCGTAGCGGTCGACGAGCCGCTCCATCAGGAAGGCGGCCTCGGCGCGCCCGCTGCCGCGCTGGGCGCCGAGCGGGACGGTGTTGGTGAAGGCGGCGTACACCTCGCAGAAGGCGGCGGGGATGTCGTACATGCCGCTGATGGAGCGTCCCATCAGGGCGGTGGCGACTCCGGGGCCGATGGTGGAGGGGTAGGCGCCCAGGTTGGCGTGGCTGGTGCAGCGCACGGCGGTGATGCGGCCGTCGCGGGTGCCGGCGAGGGTGACGTGCTGGCGGTGGTCGCGGCCCTGGACGGTGGAGTTCATCAGGCCGGTGCGGGTGTCGACCCATTTGACGGGGCGGCCGCCGAGGGCCTTGGACAGCAGCAGGACCAGCGCCATGTCCGGGTAGAGGTAGCCCTTGGTGCCGAAGCTGCCGCCGACGGTCGGGGCGATCACCCGGAGCTTGTTGAAGGGGATGCCGAGGACCAGTGCGGCGAGCAGGAAGCGGTGGTTGTGCGGGCCCTGGGTGGAGGCGTGGAGGGTGTACTCGCCGGTGGCCGGGTCGTACACGCCGACGGCTCCGCGGGGCTCGATGGGGCTGTTGATGGTGCGCTGGTTGACCAGGTCCAGCTCCACGGTGACCTCGGCGGCGGCGATGGCCGCGTCGGTGCGGTCCTTGTCCCCGCAGGTCCAGTACGCGTTGAGGTTGCCGGGGACGGCCTCGTGGAGCTGGGGCGCGCCTTCGGCGAGGGCGTGGTCGGCGCGGGTGACCACGGGCAGCGGCTCGTACTCGACGGAGATCGCGGCGAGCGCGGCGGCGGCCTGGCGCGCGGTCTCGGCGACGACGACGGCGATCGGGTCGCCGACGTGGCGGACGGTGTCGCCGGTGAGCACCGGGCGGGCGCCGGGCAGGCCGTAGGGGTGGGGCGGGAAGTGGCTCTCGACCCCGCCGGGTATCCAGATGCAGGGCAGCGGCATCACGTCGGGGAAGTCGGCGGCGGTGGCCGTCTTCAGGACACCGGGGAGCTGCTCGGCGGCCTTGGTGTCGATGGACAGGATCCTGGCGTGGGCGACCGGGCTGCCCAGGATGGCCATGTGGACGGTGCCGGGCAGGTCGATGTCCGCGACGTACACGGCTTCGCCGCGCAGCAGCCCCGGGTCCTCCCGGCTGTCCAGGGGCCGGCCGAGGACGCCGCCCGGCTCCTGGGACTCCTGTTCGGGCGCGGTGGTGGTCATCCCGGTCACCGCCCCTCGGTTTCGGCGGGGGCGCAGGCGCGCTGCACGCCCCGGACGACGCTGTGGTAGCCGGTGCAGCGGCACAGGTTGCCGGTGAGCCATTCGCGGATCTCGGGCTCGGTGGGGGGCGGGCCGCCGGCGGCGCCCTCGGCGCGCGCGGTCTCGACGAGTTCGCCGAGGGCCATCACCATGCCGGGCGTGCAGAAGCCGCACTGGGTGCCGTGCTCCTGGCGCAGTGCCTCCTGGAGGCCGGTGAGCTCTCCGCCGGGGGTGGTGACTCCCTCGATGGTGGTGACTTCGGAGCCCGCGGCGGAGGCGGTGAGGATCAGGCAGCTCTTGACGGACCTGCCGTCCAGGCGGACCACGCAGGTCCCGCACTGGCCGGTGTCGCAGCCCACCTTGGTGCCGGTGAGGCCGAGCCCGTCGCGGAGCCGTTCCACGAGGAGTTCGGTCGGCCGGGCCGCGAACTCCTCGGGTCTTCCGTTCACGTGCAGGGTGAGTTCGATGCGCGTCAGATCCATGCGAGCGCCTGCGCTTCCGTGAGCGACCGGTTGAAGAGGGGACCGCCGGGCTGCTGGAGGATTCCTCCGGAGTGCAGCGGGCCGGTGTCGACGGGGGCGTATCCGAGGTCGGTGATGATTCCGGCGACGATTTCCTTCGCCTTGGTGTCGTCGCCCGCCGTGTAGTGGGCGAGGCGTTCCGACGCCGTTCGGCCGGAGGCGGTGCCGGCGACGGCGAGGGTTTCGAAATGCATGGTGTTCAGGGATTTCACGACCCGGGCGCCGGGGTACCACTCGGCGACGAGTTCGCTGGATCCGCGGCCGCCGAGGTCGGCGGGGGTGCCGGGGCCGCTGAACGCGTTGGTGGCGTCCACCAGCACCTTGTCCTGCACGACGTGCGGGGGCAGCAGCCCGCGCACGCCGGCGAAGGGCACCATCAGCACCAGCAGGTCGGCCTCGCCCGCCGCCTCGACGGGGTGCGCCGCCGTGGCGGCGGGGCCGAGTTCGGCCAGGAGCGGGGCGAGCGAGCCCGGCCCGGTGGAGTTGGCGAGGACGACGGGGTGGCCGGCGGCCACCAGGATCCTCGCGAGGGTCGAGCCGATCCGGCCGGTGCCGATGACGCCTGTCCGCATGAGTGGCTCCTCGATGGTGTGGTGTCAGTCCATGCCGATCCAGACCGACTTGGTCTGGGTGTAGCTCTCAAGGGATTCCGGTCCGCACTCGCGCCCGTAGCCGGAGGCCTTGTAGCCGCCGTAGGGCACCGAGGGGTCGTACTGGTTGTAGCAGTTGACCCAGACCGTCCCGGCCTTGATCTGGGAGGCGACCCGGTGGGCCCGCCGCAGGTCCTTGGTGTGGACCCCGGCGGCGAGGCCGTACGCGCTGTCGTTGGCGATGCGTACGGCGTCCTCCTCGGTGTCGAAGGGGATGATCGACAGGACGGGGCCGAAGATCTCCTCCTGGGCGATCCGCATGCCGTTGTCGACGCCGGTGAAGACGGTGGGCAGGAAGTACAGGCCCTGGCTGGAGGCCCCGTCGGGGGTCCATCCGGTGCCTCCGGTGCGCAGCAGGGCGCCTTCCTTCTCGCCGACCTCGATGTAGGAGCTCACCTTGTCGAACTGGGCGCGGTGGGCGAGCGGCCCGAAGAGGGTCTCCGGGTCGCGCGGGTCGCCGGGCTTGAGGGCGGCGGCCCGGCGGACCAGGCGTTCGACCATCTCGTCGTGGACGGGGCGGTGCAGCAGGAGCCGGGAGCCGGCGGTGCAGATCTCGCCCTTGTTGTAGTAGATGCCGAAGAAGGCGAGTTCCTCGGCGGCGTCGAGGTCGGCGTCGGCGAAGACGATGTTGGCGGACTTGCCGCCGAGTTCCATCGTCACCTTCTTCAGGGTGCCCGCGGACTTGCGGATGATCGACTGGCCGACCGCGGTGGAGCCGGTGAAGGCGATCTTGTCGATGTCGGGGTGGCCGGTGAGGGTCTCCCCCAGCTCGACCCCGGGACCGGTGACGACGTTGAGGACGCCGTCGGGGATCTCCGCCTCCTGGAAGAGCTCGGCGATCTTCAGCGCGGTGAGCGGGGTGGCCGGGGAGGGTTTGTGGACGACCGTGTTCCCGGCCGCGAGGGCCGGGGCGATCTTGGTCATGGACAGCAGGAGCGGGAAGTTGAAGGGGGTGATGGCGCAGACCACCCCGAGGGGTTCGCGCAGGGTGTAGGCGAGCTGTCCGCCGGCGGGGGCCCGGGAGGAGCCGTCGACCCGGGTGACCGCGCCGGCGTAGTAGTGCATCAGCTGGGCGGCCATGGGTGCGTCGACGGTGCTGGAGAAGGCGAACGGCTTGCCCATGTCCACCGTTTCCAGCAGGGCTATCTCCTCCAGGTCCCGTTCGATCAGCTCACCGACGCGGTTCAGGCGCAGCGCGCGCTCCTGGGCGGACAGCCGGCTCCACGGGCCTTCCTCGAAGGCCGCGCGGGCGGCCGCGACGGCGGCGTCCGCGTCGGTCGCGGCGGCCTGGGCCACCGGAACGATCTCCTGGCCGTCGATCGGGCTGATGTCCGGCTCCGTACGGCCGTCCCGGGCGGGGACCCATTGGCCGCCGATGAACAGCTTCCCGGGGTTGGCCAGGGGGTGGTCGCTGAGCACGCGCTTGGTCATGGCTGCACCTTCCGGTGTGGCGGGGGCTAGCCCTCGGCGAGCTGCCGCAAGAAGGTCTCGGCGAGGGCCTTGGAGGAGTAGGGGTTCTGACCGGTCGTGAGCCTGCGGTCCACGACGACGTGCGAGTCCCAGATCGCGTCGGCCTTCTCGTACCGGGCGCCGAGTCTGGTCAGCTCGGCCTCCAGGATCAGCGGGAGCCGGCCGGCCATGTTGGTGACCAGTTCCTCGTCGTGCGAGAAGGCGGTCATGCGGTATCCCTCGAAGGGCCAGTGGCCCTCGCCGTCCCGCAGGGACAGCAGTGCGGTGTGCCCGTGGCAGACGGTGGCGATCGGCTTGTCCTGGCCGATGGCCCAGCGCAGCAGCTGCGCCAGTTCGTCGGACTTGGGCAGGTCGCCGATGGCTCCGTGGCCGCCGCTGATGTAGAGGGCGTCGTACTCGGCGATGTCCTTCTCGCCGAGGGATTCCACCGCGAGGGGCTGCTTGAGCTGGGGGGTCCGCTCGATGACGCGGACGTACTCGGCGGCGTTGGCCGCGTCCTGGTCGGGGGAGCCCTCGGGACGGACCCAGCGCAGGAAGTCGGGGTCGATGCTGGTCCGGTCGACCGTGGGGGCCTCGCCCCCGATGGTCGCCACGTCGACGGTGTGGCCGGCTTCCGTGAAGAGGGTGTAGGGGACGACGAATTCCTCGGCCCAGAATCCCGAGGGGTGCTGTTCTCCGTCCAGCAGGTGGAGTGTGGCCTTCGCCGTCATGACGACGAGAATCCTCATGATTCTCTCCTTGTTCTGGATCG
This sequence comes from Streptomyces sp. NPDC044002, assembly GCF_056434525.1. Lineage (NCBI taxonomy): Bacteria > Bacillati > Actinomycetota > Actinomycetes > Kitasatosporales > Streptomycetaceae > Streptomyces > Streptomyces sp. NPDC044002. The sequence goes on from NZ_JBWKEZ010000021.1 coordinate 34,186, forward strand.
CTGCCGATTCAACACGGCCCCTCGTGAGGGGCGTAAGGGGGCGGCGTCAGGCCCGCGATACTTCGTCACGTGCGTCCAACGCCGTGAGGATCGTGCGGAATTCACCGACCAGGGGGTGGTCGGGAAGGGCTTCCGCGAATATGCGCTCTCCGTAGAGGGCCGCCATTTCCGGAACGTACGGGAGAATTCCGGCCAGGGGGGCGCCGTATACCTCCTCGGCCCTGCGGGCCGCTTCCCGCCGGTCCACGCCCTCGGGTGCCATGCTCAGCACCAGGGCCCGCCGGCAGGCCAGCCGTCCGGCCAGGGCGATGGTCTCCTCCACTCCGGAAAGGTCGACCCGGTCGGCCCTCGCCATGATCAGTACGACGTCGGCGCTGCCCATGGCGGTCACCGACTCGTTGTTGAGCCCGGCGTGCGTGTCGAGCAGCAGGAAGTCGAGCGCGTGGCTCTCCGCCAGCCGGTCGAAACCCTCCGGGAGCAGGCCCACGTCGTACCCGGTGGTCATCAGCTCCCGCAGGGCCGCCGTCCCGGTCCGGGCCGGGACGACGTACAGCCCGGGCACGGGGGTGGCCCGTGCCGCGGTCTCGATCTCGCAGCGGCCGAGCAGGTAGTCGGCCAGCGAGCCGGTGCCGGGACCCAGCCGGAACAGCTGGTCCAGGGTGGGTGACTGGAGGTCGGTGTCGACCACCCCCACCCGGCGTCCCGCGGCCGCCAGCAGCAGCGCGAGGTTCGCCAGCACCGAGGACTTCCCGGTGCCACCGCGGTGCGAGTGCACCACGATGGTCCGGGTCATCACGCCACCACCTGGTAGCCGGTGCCGTCCGCGTGCGGCCCCCGCGCCGCACGCGGCCGGTGCACGGCCAGCATGGTGACGTCGTCGTGCTGTTCGGCGGTGCCGGTGTGCTCGCGCACCGCCAGGTCCATCAGGTCGACCACGTCCCGGCCGCTCGCCGGGGGGCCGGCGAGCAGTTCCAGCATCTTCTCGTCACCGAGGAAGCTGCCTTCGGGGCAGCGGGCCTCAGGTACTCCATCAGTGAACACGAAGAGGGTGTCGCCGGGGTTCAACTGGGCGTAGCCCAGTGTGTAGACGCAGTCGGGCAGCACCCCGACCGCCGGTCCCGTGACCTCCAGGGCCCGGGGCACGGCGCCGTCGCCGGAGAGCAGCAGCGGCGGGTTGTGGCCGCCGTTGATGTAGACGAGGCTGCCGGTCAGCGGGTCCAGGACGCCGAAGAACAGGGTGGCGAAGTAGCCCTGCCGCAGGTGGTTGCGGGTGAGGTAGCCGTTGGTGGCGGTGACCGCGTTGAGCAGCGGGGTGGCGCCGACGACCGGGGTGCGGCGGCTGCCGCCGGTGCGGCCGGCGGCCATCAGGTGCTGGAGTCCGCTGTTCTCGGCGGTGTGGCGCAGCAGGGAGCGGATGAGGGCCATGAACAGGGCCGCGCCGACTCCTTTGTCGCAGACGTCGGCGACGACCACCGCGAGGCGCCGGCCCCGGGAGAGCTCGAAGACGTCGTAGAAGTCCCCGGCGACCTGCCGGGCGGGCCGGAAGCGGACGTCGATCTCCCAGCCGTCGGGGACGGGCAGCGCCTCGGGCAGGAAGCCGGCCTGGATCTCGCGGCCGATCTCCAGCTCCTTCTCGTACCCCATGAGTTCGGCGCGGGCGTCGGCCTCGCGCAAGGTGCGGCCGAGCCCGGCCCGTTCGGTGCAGCTGTGCAGCCGGGCTCCGACGAGGGCGGGCAGGAAGGGCGGGACGAGGTAGTCGTGGCCGAGGCGGACGTGCCGCTCCAGGGCGGCGAAGTCCCGGACGGTCCAGACGACGACGATGGGCGCGCCGGCCCAGCGCCGCAGCCGGCGCACGGCGCTGCGTACGGTCTCCCCGTCGGCCTCGGCGGGGGCGAGCAGCACGTCCGCGACGGGCAGCAGTTCGAGCCGGCCGCGCAGCAGTTCCCCCAGGGTGCGGGGGACGAGTTCGGCGTCCATCAGCCGCAGCGCGTCCAGCAGTTCGACGGGTGGCGGCGGGTACACGTCCAGGATGATCACGGTCGTGGAGGGCATGCGTCCGTCCCCTCATCGGCCTTCACGGTCAGCGTGCTGATGTTGCGGCCGTCCCTGCGGGCATAGGCGTACGAGTCCACGCTGGTCAGGGCCAGGTGGATGCCGAGGCCGCCGACCCTCCGCCGTTCCGGGGGGATCCCGGGGTCGGGGGGCAGGCGGCCGGCGACGGGGTCGAACGCGGGGGCGGTGTCCTCGATGACGATCCGCACCCCGTCGGGACCGGAGCGGCCGCGGACGGTGATCCGTCCGCAGCCGCCCCGGTACCCGTGCATCACGATGTTGGTGGCCAGCTCGTCCACGGCCAGCCGGATCCGGTACGTGGCCCCCTTGCCGAGGCCCGCCCGGCCGGCCAGCCGCAGGACGAACGCGGCGATGTCGCCCAGTGCCCCCATCGTCGCGGGCACGTCCAGCACGGCGGGCTTCCTCGCCAGTTCCACCATCTCAGTCACCGTTCCGGGCGCCCTGACCGGTCGTCGGCGACTCAGTCATCGGAGAGGACGATGCTGCGGTCGAGCCCCGCCGTACGGATGGTCCGGGCGACGGGCTCGATGGCGCCGGTCACCTTGATGGTGACCTCGCCGCCGACCTTCTGCTGGGCGAAGACCAGGGAGCGCAGGCCGGCGCTGGCCATGTAGCCGACCCCGGCCATCCGGATCTCGACGGTGCCGGTGCCGTGACCGGCGGCCTTCTCGATCGTCTGGTGGAAGTCGGGGGCGGTCTTGGCGTCCAGCTCGCCCGTCAGTTCGATCACGGTGGTGTCGCCCTCGATGCTCAGGGACACGGAAAGCGGCATGTCAGGTCTCCTTCGGTCTGGGCGGGTCAGTCGTCCCCGGGTTCGGCGCCGGTCGCGCGGCCGACCAGGATCACGACCGAGCGCGGGCCGATCAGGTACTTGCCGGCGTTGTCGAGCTCCTGCTCCGCCCCGGGAGTGCGGATGTCGTGCGGTGCCTCGGCGCCGGTGTCGGCGAAGAGGTGCCAGCTGCGGCCGCCGGGCAGGGCGGGCAGTTCCAGGTCGTGCGCCTCCCAGTGGGAGTTCATGGCCACGTACACCACGTCCTGGTCGCCGGTGCCGCAGCGGGCCACCGCCAGCAGCCGGCTCTCCGCCGACCAGTCGGGCTGCCAGGCCCGCTCCCCGTGCCAGCTGATGTCGGGCAGGCCGAGGCCCTCCCGGAGCCGTCCGGTGGGGTGCGAGGTGGAGCGCAGCTCGCGGTGGTGTCCCCGGAAGGCGATCATCTGGCGGGTGAACCGGAGCAGTTCGGCGTTCTCGTCGACCTGGTCCCAGTCGAACCAGGACAGCTCGTTGTCCTGGCAGTACGTGTTGTTGTTGCCCTGCTGGGTCCGCGCGACCTCGTCCCCGGACAGCAGCATCGGGATGCCCTGGCTGGTGAACAGGATCGCGAGGGCGTTCTTCATCTGCCGCAGCCGCAGCGCGTTGACCTCGGGATCGTCGGTGGGTCCCTCCGCCCCGCAGTTCCAGCTGTTGTTGTCGTTGGCGCCGTCGCCGTTGCCCTCGCCGTTGGCCTCGTTGTGCTTGTCGTTGTACGAGACCAGGTCGGCCAGGCTGAAACCGTCGTGCGCCGTCAGGAAGTTGACGGAGGCCGAGGTGCCCCGGCCCGTGTACAGGTCGGGCGATCCCGCGACGCGGGTGGCGAGTTCGCCGGTGACCCCGGGGTCGCCCTTGAGGAAGCGGCGGACGGTGTCGCGGTACTTGCCGTTCCACTCGGCCCAGCGCCCGTACGCCGGGAAGTTGCCGACCTCGTAGAGGCCGCCGGCGTCCCAGGCCTCGGCGATGAGCTTGGTGTGCCGCAGCACCGGGTCGAAGGCGAGCATCTCCAGCAGCGGCGGGTTGGGCAGCGGGGTGCCGTCCAGGTCCCGGCCGAGGATGGCCGCGAGGTCGAAGCGGAAGCCGTCGATGTGGTAGTCGGCGACCCAGTGGCGCAGGCAGTCCAGGACGTAGTTGCGGACCACGGGGTGGTTGCAGTTGACCGTGTTGCCGGTGCCGCTGAAGTTGAAGTAGTACCCCTCGGGCGTGAGCATGTAGTACGTGGCGTTGTCCAGGCCCTTGAAGGAGATGGTGGGGCCCTGCTCGTTGCCCTCGGCGGTGTGGTTGAAGACGACGTCGAGGATGACCTCGATGCCGGCCGCGTGCAGGTCCTTGATCAGGGTGCGGAACTCGTCGCCCTGCATCCCGTAGCGTCCGGTGGCCGCGTAGCCGGCCTTCGGCGCGAAGAAGGAGACGGTGTTGTAGCCCCAGTAGTCGTAGAGCTTCTCGCCGGTCTCGGGGTTGCTGCGCGGGTTGTCGCTCTCGTCGAACTCGAAGACGGGCAGCAGCTCGATGCAGTTGATCCCGAGCTCCTTGAGGTACGGGATCTTCTCCCGCAGCCCCGCGAACGTGCCGGGGGCCGTGACCTGCGAGGAGGGGTGCCGGGTGAAGCCGCGCACGTGGGCCTCGTACACGACGAGGTCCTCGGCGGGGATCCGCAGCGGGGTGTCGTCGCCCCAGTCGAAGTCCTGGAGGCAGACCCGCGAGCGGTACTGGTAGCCGCGGCTGCGGTCCGGTTCCACGCCCCACACGTCGCGGCCGGCGATCAGCCGGGCGTACGGGTCGGAGAGGACCTGCCGGGCGTCGAAGCGGTGGCCGGTGGCCGGGTCGTAGGGGCCGTCGGCCCGGTACCCGTACTCGATGTTCTCGTGGTCGAGGCCGAAGACCGTCATGGAGAAGACGCTGCCGGTGCGGAACTCCTCGGGGAATTCCAGCTCGGCCATCGGCTCGGGCTCTCCGCGCTTGTAGATGACCAGCGACATGGAGGTCGCCTGGTCGGAGAAGACGGAGAAACTGACCCCGCCGGGGACCACGTTGGCCCCGAAGGGGAACGGCTTGCCCGCGCGGACGCGGTACCCGCCCACCTCGTGGGTCGGGTACGCGTCCACGCGCAGCACCTGCTCGGAGCGGGCCTCGCTCATCGCGCGGCCCCGGCCCTGGTGGCGGCCGCCTCGCCGGTCTCGAAGAAGTCGAGGAACCCGGTGGCCGACATGACGAACCGGACTTCCTCGCTCACCCCGTACAGGGTGACCGCGACCCCGGCGTGCTGCGCCTCGCGGTAGACGACGAGCAGCGTGCGCAGCCCGGCGCTGGAGACGTAGGTGACGGCGGTCAGGTCGATGCGCAGCGGCCGGCCCTCGCGGACCAGCGGCAGCAGGGCCTCCAGCAGGGTGCCGGAGGTCTCGCTGTTGATCTCGCCGGTGGCGACCAGCACGGTGGCCGTCTTGTTCCGGCGTTCCTTCACGTTCAGACTCATGGCCTGCATTCCCCTCTTGTTGGGGCGCCCCCCGTGGGCACTACTGCTTGTTCACCGGCCGGAGCCGGACCTTGACCTTGACCCGGCCCTGGACGTCGGGGAGGTGGACGGTCAGCGCCTCGGCGTCGAACTCCTCGTAGGGCTTCTCGTCGATCTCCACGGACGCGATCCGCACCGAGCCCGCGGGCAGCAGGTCGGGCGAGACGCGCAGGATCCGGTCGGGCAGGTCGGTCGGGTCGGGCTGGAAGTGGAAGTCCATCTCCCGGCCGTTGATCAGAAGGTTGTTGTAGACGGCGGCCAGGTAGCAGAGCTCCGCCGAGTGGTACATGGACATCGAGTGGCTGCCCTTGAGCCGCTCCGTGCCGAGCAGGTACGGCGTACCGCTGGCGAGCACGTTGAAGTACACCGCTCCCTCGTCGTGGTCGAGGAAGAAGGTGTTGTAGAAGGCCTGGGCCTGGCGCGCCTCGCGCAGGCTCGCGTCCCCGCCGACCGTGCCGTTCAGGATGAGGTAGGCGAGGATCGCCTGCTCCTGCTGCCACCAGGCCTTGCGGTCGTGCCAGGCGAACCGGTACGACTCCTGGTCGCCCTCCTTGACGCGTTCCACGACGTCGTACCAGCCGCCGCGCTGGAGGTCGCTGCCCACGGCCGGCATGATCTCGCCGATCTTCCGGGCGAGCTGCTCGTAGGCGGGCTTGGCCTTCAGCGAGTTCATCCGCATCAGGTTCCAGGCGATCTTCAGGTTGTGGCCGACGACCGCGCGGTTCTGCTGCCAGCTGTGCGCGGTGTCGTGGGACCAGTCGCGGAAGAAGCGCTCCTGGACGAACGGGCTGTTCTTGTAGTCCGGGAACCGGTCCGCGATGGTGTCGAAGGTGTACTCCAGGAAGTCGGCGTACTTCTGGTCGCCGGTCGCCAGGTACAGGTTGATGAGGTACGCGGGCGCGTGGTCGCCGACCGAGTTCCAGTTCTTGCGCTCGGCGTTCTCGCCGAGGGACTCGTGGTCGGCGCTGAAGAGGATCGGGTCGATGTGCGAGTAGTAGCCGCCCTGCTCCTCGTCCTTGAAGAACTTGTCGAAGAGCCGGATGGTGGCGTCGGCGTCGTTCTTGATCCGGACGTCGCCGGTGACCCGGTAGGTCTGGATGGGGCCGGCCAGCGCGTAGATCTGCTCGTACATCGGGATCGCGTCGTAGTCGTCGGAGAACTCCGAGGTGAAGAGCTTGCGCTCGCTGTCGCCGTCGACGCTGATGCCGTGGTACCAGAAGACCACGTCCTCCTCGCTGTCGACGACCCGCATGTGCTTGCGCAGGTACTCGGTGCCGCGCTCGGCGATCTCCAGGTACTCGTCCTTGCCGGTGAGCAGGTAGGCCGAGGCCATGCCGTAGACCAGGCGGGAGATGGTGTCGGTCTCCTGGACGTGGCTGGCGGTCTTGTCGCCGCCGAGGCGGATCTCGGTGCGGTACTCGGTGAAGTCCACCGGGCCGTCGCCGAACTGGGCGCGCTTGTAGAAGTCGGCCAGCGACTCGATCTGCCGGATCCACCAGCCGGCTTCCTCGAAGCGGTAGTCCTCGGCACCGCGGCCCAGGAACACCAGCCGCTTGGCGTCGAAGCGCCCGCCCTGCTCGGGGTAGTGGACGCCGTAGACGAAGAGGAACCGGCCCGGGGAGAGCATCTCGTCGACGTGCCCGGAGGCGTCGACGTACGGCTCGTCGAGGTTGCGCACCAGCTCGGCGCTGGGGCCGGAGGCGAGGGAGACCTCGAACTCGCGGTCGTCGGTGGTCTTCAGCCGCAGCAGCCGGGAGGAGGAGTCGAAGCGGACGACGTAGCCCGCGATCGTGTCGGAGAAGGAGAAGGTCAGCGAGCCCGCCATGTCATGCACCGTCCTTGTCGTGTGAGCGGTCGTCCTCGTACCCCTGGCTGACCTCGACGATCACCCCGTCGGGGTCGCGCACCCAGACGGTCCGCCAGCCGCAGATGAAGTCGTCGAAGTCGAGCGGGCCCAGCGTCACCTCGGCCGCGTCGCCGAGTTCCGCGAGGAAGGCGTCGACGCTGTCGGTCTGGAAGGCCAGGTGGCGTATCCGGCCCGGGGCCGGCGGGCCGTCTTCGTGCGCGGGCCGGGCCGGCTCGGCCGCCGCCGCGAAGAGCTCCAGGTACGCGTCCCCCTTGCGCAGGAACACGATCCGGGACTCCCCGAGGTCGACGACCCGGGCCCGGGTGAAGCCGAAGTACCGGGTGTAGAACTCCTCGGTGGTCTTCTGGTCGGCGCAGTTGAGGCCGACGTGGGACCAGGCCATCGCCCCCATCAGGTGCTCCCCCGGCCGCGGCCCGCGGCGAGCAGTTCGATGATCCGGCGGGCGAAGAGGTGGTGGTGGGCGCCGGTGCGGCCGGTGACGAGGTCGCCGTCGACCACCACGTCCTCGTCGACGTACTGGGCGCCCATGTTGCGGACGTCCCCGATGAGGTTGTTGTGGCAGACGACCTTGCGGCCGCGCACCTTGGCCGGGATCGAGGAGGCCAGCCACATGCCGTGGCAGATGATCCCCTTGAGCACGGTCGGCTCCTCGAAGGCCCGGCGCAGGAACTCGGTCGCCGGGGCGAGGACGTCCACGTCCTCGGTGTAGCGCAGCCGGTCGGCGACCATGCCCGAGGGCACGATCAGCGCGGCGTAGCGGCGCAGCTCCTCGTCGTCCAGCCCCTCCAGGGACTTGGCCGCGGTGAAGGGCGCCCGGTACTCGTGCCCGGTGAAGGTGATGGAGTCGTTGCCCCACAGCCGGGTCAGGAAGTCGACCTCGGCCCCTTCCTCGGCGAAGCGGCGCTGGTAGTAGAAGATCTCCGGTTCGTAGAAGTCGCTCTCGACCAGGACCGCGATCCTGGTCCCGGTCAGCGCCCCCTCGCGCAGGACCACGTCAGGCACGGGAGATCCCCCTCAGGAAGTCCGCCGCGCGCTCGGCGATCATCGCGATGGCGGTGTGGCAGTTGCCCGACGGGACGGCGGGCATCACGCTCGCGTCGACGACGCGCAGGTTCCGTACGCCGTGCACCCGGAGCTCGGGGTCGACGACCGCGAGGTCGTCGATTCCCATGCGGCAGGAGCCGGCCTGGTGGTGGTAGCTCTCGGACTTCTGCCGGACGAAGGTCCGCAGCTCCTCGTCGGAGACGGAACCCGGGCCGGGCTGGAGCTCCTGCTTGTACCAGGGCGAGAACGCGGAGGTCGCGAAGAGCTCCCGGGCGAGTTTGACGCCCTGCACCATCCGCTCCAGGTCCCACCGGTCGCCCAGGTAGTTCGGGTGGATGAGCGGGTGGGCCAGCGGGTCGGCGCTCGCGAGCCTGATCCAGCCGCGCGAGACGGGGCGGACGACGCCGGGCAGGATGGAGACGGTGTTCGGGTGGTCCTTGCCGACGATCACGTCGAACGGGACGTGGACGAAGGCGATCTGGAGGTCCGGGGCGGGCAGTCCGGGCCGGGAGGACAGGAACAGGGCGCTCTCCGACAGGTTCTGCGCGGGGGGCGGGAGTTCCTGGGTGACCTCGGCCATCAGCCCGGTCAGGACGTGGTTGTGGAAGTTCTCCCCGACCCCGGGGACGGCCGCGGTGACGGCGATGGCGTGCTCGCGCAGCCGCTCGGGGTGGCCGATGCCGGAGAGCAGCAGCAGCTTCGGGGACTCGATGGCCCCGGCCGCCACGATCACCTCGCGCCGGGCCCGTACGGTGTGGAGGCCGGGGGCCGCGGCGGTGCTGTGGCCGTCGCGGACGGTGCGGCCCGGGACGTCGGCGGGCGGCGCGAGCTGGACGTACTCGACGCCCGTGCAGGTGTCGCCCTCGAAGAGCAGCCGGGTGGACTGGGCGCTGGTGCGCAGGGTCAGGTTGGGGCGGACGAGCGCCGGCTCCAGGTAGGCGGCCAGGGTGCCCTGGCGGCGGCCGTCGGCGACGTCGATGTGGTGCCAGCCGGTGCCGAAGAGGCCGCGCCGGGGGCCGTCGGTGTTGAAGTCGGCGATCTCCTGGTGGCCCAGCTCGACGGCGGCGTCGATGAAGGCGCGGGAGACCGGGTTGGGGCCGTGCCGTCCGGCGTTGGTGATCCGCTGCGGGCCGGTCGTGCCGGTGGTGGCGGCGGTGGCGTCCTCCTGGCCCTCCAGCAGGGCGAAGTAGGGCAGTACGTCCTCGTACGCCCAGCCGGCCGCGCCCTGGTAGGCCCAGTTGTCGAAGTCCGAGGCGTGGCCCCGGATGTGCATCATGATGTAGAGGTTGCTGCTGCCGCCGGGGGCCTTGCCGCGCGGTTCGTACGTACGGCGGCCGCCGAGGCCGGGCTGCGGGACGCTGGTGTAGCCCCAGTCGACGGGCCCGCCGAGCAGCTTGTACCAGGAGGACGGGTCGTCCACCTCGGGCGGGATGCGCGGGCCGCCGGCCTCCAGGACCAGGACGGATACGTCCGGGTCCTCGGAGAGGCGGTTCGCGAGGACGCTGCCGGCGGTGCCGGAGCCGACGATCACGTAGTCGTACTGCTGCGTGGCCACGAGTCCGGTCCCCTCAGTCCTGGCTCAGCACCTGGAAGGGGGCGGTGTCGTGGTAGTTCGCCATGTAGGCGATCCGTCCGTCCACGATCTCGAAGTAGTTCATCACCTCGGCCTCGATGGCCTCGCCGGAGGCGCTGACGGCGCTGAGGTGGGAGACGGCCGCGGCCTTGGTCCCGTCGACCAGGAAGTGCACGGGCTCGTTGCGGAAGACCCGGTACATGGTCCCCATGCCCTTCATCATCGAGCGCAGGGTCTCCAGGCCCTCGATGTGTCCGGCCAGCTGCTCGTCCATGACCTGGTCGTCGGCGAACAGGTCGCACCAGCGGTCCCAGTCCCCCGCGTTGGCGTACTGGTAGTACTTGGTCAGGATCTCTCGGGCGTCCATCGCGTCTCTCATCCCCCTGTCGGTCTATCGGTCCCTGCGGGTCCCGTCCGGCGCGAACGGTGCCCAGAACTGGCTGAAGGCGGCCGCCGTGTCCCCGAAGAGCCCGTCGCGGCCCTCGGTGATCCGGCCGTCCCGCCACCGCATGAAGTGGAAGACCTGGTAGTCCATCCGCTCGTACGGGGAGCCGGCCGCCGGGTCGGCGCCGTCGCGCAGGGCGGTGTTGCGGCACACGTCGGCGCTGCAGTCCTCCCCGACGAGGACCGCCTCCAGGTCCATCCGGAAGGTGCCGCCGGTGAGCTTGTGGGTCCGGCCCATCAGCTCCAGGAAGGCGTCCAGGCCCTCGTACCAGCCGGCGAGCGGGTGGTTGCCCGGCACCAGCCAGCGCAGGTCCTCGGCGTAGTAGTCGAGGATCCGGGCGCGGTCGCCGGAGCCCAGCGCCCGGTAGGCGGCCTCGACCCGCTCGCGTGTCACTCCGGTCATCGCCGCCGCCCCCTCAGAGCGAGCCCGAACCGGGCATCGGCGCCAGTTCGTTGACGGTGTACTGCTTGATCAGCGGGCCGTCGTCACCGGCCACGAGCGTCCAGGTCTGGTCGGCATCGAAGCCGAGCCACTGGCTGCGGGCGGCCGGCGGGTCCCAGATCTTGGCCTGCCAGTTGACGAGGACCCGGACGACGGCGCGGTCGCCCTCGATGACCGGCTCCACCTTGGTGACCGTGTGCACCTCGTCGAAGAACCGGTGGGTGACGGCGTCGTACCAGCGGCCGAAGCCCTGGTGCCCGAGGAAGGTGTCCTCGGGGACCTTGAACTCCAGGTCCTCGGTGATGAGGGCGAGGACCTGCTCCAGCGGGAGGTGCCGGTCCAGGGCCACGTACCAGTTCTCGGCGAAGGCGCGGATGGCGTCCTCGGTCAGCCGCTCGGCGGGCATGCGGTCTCCTCCTGTCCGTCGGTGTGTCGCGTGGTGTGCCCCGGCCGGGCCGGGTGCGGGCACTGCTCAGACCTGGACGTCGACCAGGTACGGGCCGGGGTGGGCCAGCATCCGGGTGACGGCGGCCGCGGCCTCGTCGGGCTTCTCCACCCGGGTCCCCTCGGCGCCCAGTGCCCGGGCCAGCCCGGCGAAGTCGATCTCGGGGCGGGAGAGGTCGAAGGAGCCCGGGAAGGGGTGCTCCGCGATGTCCCGCTCCCGCCAGTACTGGGCGATGTTGTCGTCGAGCAGCCGGTACTTGCGGTTGTTGCAGACCACGAACTTGGCGGCGATGCCGTGCCGGACCGCCGTCCACAGCGCCTGGTAGGTGTACATGGACCCGCCGTCGCCCGCGAAGCCGACGACGAGCCGGTCCGGGTGGGCGAGCTTGGCGCCGACCGCCCCCGGGAAGCCGACGCCGAGCGAGCCGCCGCGGGTGAGGTGGTAGTCGCCGGGGCGTTCGGGCGGCAGGTACCGGGTGACCAGCGGGGAGGTGGTGAGCGCCTCGTCGAAGACGATCAGGTCCCCGCCGGTGCGTTCGGCGAGCGTCCGCAGGAAGACGGCCATCGGCGTGTCGTCGTCCGTCCGCTCCAGGGCGGCCCGGGCCCGCTCGCGGGTCCGCACCTCCAGCCGTGCGGCCGCCGCCGCCCGCCGGGCCGGGGTCAGCCGCTGTTCCAGTACGCCGGCCAGCGCGCGCAGCGCGTGCCGCGGGTCGGCGGCCAGGCCCAGGTCCACGGGGTGGTTCTTGGCGATCTCGTAGGCGTTGAGGTCGATGTGCACGACCTTGGCGCCGGGCCGGAAGGGGTTCTCCAGTTCGGGGAACACCTCGGGGAAGACGTAGGTGCCGACGATCAGCACCCCGTCCGCCCGCCCGACCAGTTCCTTGCTGTGCGGGCCGAACATGTGGCCGGTCTGGCCGCGGCGCAGCGGGTGCGAGGCGGCGATGTTCACCTCGGACGAGTCGACCTCGTACACGTCGGCGCCCAGCAGCTCGGCGACGGCGGCGAGTTCGGCCTGCGCCCCGGAGAGCGCGACCCCGTCCCCGACGAGGACCACCGGGTGCTCGGCGCCGGCGAGCAGCTCGGCCGCCCGTCCGACGGAGGCCGGGGAGGGCGCCACGTCGGTGAGCGGCACCGTGGCGGGCAGGACGGGCTCGGAGTTGGGCTCGTCCAGCACGTCCATCGGCAGGGCCACGAACACGGGGCCGCGCGGCGGGGTCAGGGCGATCTTGACGGCCCGCCGGATCGTGCGGAGCACGGACCGGGGGTCGGTGACCCGGGTCGCGTACTTGGTGACGGGTTTGGCCATGGCGACCAGGTCGCTGGCCATCTGCGCGTCCATGGCGTCGTAGCGCACCCCGGCGTCGCCGGCGACCACCACGAGCGGGGTGTGGCCGCGCAGCGACTGGTAGAGCATGCCGATGCCGTTGCCCAGCCCCACGCCGGAGTGCAGCTGGAGCAGGGCCGCGCCGCCGGTGGCGCGGGCATAGCCGTCGGCGATGCCCGCGGCCACGGTCTCCTGGAGGGCGAGGACGTACTGGAAGTCCGCCGCCGCGTCCACCGCGTCGAGGAATCCCTGTTCCACCGTTCCCGGATTTCCGAACATGACGTTCAGACCGTCGGCCTTGAACTGTTCGATGAGCCTTTCCCGTCCGGGAGTGGCTTCGGTATTCATCGGACTCCCCCTATTTCCGCTACCACCCGTAACGGGTGAGGCCGTCCTCCAGGACTTCCACGATCTTCTGCCCCGTGAGGTACGAGTCGGGGGTGGACCGGCCGGTCACGAAGGGATAGTCGACTATCACCGAGAGCGGGTGGCCGAAATTCCCGTGATAGGCGCCCTGCGGGCCGGTCGCATCGCGCAGGATGTACTCCAGCGGATACGGGGGCGGGCCCATGTTGAAGTCGGTGCCGAGGAATCCGGTGCCGTCCTTGTAGTCGTACTCCTTGCAGTGGCCGGTGACGTGCTTGCCCCAGATGATGCTCTTGCGGTCGCCCCAGTCGCGGGCGAAGGCGAGGCAGGCGACGCCGTAGCACTCGGCGGCGACGACCTTGCCGGCCTTCTCGAAGGCCAGGATCAGGGCGTGCACCCGCTCGTTGTTGGCGAGGTCGGCGATCGGACCGCTGCCGCCGACGATGAGGATCGCGTCGTACTCCGCGATGTCGGCGTCGATCTTGTCCAGGTCCCGGTGGTACTGCTCCAGCTTGCGCAGGTACCCCTCGTCGCTCGTGTACGGGCGTTCGGGGACCCACGCCTCGATGTCGAGCGGTGAGTCGAGCCGGTTCGACTGCTCGAACTCCCGGCCCAGCCGGGCGTTCTCCTCGGTGGTCACCGAGCGGCCCAGCGGGGGGTCGACGTAGTTCGCGTCGAGACTCGGCGGAAGTGCGTGCGCGCGCTTCCCGGTCGGCGTGGCGAATACGATCTCGTAGCCCCGCTCGTCGAACTTGGAAACGGGTCCGATCAGTTCCTCGGACCAGTAGCCGTGTTCGGAGACAATGACCAGAATCTTTCTGCTCACAGATTCCTCCAGGCGCCGCCTGTTGTCGTTTGCGTCCCCCACACTGCGTGCGCCCGGGGCCCTCGTCAAAGTGCGTGAATGCGACTTCGTGAGGTAGCGGGCAAGGTCGTGGCACCACCTCACGTAGTCGCCCGGCGAGGTCAGGAAGTACCCGCCGGACTTCCTGACCTCGGCCGGATCGGTGAACCGTTCGGGGGTCACCGACTTATGGTCTGGACGCGCCGTGATGGACGGGCGCGACGGGGCGTACGAGTGCGCGAGGAGAGGGACGGGGACGATGACGACGGATTTGTTGTGCACACACATCGACCAGATACGTCCGGTGAAGCCATCCGCGGAGGGCTGCGAGGAGTGCCTGCGGCTGGGTGACGGCTGGGTGCACCTGCGGATGTGCCTGAGCTGCGGACACGTCGGGTGCTGCGACTCGTCGAAGAACCGCCACGCCACCCGGCACTACCGGGCGACGACCCATCCGATCGCGGCCTCGCACGAGCCCGGCGAGGACTGGGCCTGGTGCTACGCCGACCAGCTGATGCTGGACCCGGCGTGAGCGCGGCCCCGGAGGGCGCCGCCGCCCCCGCCACGACGCCGGCCGCCGCGCCGAGGACGACCGCCGCGGCCGGTGCCGCCGCGGGCGCCGCCGAGCGCGCCGAGAGCCGCAAGCCCGTCATCCTGGCCGTGGACGACGACCCGCAGGTCCTGCGGGCCGTCCGCCGCGACCTGCGCAGCGCCTACGGCGACCGCTACCGGGTGCTCGGCGCCTCCTCGGCCGCCGACGCGCTGAAGATCCTGGACTCGCTCGACGAGCGCGGCCACGACCCCGCGCTGTTCCTCGTCGACCAGCGGATGCCCGACGTCACGGGGGTGGAGTTCCTGCTGGAGGCGGTCAGCCGCTTCCCGGACGCCCGCCGGGTCCTGCTGACGGCGTACGCGGAGACGGACGCGGCCATCACCGCCATCAACCGGGTACGGCTGGACTACTACCTGCTCAAGCCCTGGGACCCGCCGCACGAGCGGCTCTTCCCGGTGCTGGACGACCTGCTCTCCGACTGGCTGGCCACCTACCGGCCGGCCTACGACGGGATCATCGTCGCGGGCCACCTGGTCTCCCCCGGCACCCACGCCGTCCGGGACTTCTTCACCCGCAACGGGCAGCCGTTCCGCTTCCTGAACGTCGAGCGGGACCCCGAGGCGCTGACGGTGATCGCCGCCGCGCAGGCCGACGCGGCGCTCCCGCTGGTCCGCTTCCCGGACGGCTCGGTGCTGGCCGCCCCGACGGACGCGGAACTCGCCCGGCGGCTGGGCCTGGCCACCACCGCCTCCCGCCCGCACTACGAGTGCGTCATCGTCGGCGCCGGCCCGGCGGGGCTCGCCGCCGGGGTGTACTCGGCCTCCGAGGGCCTGTCCACGCTGATGCTGGACTCCCGCGCCCCGGGCGGCCAGGCCGGCACCTCCAGCCTGATCGAGAACTACCTGGGCTTCCCCTCGGGCCTCTCCGGCGGGGACCTGACCCGCCGGGCCACCATCCAGGCCTCCCGGTTCGGCGCCGAGATCCTGCACCCGGTCGAGGTGGTCTCCCTGACCCGCGACGACCCGGCGAAGATCCTGACCCTGGCCGACGGGACGGAGATCAGCGCGGAGACGGTGCTGCTCGCGACCGGGGTCTCGTACAACCGGCTCCAGGCCCCCGGAGCGGACCGCTTCGAGGGCGCCGGCCTGTACTACGGCGCGGCGACCACCGAGAGCTCGGCCTGCATCTCCCAGCACGTGTTCATCGTGGGCGGCGCCAACTCGGCCGGGCAGGCGGCGGTCCACTTCGCCAAGTACGCGGCCCGAGTGACGATCCTGGTGCGCGCGGCCTCCCTGGACGCGAGCATGTCCCGCTACCTGATCGACGAGATCGACCGCACGCCCAACATCGAGGTGAAGGTCCGCACCACCGTCACCGCCCTGCACGGCGGGGAGCACCTGGAGCGGATCACCCTGCACGACGCCGACTCGGGCGAGGACCGGGAGGTCCCGGCGCGGTTCATGTTCACCTTCATCGGCGCCCGCCCGCACACGGACTGGCTGGCCGGGGTGGTCGAGCGGGACGAGTACGGCTTCGTCCTCACGGGCTCCGACCTGATCGCCAACGGCGGCGAGCTCCCCGCGGAATGGAGCCTGGAGCGCGCCCCCTACCCGCTGGAGACCAGCGTCCCCGGCGTCTTCGCGGCGGGCGACGTGCGGGCCCACTCGGTCAAGCGGGTGGCCTCGGGCGTCGGCGAGGGCGCGATGGCGGTCTCCCTGATCCACCGCTACCGGTCGATGGGCTGAGAGCGAACAGGCGCGGAGCGGACGGCCGGACCCTTGCGATCACGGGGAGAGCGGATGCAACGTTGATTACATGATTACAGCCGAACAGAGCGAAAAGCTCCGCGCGTGGTTCGCCGAGCGCCTGCCGGTGGACGTCTACGAGTCACTCGTCTCGGTCACCGTCGACCGGGAGGAGATCACGGTCGTCGGCAAGGTCCCGGCGTCCGAGTCGGTCAAGGAGTTCCGCGAGCGCACCCGCGAGCAGCGGATGGAGGTGGCCCGCGAGGCGGAGGAGCTCTACCGCCGCAAGGTCGCCTGGGGCGTGCGGTCGGGTGAGGAGACGGTCCTCTTCACCCACCTCGCCGTCCCCGTCATGACCCGGCTGCGCCAGTCCGAGCGCCAGGTGCTCGACACCCTGGTCGCCGGCGGCGTGGCGCGCAGCCGGGCGGACGCCCTGGCGTGGTGCGTGCGCCTGGTCGGCGAGAACGCCGACGCCTGGCTCACCGAGCTGCGGGACTCCCTCGACAAGGTGCGGCAGGTGCGCGCCCAGGGCCCGGACCTCCAGAAGTCTGGGTCCGAGTGACGGAAAACCTGTCCGGGTACGCATGATCCCGGAAAGGTAGCCGGGACGACCTGACCCCAGGGAGAGGCACGCAACCCATGACCACCACCGTCGAGTACATCCGCTACCGGATCGCCTCGCAGGACCAGAAGGCGTTCGAGGAGGCGTACGCGAGGGCCGCCGAGGCCCTGGCCGCGTCGCCCGAGTGCATCGACTACGAGCTGGCCCACAACACGGACGACACCGAGCGGTACATCCTCCGCATCCGCTGGACGTCGGTCAACGACCACCTGAACGGCTTCCGCAAGGGTGAGCACTTCCCGGCGTTCTTCAGCGCGATCCGCCCGTACGTGACGAACATCGAGGAGATGCAGCACTACTCCGTCACCGGCGTGGCGGGTCCGGGAAAGGCCGCCGGACAGTCATGAGCACGACTCCCACGATCTACGAGTGGATGGGCGGGGCCGAGGCCCTGGAGAGGCTCACCGACGCCTTCTACGCCCATGCGCTGCGCGACGAGATCCTGGCCCCCGTCTTCGAGGGCATGGACTCGGAACACCCCCGGCACGTCGCGGTCTGGCTGGCGGAGGTCTTCGGCGGCCCGGCCGGCTACTCGGCGCACCACGGCGGCCACCAGCACATGGCCACCAAGCACCTGGGGCGCGGCATCACCGAGCGGCAGCGCCGCCGCTGGGTGGACCTGCTGCTGGACACGGCCGACGAGGTGGGCCTGCCGACGGACCCGGAGTTCCGGGCGGTGTTCGTCTACTACATCGAGTGGGGCACCCGGATGGCGCTGATCTACTCGGGCCCCAACCCGCCGCCGGTGGACGCGGCGAAGATCCCGGTCTGGTCCTGGGGCCAGACCCCGCCCTGGCAGCCGCAGGCGGCGGAGGCGGAGTGACACCCGGTCGGGGGCCGGTCCGGGCCGGCCCCCCGACCGGACGCGCCACGCCCATTTGGGCGGAACGGTGACGTCCCGTCATGGGTCGGCAACAGTGCGCCAGGAGCGGGGCTGCGGGTGTTCCGCGGGGGCATAACCGGGAGGTCGCACCACCTCCCGACCCATGCGAAGCACACGGGGGCCCACCATGAGCACCGCCCGCAACAGATGGCAGACCTACGCCCTGGGAGCGGCGGCCGTCGCCGCGCTCCTCACCTCCACCGCCTGCGACTCCGGCAAGGACGACGGCAGGAACCCCACCGCCTCCGCCTCCCCGTCCGCCCCTTCCTCCCCCGGTACGAGCGCCACCCCGGGCACGAGTCCGTCCGCCTCCGCGAGCACCTCCCCGGGCGGCGGGGCGAGCCCCTCGCCGAGCGGCTCGGCGGCCCCCACCACCGGCGCGAAGCCGGCCACCAGGGCCTGCAGCCACGACGACCTGTCGATCACCCCGTCGCTGTGGCGGCAGGACTCGGGCCAGAACCTCCTGATCACCGCCACCAACATCAGCGGCACGCCCTGCACCCTCTACCACTACCCGTACGTCGGCTTCGGCACGGTGGTCGCGGGCCCGCTCCCCCCGCTGGGCTCCGCGCCGCGGGCGGTCGCCACCCTCCAGCCGAAGGAGAAGGCGTACGCGGGCGTGTACCTGTTCCGCGGGGGCGAGCAGACGGTCGCCGTCACGGCGCTGTCCATGGGCTACCAGGACCGCGCGCCCGGCAGCAACAAGGACTCGGCGTGGCTCGAACAGGGCCTGTCCGGCCGCACCGGGGACCTGAACGCCGGACGCGACGCCAAGGTGACGTACTGGAACAAGGACCTCCGCGCGGTGGAGGACCAGCTGTTCCGGCCGGGCAAGGGCTAGGCCGGGCTCCGGGCAGGGCTGCGGGCGGGGCTAGCGGGACAGCACCACCGTCAGCGGGGGCGCCCCGTCGCGCTCCCGCTGTTCCCGCCAGAAGTCGGCGGCCCCCTCCAGGACCTCCGTCAGGGTGTCCCAGTCCTCCGGCCGCTCCGCCGCGTAGCCGCGCCAGGAGGTCAGCGCCAGCAGCCGCCCGGGGGCCTCGGGCAGCCAGGACAGGTCCGCCAGCAGGTCGGCCAGCGCGTCCCAGTTCCCGCCGAACCACTCGGGCGCCGCGAGGGCCCGCGCGCAGCGCCGCATCAGCGCCGCCTTGCTCCGTACGCCGTCCAGGTCCAGCCGTACGACGCCCCAGCCGGCCTCCTCGGCGGCGGCCAGTGCGGGGGCGAGCGGCTCTGGTTCGAGGGTCATCGGAGAACCGCCTTGAACGTCTCGTAGTGGTCGTCCGTGTAGTAGAACTCCCCGCCCCCGCCCGTCACGATCCGCCGGGCGCCGCGGTCGCGCTCGCCCGGCGTCCGCACGGTGAACTCGTGGTAGTAGCCGCGCTTCTGCTTCGGCAGGACCTTCTCGAAGTTCCCGAAGACGGTGCCGTCCTGCCGGTACGGGTAGGGGCCGCCCTTGTCGATCAGGGCGAGCACCTCGCGCGCCTGCGGGGGCAGCGCGTCGGCCCGTACCGTGGGCATGCCCTTCGCCCACGCGGGAGCGGGGGCTGCGGTGCTCGCGGCGGATGACGGCCGCGCCGGGGCGGACCCGCCGCCGCAGCCCGCCAGGGCGGCGGTCAGCGCGGCGCACAGGAACAGGGCCCCGAGCACGCGTGACAACGACCGGGGCACGTTCCTGAGGATCATGCCCCGATCGTGCCAAATATCCGATTCGGTAGCGAATCGCCCGGCGCGGTCAGAGGACGGACATCTTGGCGTAGGGGCTCAGAACACGTCTCTGTACGGAACCGAAGTCGACGAGGACGGCCTCCTCCTCGACACCGATGACCCGGCCGAGGCCGTGCTGGTCATGGCTGACGCGGTCGCCGACGTCGAACCGCCTGACCGGCGGCTCCACGGGCGCCCTGAACGGGCTGGACGGCAAATGGCGGCGAGGTCCTGCTGATTTGGTCATTGCCGTCAGTATGCGCCCGCGGGGCCGCCCCGGGGCCGACTCCCCGGTCTCGATTGCAGCACCATTCGTCACGTGCGCCGCCGGGGAGCCTCCACGGGGCCCGGAGCGCGGGCCGGGACCGGTCAGTCGTCCGGGTCGGCCCGGTCCAGCGCCGGCCGCAGTCCGGGCTCGGACTCGGTCAGCAGGTAGTCGGCCACCGCCGTGTCCGTCACCAGGCTGGTCACCAGCCCGGAGCGGAGCACCGCGCCGATCGCCGAGGCCTTGCGCAGCCCGCCCGCGATCGCCACGACCTCGGGGATCCGGCGCAGCCGGTCGGCCTCGACGGTGATGCAGCGCTCGCCCAGGTCCCGCCCGACGCGGCGGCCCTCCTTGTCGAAGAGGTGGGCGGACATCTCCGCCGCGACGCCGAGCGAGGCGTAGTGCGCCCGCTCCTCGTCGGTCAGCATGTCGTGGACGGTCGAGATCCCCGGCTCCCAGGAGCCGATGGACACGGCGGCGACGGTGACCTTGTCGAAGTACTCGAAGGCCCGCGCGATGCCGGTCTGGCTGCGCAGCGCGGCCGCCGTCGCCGGGTCCGGGAGCAGCATCGGCGCGTAGATGGGGTGCGCGTCACCGCCGGAGACCTGCGCGGCCCGGCGTACGGCCTCCACGGAGCCGCGCTCGGCGGTCCCCGCGTCGTACACGCCGGTCAGCTGGACGACGGTGCACGGGGGCAGCCGGTGCAGGGAGGCGGCCATGTGGATGGTCGACCGCCCCCAGGCCAGCCCGAGCACGTCACCCTCGTTGACCAGTTCGCCGAGCAGGTCGGCCGCGACCGCTCCGAGGTTCTCCGGGTCCGGGGCGTCCTCGCTGGCGTCGGCCGGCGACTCCACCACGACGGCGTGCCGCAGCCCGTACCGGGCGCGGAGCGCGTCGGAGCGCTCCGCGTCCAGTTCCGCCGGCACCCGGATCTCGATGCGGACGAGGTCCCGTTCGAGGGCGGTCTCCAGGACCCGGGCCACCTTGAAGCGGCTCACGCCGAACTCCTCGGCGATCTGGATCTTGGACTTGCCCTCCAGGTAGAAGCGGCGCGCCATGGCCGCCGCCTGCACCAGCTCCGCGGGTCCCATCCGCAGGGCTGACCGTCCCGCCGACATTGCAGACACCGCGCTCTCCTCACTGCTGTTCACACTGTCGTGTTCACACTCTCGACTCGCCGTTCATCCTGTCAGATCCAACGGCCATTGATCAGCCTGGACGGCTTCCGTTCACCGAGCCGTCCCCTGGCGCCCGCTTCAGTGGTCGCAGGCCCAGGGCGCGGCGGCGATCGCCGCACCCGCCTGGTCGCGCAGCGTGCGGACCGCGGCGGCCGGATCGACCGCCCCGTAGACCGCGCTGCCGGCCACGAAGACGTCGGCGCCGGCCTCCGCCACCCGCTCGATCGTCGTGGCCGAGACCCCGCCGTCGACCTGGAGCCAGAGGTCCAGCCCGTGCTTGGCGATCAGCTCCCGGGTCCGGCGGACCTTGGGCAGCATGATGTCCAGGAAGGACTGGCCGCCGAAGCCGGGCTCGACCGTCATGATCAGCACCATGTCGAGCTCGGGGAGGATGTCCTCGTACTGCTCGATCGGGGTTCCGGGCTTGAGGGCCATGGCCGCCCGGGCGCCCTTGGCCCGGATCTCCCGCGCGAGGCGCACCGGCGCCGCCGCGGCCTCGGCGTGGAAGGTGACCGATCCGGCCCCGGCCTCCACGTACTGCGGAGCCCAGCGGTCCGGGTCCTCGATCATCAGGTGCAGGTCCAGCGGGGTGTCCGTGGCCCGGCTGAGGGACTCCACGACCGGCACGCCGAGGGTGAGGTTCGGGACGAAGTGGTTGTCCATGACGTCGACGTGCAGCCAGTCGGCCCCCTCGACGGCCTTCGCCTCCTCGGCGAGACGGGCGAAGTCGGCGGACAGGATGCTGGGATTGATCTGAACGGCCATGCCCCAAGCCTGCCATGCCTGCGGGCACTTCCGGCCACGGCCCCGGAACCCGGGATCCTCGTAGCAGAGCTTAACTGATCTTGGCGCGGATACTCGCTTGCCCTTCGCGGTGAGGTGTGAACACCGTTACGTACATGACAACCGCCGCCCCCACCGGTCCCCACGCCGCTCCAGTGCCCGGCCCCGGCCCCTGGCGCAACCCCGACTTCCGCGCCCTGTTCGGCGCCGCGACCCTGAGCCAGTTCGCCGCCAACACCGGCTACATCGCCGTCCCGCTGCTCGCCCTGACCGCACTCGACGCGAGCCCCGCCCAGGTCGGCAGCCTCGCGGCCCTGTCCACCGCCGCCTTCCTGCTCATCGGCCTCCCGGCGGGCGCCTGGGTGGACCGCATGCGCACCCGCCGGGTCCTGATCGCCGCCGACCTCTCCCGGGCCGCCCTCGTCGGCTCCCTGCCGCTCGCCCGGTGGCTGGACCTGCTCACCCTGACCCAGCTGTACGCCGTCGTCCTCCTGACCGGCTGCGCCACCGTGTTCGGCGAGGTCGGCTCCCAGAGCGTGCTGCCCCGGCTCGTCGGCCGGGACGGCCTGGTCCGGGCGAACGCCGCCATGACGACCCTGATGGCCGTCGCGAACATCGCCGGGCGGGGCGTCGGCGGGGCCCTGATCGCCTTCCTGACGGCCCCCGTCGCCCTCGCCTGCGCCGCCCTCGCCCACCTCTGCTCGGCCCTGCGGATGCTGGGCGTCCGGCCGGTCCCGAAACCGCCCGCCACCGGGCGGACCCGGCTGCGCAGCCAGGTCTCGGAGGGGCTCGGGCACGTACTGGGCCACCCGGAGCTGCGTGCGCTCGTGCTGACCGCGAGTCTGATCAACCTGGGCGGTGGCGTGATCAACGCCATGCTGCCGGTGCTCTTCGTCGGCGAGCTGGGCCTGTCCGCCGCGGCGCTCGGCCTGTTCTGGGCCGCCGGCGGGGTGGGGCTGCTGCTCGGAGCCCGGCTGGCCCGGCCCTTCGCGGCACGGGCCGGCTACGGCCGCGCCCTGACCCTGAGCCTGGTCCCGGCGGCCCTGCTGGTCCCGATGGCGGACCGCGGGCCCTGGCTGTGGGCGGCCGGGGCGGGCTGGCTGGTGTCCACGGTGACCGTCGGCTCCGGCAACGTCCTCGGCGTCAGCCTGCGCCAGCACCTGACCCCGGACCCGCTCCTCGGCCGCATGAACGCCACCTTCCGGTTCATGCTGACCGGTGCCATCGCCCTGGGTTCCGCCGCCTCGGGCCTGCTCGCCGAAGCCGTCGGCCTGCGCGGGGCCCTCTGGGCCGGCGCGGCCGTCATGGCGCTCTCGTTCCTGCCGACCCTGCTCTCGCCGGTCCGCAGCCGCCGCGCGGCGCCGCACTGAGGGTGCGGCGCCGGGACCGCCCTACGCGGTGCGGCGCAGCAGGGCCAGGTACATGGCGTCCGTACCGTGCAGGTGCGGCCACAGCTGGACGTCCGGGCCGTCGCCCAGCGCCGGCACGCCCTCCATGTACGGGCGGGCGTCGACCAGTTCGGCCGCCACCGGGGCGTTGCCCGCGCCCCGGCCCCGGAGCACGTCCTCGACGACCACCCGGGTCTCCGCCAGGTGCGGGGAGCAGGTCGCGTACCCCACGATCCCGCCCACGCGGACGGCGGACAGCGCCTCGCGCAGCAGCGCCCGCTGGAGCGGCGCGAAGCCCTCCAGGTCCTCCGGGCGACGCCGCCAGCGGGCCTCCGGACGGCGCCGCAGCGCCCCCAGGCCCGAACAGGGGACGTCCATCAGGACCCGGTCGAAGGAGCCCGGCAGCCACGCCGGGCGGGTGCCGTCGGCCGCGATGACCTGGTACGGGCCCGGGTTCCCGGCCAGCGCCTTCTCCACCAGGCGCGCCCGGTGCGGCTGCTTCTCGGAGGCCAGCAGGAAGGCCCCGCGCTCCGCGGCCAGCGCGCCCAGCAGCGCCGCCTTGCCGCCGGGGCCCGCGCAGCCGTCCAGCCACCGCTCGTCGCGGCCCTCGACCGGCACCGCCGCCAGAGCCATGGCCACCAGCTGGCTGCCCTCGTCCTGCACACCGGCGCGCCCCTCGCGGACCGCCTCCAGCGCGCCCGGCTCGCCGCCCTCGGCCATCCGGACGGCGTACGGGGACCAGCGCCCCGGCAGCGCCGACTCCTCGCCGAGCGCCTCGACCAGCTCCTGGGGCGTGGACCGGCCCGGACGGGCCACCAGCGTCACCTCGGGCCGCTCGTTGTCGGCCTCCAGCAGGTCCTCGATGCCGGCCCGGCCGCCGCCCAGCGCGTCCCACAGGGCGCTGACCACCCAGCGGGGGTGCGAGTGGTAGACCGCCAGGTGCTCCTCGGCGTCCTCCTCGTACGGCGGCGCGACCCGCTCCAGCCAGCCGTCCAGGTCGTGCGCGGCGATCTTGCGCAGCACGGCGTTGACGAACTTCGCCCGCCCGTCGCCGAGCACCACGCGCGCCAGCTCCACGCTGGCGGAGACCGCCGCGTGGGTGGGGATACGGGTGCCCAGGAGCTGGTGCGCGCCGAGCGAGAGCACGTCCAGGACCGGCGGGTCCACCTCGCGCAGCGGCCGGTCCACGCAGGCGGCGATCACCGCGTCGTACGTGCCCTGCCGGCGCAGCGTCCCGTAGACCAGCTCGGTCGCCAGGGCCGCGTCCCGCGCCTGGAACCTCTCGTCCTGCCGGGCCTTCTTCAGCAGCGGGGGCAGGACGAGGTTCGCGTACGCGTCGCGCTCGTCCACCGCCCGCAGCGCCTCGAAGGCCAGCATCCGGACGGGGTCCTTCTGCGGCCGGCGGTAGGGCTTGGCCTGCTTGCCGGCGCCGGTCTTGGGGGCGGGACGACGACGGGGCTGTTCGCTCACGTGAAAGGTGCTCCGGAGATACGAGGTGCGGTTGCGTTCGGGCGGCTCGGGATCAGCCTACGTCGGCGGCGCCCAGGCGCTCGCCGGGAGCGATGCGCACCCCGCGGGCCCAGTCGGCGCCCTTCATCGGCTTCTTGCCCTGCGGCTGCACCCAGAGCAGCTCGACGGCGTGCGAGCCGGTGCCGACGTACACGTTGTTCTTGGCCGGGGCCAGCACGCCCGGGGCGAGGTCCGTGCGGTCGGGGACCAGCCCGACGGAGATCAGCTTGAGGCGCTCGCCGCGGAAGACGGTCCAGGCGCCCGGGGCCGGGGTGCAGCCGCGCACCACGCGGTCGGCGCGCAGCGCGGGGGCGTTCCAGTCGACGCGGGCGTCCTCGACTGTGATCTTCGGCGCGAGGGAGACCCCGTCGGCGGGCTGCTCCATGGCGCGCAGGCTGCCGTCCTCGATCCCGTCCATGGTCGCGGACAGCAGTCCGGACCCGGCGAAGGCGAGGCGGGTCAGCAGGTCGCCGCTGGTGTCGCTCGGGCGGATCTCCTCGGTGAGGACCCCGAAGACCGGGCCGGTGTCGAGGCCCTCCTCGATGCGGAAGGTGGAGGCGCCGGTGACCTGGTCGCCCGCCATGATCGAGTGCTGCACGGGGGCCGCGCCGCGCCAGGACGGCAGCAGCGAGAAGTGCAGGTTGACCCATCCGTGGCGGGGGATGTCCAGCGCGCTCTTGGGGATCAGCGCCCCGTACGCGACGACGGGGCAGCAGTCCGGGGCGATCTCCCGCAGCCGGGCCTGGAACTCCGGGTCGCGGGGCCGGACGGGCTTGAGGACCTCGATCCCGGCCTCCTCCGCGCGCTCGGCGACGGGGCTGGCGACCAGCCGGCGGCCGCGCCCCGCGGGGGCGTCGGGCCGGGTGACGACGGCGGCGACCTCGTGGCGCCCGGAGGCGATCAGGGCGTCCAGGGCGGGTACGGCGACCTCGGGGGTGCCTGCGAAGACCAGCTTCACTGGGTCCTACCTCGCTATCTCGGCTGTCAGCAGCGCACCAGTCTAGGGGACGGACACCCCGGCCCACCTGCGGTATCGGGGGGCGTACGCACACACGCGCGCCTCTCGCATATGCCGACACGCCCCCAGTGCGTGACCTGGGCGCCCGCTGGCGCGTTGGTCAAGAGAGATTGACCGAAACGGGCCGCGATCAAGACGGTGTCTGCGGCCCGATCCGCTCTCCAGCACCGGTTCGAGAGGCTTCTCCATGGCCGACCACGCCACCCATGACGCCCAAGCACGGGCCAGCCTGCACCTCCTGGTGCGGGACATCGAGCGGGTTCGCCGACAGGTGGACGCACTGCGTACGCTCACGGCCCAGCTCGGCAACGTGTACCGCCCGCGCCGCTCCGGGCCCTCCACGGGCTTCGTCGTCTACGGCAGGGCCCCCGCCCCCACCGTCCGGCTCGCCCAGGAACTGAGGGACAGCGTCGAGACGCTGGTCACCGCGGCGGTGGACTTCGACCGCTCCCTCGGCTTCTCCTGGGACGCCGTCGGTTCGGCGCTCGGCGTCACCAAGCAGGCCGTGCACCGCCGCTACGGGGCGCGCCGCGCGCAGGCCGCCGAGGCGGCGGAGCCGATGGCCGAGGGCACCACGACCCGGACGCTGGGCCCGCTGCCCACGATCCCGGCGGCGCGCTCGGTGCCCCCGCAGCCCGTCCGCGAGGAGGCCCAGGCCGCAGCCCGCCAGTCGGCCTTCCCGGGCCCCCGCAACGGCTGACCCCCACCCCGCCGCCGGGCCGCCGACCCCCGACGGCACCCCCGGGGCTCCGCCCCTCCGGGACATGCATGCCCGGGCCCGTCACCCCGTTCCTCCGGGGTGGCGGGTTCCCGCATGCCCGCCGTCCCGCCTCGGGGTGGCGGGGGCCCTGCGGGGCCGGTCCCCTACCCGCCCTTCCACCGTTCCCAGGGACTCCGCCCCTGACCCCGGTCCTCAAACGCCGGACGGGCTGAAAGAGCCGGGCGCTCCGCGCCCGGTGCGCTCAAACGCCGCGCGGGCTGGAGTGCGCGCAGCGCACTTCCAGCCCCGCCGGCGTTTGAGGCGCGGGGGTCTGGGGGCGGAGCCCCCAGGAAGGGGTCCGGGGCGGAGCCCCGGGGAACGGGCGAAGGGCGGGTAGGGGACCCCGCCCCGCGCAGCGGCACACCCAGCCGCACACGACCACCGGCACCCGCCACCCGAACCCGCCCCGCCCCGCCCCCGACGGACGGAGTCCGGCGCAGCGGCGCGAAGCCCGGGAAGCGCACCAGCGCTGAGCGGTGCGTCGGGAAGGGGTGCGGCGCGTCGGAAATTGGGCGCGGCGCGTCGGGAAGGGGCGCCTCAGCCGATGTCCGGCGGGTCGATCCGGATCCGGATCGGGTCCCCCGCCTGCGCGCCCCGCGCCATCCGCGCGGCCTGGGCCGACTTCAGCGCGGCGGCCAGCGCCGCCCCGCTGCCGGGCGGTACCCGGATCAGCGCCCGCTCCCCCGCCGACGGCTCCCCCCGCCGCCCCGGCAGCGGCACGGGCCCCAGCACCTCCGCGTCCGCCGGCAGCTCGACCGCTCCGAGGAAGGCCTCCAGGGCCTCCCCCCGCCCGGCCACCGCCGCCATCCGGGACACCGGCGGGAACCCCAGCTGGGCCCGCTCGGCCAGCTCCCGCACCGCGTGCCCGACGGGATCCCACCGCACCAGGGCCTGCACCGGCCGCAGCGTCGGCTCGGCGACCACCACCACCTGCCCGTCGGCGCGGACCAGCGAGGCGGCGGCGATCCAGCGGCGCAGGGCTTCCTCCCCCGCCCGCAGGTCGGGCCGGGTCAGCATCGCCCAGCCGTCCAGCAGCAGCGCCGCCGCGTACCCGGCGTCCGCCGCGACCGGCTCGGCACCCGGGGTGCAGACCACCAGCGCGGGCCGGTCGGACACCTCGTCCAGCACGTGGTCCCGCCCGGAGGTGCGCACCGGCACGGCGGGGAAGGCCCGCCCCAGCTCCTCGGCGGTCCGCCGCGCGCCCACCACCTGGGCCCGCAGCCGGAACGAGCCGCACTCCTCGCAGTGCCAGGCGTCCTCGGCCCGCCCGCACCACCCGCAGTGCAGCTCCCGCTCGTCGGGGGCCTCCAGCGGCCCGGCGCACACCCGGCAGCGGGCCGGTGTCCGGCAGCGTTCGCACGCCAGCCGGGGTGCGTATCCGCGCCGGGGCACCTGGACCAGGACGGGCCCGCTCTTCAGGCCCTCCCGCACGGTCTCCCAGGCCAGGCTCGGCAGCCGCGCCGCGCGGGCCGCCCCGTCCCGGGCCAGCTGCTCGTCCCCGACGGTGCGGATCCGGGGCGCGGCGGCCCGTACGGTCTCCCGGTCGGCGACGAGCGGCCGGGCCCAGCCGGTCTCCACCAGCTGGGCGGCCTCGACGGTGCAGCTGGTGCTCCCGGCCAGGAAGCCGCAGCCTTCGCTGACCGCGCGCAGCTCCAGCACCTCGCGCACGTGCGGGAAGGGGGCGTGGATGTCGCCGTGGCTGGAGTCGCCGTCGTCCCACACCGCCACGAGCCCGAGGTCCTGTACGGGGGCGAACATGGCCGCCCGGGTGCCGACCACGGCGCGGACCGAGCCCCGGCTCACCGCGAGCCACTGCCGGTAGCGCTTCTCGGGGCCGGAGTCGGCGGTCAGCAGCGCGTGCCGGCCCTCGCCGAGCAGGGCGGTGAGGGCCGCGTCGACCCGCGCGGCGGTGCGCCCGTCGGGCACCACGGCGAGGGCCCCGCGCCCGGAGGCGAGGGTGGCGGCCATGGCCCGGGCCAGCTCGTCGGCCCAGCCGGGACCGGGCAGCGCCGTCCACACCGCGCGGGGGGTGCCGCCGGTGGCCAGGGCGCGCAGGAAGGCGGGCCCGGCCCCGTAGCGCGTCCAGCCGCCGGGCTCGGGCACGGCGGGCGGGGGCAGCGGTTCGGGCGAGGGCTTGGCCTCGGCGCGGGCGCTGCGCGGCGGCAGGGCCAGCTGGAGCACGTCGGCGAGGCTGCCGGCGTAGCGGTCGGCGACGGCCCGGGCGAGGGCCAGCATGCGGGGTCCGAGGACCACCTCGGGCGAGACGACCTGGGCGAGGGCGGCCAGGGCGCCGTTGTAGTCGGATTCGGCGCGCCGTTCCACGATGAAGCCGTCGATGAGGCCGCCGCCCTCGCGGCGGCCGCCGTGCACCCGGTGCCCGCCCGCGCCGAAGCGGACCCGGACGCGCACGCCGGGCTGGGCGGCCTCGGACAGCTCGGCGGGTACGGCGTAGTCGAAGAGCCGGTCGAGGTGGAGCACGCCCTTGTTCACGAGGACCCGGGCGACGGGCAGTTCCCCGGCCACGGCGGCCCCGCGCCAGGTGCGCGGCTTGGCCTTGGGCGCCTTGGCCTTCGCCTCGGCGACCATCTCCCGGATCAGGGCGAGCTGTTCCGGCTGGGACTCGTTGGCGCTGCTCACAGAGGCATTCTGGCAAACCCCACTGACAGCGAACGGCCCCGGACCGTGGTGGTCCGGGGCCGTTCGGCCGACAGCTCTACCGACTACAGGCCGGCGGCGGCGCGCAGCGCGTCGACGCGGTCGGTGCGCTCCCAGGTGAAGTCCGGCAGCTCGCGGCCGAAGTGGCCGTAAGCGGCGGTCTGGGCGTAGATCGGGCGCAGCAGGTCGAGGTCGCGGATGATCGCGGCCGGGCGGAGGTCGAAGACCTCGGCGATGGCGTCCTCGATCTTCTGGACGTCGACCTTCGCGGTGCCGAAGGTCTCGACGAAGAGGCCGACGGGCTCGGCCTTGCCGATGGCGTAGGCGACCTGGACCTCGCAGCGCGCGGCCAGGCCG
This sequence comes from Streptomyces sp. NPDC044002, assembly GCF_056434525.1. NCBI lineage: Bacteria > Bacillati > Actinomycetota > Actinomycetes > Kitasatosporales > Streptomycetaceae > Streptomyces > Streptomyces sp. NPDC044002. The sequence goes on from NZ_JBWKEZ010000021.1 coordinate 63,341, forward strand.
GCGGCGACGACGTTCTTCGCGACCCAGCGCATGGCGTACGCGGCCGAGCGGTCCACCTTCGACGGGTCCTTGCCGGAGAAGGCACCGCCGCCGTGGCGGGCCATGCCGCCGTACGTGTCGATGATGATCTTGCGGCCGGTCAGGCCGGCGTCGCCCATCGGGCCGCCGATCTCGAAGCGGCCGGTCGGGTTCACCAGCAGGCGGTAGCCCTCGGTGTCCAGCTTGATGCCGTCCTCGACGAGCTGCGCGAGCACGTGCTCGACGACGAACTCGCGGATGTCGGGCGCGAGGAGCGAGTCGAGGTCGATGTCGGCGGCGTGCTGCGAGGACACGACGACCGTGTCGAGGCGGACCGGCTTGTCGCCGTCGTACTCGATGGTGACCTGGGTCTTGCCGTCGGGGCGCAGGTACGGGATGGTGCCGTTCTTGCGGACCTCGGACAGGCGGCGCGAGAGGCGGTGCGCGATGTGGATCGGCAGCGGCATCAGCTCGGGCGTCTCGTCCGTGGCGTAGCCGAACATCAGGCCCTGGTCGCCCGCACCCTGCTTGTCGAGCTCGTCCTCGTCACCCTCGACGCGGGACTCGTAGGCCGTGTCCACGCCCTGAGCGATGTCGGGCGACTGGGCGCCGATGGACACCGACACGCCGCAGGAGGCGCCGTCGAAGCCCTTCTTGGACGAGTCGTAGCCGATCTCGAGGATCTTGTCGCGGACGAGCTGGGCGATCGGCGCGTACGCCTTGGTCGTCACCTCGCCCGCGATGTGCACGAGACCGGTCGTGATGAGAGTCTCCACGGCCACACGCGAGGTCGGGTCCTCGGTGAGGAGCGCGTCGAGGATCGTGTCGCTGATCTGGTCAGCGATCTTGTCGGGGTGACCCTCGGTCACGGACTCCGAGGTGAACAGGCGACGGGACACAACGCTCCCTGGGGTTGCAGCGGCTGCTGGCTGATCATTTGGCGGAACCACACCGGGGGCTGCGCCCGATCACGTTCCAAGTGCAGTTTATCGGTCGCCACCGTCCGCAGGACCACCCGTCTCGCCCAATGGGAGCCGTGTGACCTGCGGCACTCCATTCTTGCGCACGGAGGTTCCCGCGAGAAGGAAAACGCTCAGGCGCGGCGAAGATCACGTCGGGGCGCGAGTCGCGGGGCGACCTGGTCCCAGATGACGTCCGCCAGAGCTTCCTTCGGACCATACGGTACGGGAGTCTCCGCTCCGTCCGAAGCGAGGATGACGGCCTCGTTCTCCTCGGAACCGAAGGTCTTGTCGGCGCCGACCTCGTTGACCACGAGGAGGTCGCACCCCTTGCGCAGGAGCTTCGCCCGGCCGTTGGCGAGCACGTCGTCCGTCTCGGCGGCGAAGCCGACGACGATCTGGCCCTCCCGGGCCCGCTCGGCGGAGACCTCGGCGAGGACGTCGGGGTTGCGGACGAGGGCCACCGGCTCGGGGTCCTGGCCGTCCTTCTTCTTGATCTTGCCATCGGCGTACACGGCGGGGCGGAAGTCGGCCACGGCGGCGGCCATCACCACGGCGTCGGCGTCCGCGGCGGCCTTGAGCACCGCCTCCCGCAGCTGGAGGGCCGTGCCCACGCGTACGACGTCCACGCCGGCCGGGTCGGGCAGCGCGGTGTTGGCGGCGACCAGGGTGACCCGGGCCCCGCGCGCGGCGGCGGTGCGGGCGAGGGCGTAGCCCTGCTTGCCGGAGGAGCGGTTGCCGAGGAAGCGGACCGGGTCCAGCGGCTCGCGGGTGCCGCCGGCGCTGACGACCACGTGCCGTCCGGCGAGGTCCGGCTCCGCGGCACCCCGGGCCAGGACCCGGCGGCAGACCTCGAAGATCTCCTCCGGGTCGGGCAGCCGGCCCTTGCCGGTGTCCTTGCCGGTCAGCCGCCCGACGGCGGGCTCGATGACGACGGCGCCGCGGCGGCGCAGCACGGCCACGTTCTCCTGGGTGGCGGGGTGCTCCCACATCTCGGTGTGCATGGCGGGCGCGAAGACCACCGGGCAGCGGGCCGTGAGCAGGGTGTTCGTGAGGAGGTCGTCGGCCAGCCCGTGGGCGGCCTTGGCCAGCATGTCGGCGGTGGCCGGGGCTACGACGACAAGGTCGGCCGCCTGGCCGATGCGGACGTGGGGCACCTCGTGGACGGTCTCCCAGACCTCGGTGGAGGCCGGGTTCCCGGAGAGCGCGGCCCAGGTGGCCTCGCCGACGAAGTTCAGGGAGGACGCCGTGGGCACCACCCGTACGTCGTGCCCCGACTCGGTCAGCCGGCGCAGGAGCTCGCACGCCTTGTACGCGGCGATCCCGCCGCTGACCCCCAGCACGACCTTCGGCTTGTCCACTGCTTCTCCCGTGATCGGTTGCATCGGTACCTATGACACACCACAGGCCCGGCAGCGGTGCTGCCGGGCCTGTGGTGACGATGACGTGCCTTACTGGGCCGGGGCCTCGATGGCCTCGGAGGTCAGCAGACCCGCGTTGATCTCGCGCAGGGCGATCGAGAGCGGCTTCTCGTGGACGTGGGTGTCCACCAGCGGGCCGACGTACTCCAGCAGGCCCTCACCGAGCTGCGAGTAGTACGCGTTGATCTGACGCGCACGCTTGGCCGCGTAGATCACGAGGCTGTACTTCGAGTCCGTGGCCTCGAGCAGCTCGTCGATCGGCGGGTTGATGATGCCCTCGGGCGCGGTGATGGAAGAGGACACGCTCTACCTTCCGAAGATGGATAAAAGATCAGACAACTGCCATCAAGGCTAGCAGCTCACGTGCTACGTCCTCGACGGAGGTGTTCACGAGGGTGGTGTCGAACTCCGACTCGGCAGCGAGTTCGGTCTTGGCGGCGTCGAGCCGCCGCTCGATGACCTCGGCGGACTCGGTGCCCCGGCCGGTGAGCCGGCGGACCAGCTCGTCCCAGCTCGGCGGGGCCAGGAAGACCAGCTGGGCCTCGGGCATCGACTCGCGGACGAGCCGGGCGCCCTGGAGGTCGATCTCCAGCAGCACCGGTTCGCCCTTGTCCAGGCGTTCCAGTACCGCGCCGCGCGGTGTGCCGTAGCGGTTGCCCGCGAACTCGGCCCACTCCAGCAGCTCGCCGTTGGCGATCAGCTTGTCGAACTCGTCGTCGTTGACGAAGAAGTAGTGGATTCCGTGTCGCTCACCGGGCCGCGGCTTGCGGGTGGTGGCCGACACCGAGAGCCATACCTCGGGGTGGACCTTGCGCATATGCGCGACGACCGTGCTCTTGCCGACCCCCGAAGGGCCGGAGAGCACGGTCAGCCGCGGACGAACCTCTGCTGCCATAGAGCGATTATCCAGGTTCTCGGGACTGCCTGAGAACGCCGGGAGAACTTCGGGCGACGCCTCAGGCGCCGCTACCGCCGAACTCACGCTCCAGAGAGGCGATCTGGTTGGAGCCGAGACCTCGGACACGCCGGGACTCGGAGATGCCGAGGCGCTCCATGATCTGCTTGGCGCGGACCTTGCCGACGCCGGGCAGCGACTCGAGAAGGGCGGAGACCTTCATCTTGCCGATGACGTCGTTCTCCTGTCCCGTCTTGATGACGTCGTGGAGGGAGGCGCCGGAGTGCTTGAGTCGATTCTTCACCTCGGCCCGCTCCCGGCGAGCCGCGGCGGCCTTTTCGAGCGCTGCTGCGCGCTGTTCAGGGGTAAGGGGCGGAAGAGCCACGCCTACGTCACCTCGGATGTCGAACTGTCGGATACGGACCGGCGGGGAGCCCGTGGGCACCACGCCGGGCGAGGTCCCGAACAGCGATGGAATTCGCTCGCTGCTCGTTCACTCTGGTCGGAGACTAGCGGCCAAGGCCGCTCCAGTCAGCGAGAACGGACGAAAAGTCCTGGTCAGCCTCCACTGAACCGTACATCACAGACATATCACCCCGGTTTTGTCCGGGGAAAGACGTTCGAATTTCGAGTTCGCGTGTGCTCGCGCCGCTCCGGACCCCGGAGATCAGCCCGCGACGGCCTCGCGCACCTCGTCGGCGAAGCGCTTGGCGGAGGCGCGCAGGGCGGCGGCGTCCGGACCGTGCTTCAGGACTCCCCGGGAGACGTTCGGGACCACGTTGGCGACCGCGGCGCCGAAGACCGCCGGGAGGTCGGCCGCGGTCGCGCCCTGGGCTCCGATGCCCGGGGCCAGCAGCGGGCCGTTGATGTCCAGGTCGAAGGAGGACAGGTCGCCCAGCGTGGCACCGACCACCGCGCCGAAGGAGCCCATGGGCTCGGCGCCCGCGTTCTCCGCCGCCAGGTGGGCCAGCATGGTCGCGCCGATGGAACGGCCGTCCTCGCGGACCGCGCGCTGGACCTCCGCGCCCTCCGGGTTGGAGGTAAGGGCCAGGACGAAGAGGCCGGCGCCCGATTCCCGGGCCAGCTCCACGGCCGGGGCGAGGGAGCCGTAGCCGAGGTACGGGGAGACCGTCAGGGCGTCCGAGAACAGCGGGGAGGACGGGTCCAGGAAGGCCGAGGCGTACGCGGCCATCGTGGAGCCGATGTCGCCGCGCTTGGCGTCCATGACCACCAGGGTCCCGGCGGAGCGCGCGTCCGCGACGGTGCGCTCCAGGACCGCGACGCCCTTGGAGCCGAACCGCTCGAAGAAGGCGGCCTGCGGCTTGAAGACGGCGACGGAGTCGGCCAGGGCCTCGACCACCGTGCGGGAGAAGCGCTCCAGGCCGTCGATGTCGTCCGCCAGGCCCCAGGAGGCCAGCAGGGCCGCGTGCGGGTCGATCCCGACGCACAGGGGGCCCCGGGCGTCCATGGCGGCGCGCAGACGGGTTCCGAAGGGGGTCACAGGGGTCACAGAGGTCACAGCGCGGCCTTTCGGGTCTCGGCGCCCACGGCCTCGGCCAGGGTCGCGTAGGGGCTGGCGGCCAGGCGCGCGGCGAGGCCCTTGTGGATGGCGCGGGCGTAGAACGGGCCCTCGTAGATGAAGGCGCTGTAGCCCTGGATCAGGGTGGCGCCCGCCAGGATGCGCTGCCAGGCGTCCTCGGCGTTCTCGATGCCGCCGACGCCCACCAGGACGAGGCGGTCGCCGACGCGCGCGTACAGGCGGCGCAGGACCTCCAGGGAGCGTTCCTTGACCGGGGCGCCGGAGAGTCCGCCGGTCTCCTTGACCAGGGCCGGGTCGGACTTCAGGCCCAGGCCCTCGCGGGCGATGGTGGTGTTGGTGGCGATGATGCCGTCCAGGCCCAGTTCGAGGGCGAGGTCGGCGACCGCGTCGACGTCCTCGTCCGCGAGGTCCGGGGCGATCTTGACCAGCAGCGGGACGCGGCGGTCGGTGACCGAGCGGTCCGCAGCCTCGCGCACGGCGGTCAGCAGCGGCCGCAGGGACTCCGTGGCCTGGAGGTTGCGCAGGCCCGGGGTGTTCGGCGAGGAGACGTTGACGACCAGGTAGTCGGCGTGGCGGGCCAGGCGCTCGGTGGAGACCACGTAGTCGGCGGCGGCCTCGGCCTCCGGCACCACCTTGGTCTTGCCGATGTTGACGCCCACGACGGTCCGGAAGACGGGGTTGCGGGCGGCCAGGCGGGCGGCGACGGCGGCCGAGCCCTCGTTGTTGAAGCCCATGCGGTTGATCAGCGCCCGGTCGGGGACCAGGCGGAAGAGCCGCTTCTTGGGGTTGCCGGGCTGCGCCTGGCCGGTGACGGTGCCGATCTCGACGTGGTCGAAGCCGAGCATCGACATGCCGTCGATGGCGACGGCGTTCTTGTCGAAGCCGGCCGCGAGCCCGAAGGGGCCGTGCATCCGCAGGCCGAGGGCCTCGGTGCGCAGGGACTCGTACCGGGGCGCCAGGGTGGCGGCGGCGAAGGTGCGCAGCACCGGGGTGCGGGCGGCGAGGCGGATCCAGCGGAAGGCCGTGTAGTGGGCCTGCTCGGGGTCCATCCGCTTGAAGACCAGGTTGAAGAACAGTTTGTACATCGTCCGAAAAGTCCCTTCTGCGCTCATGAAGAGGGGGACACCCGGCGCGGTTCGCGCGTCCGGTGTCCCCCTCTCGCTTACGGGCTGCTAGTCGCGGGCGGCGTTCAGGTGCTCCGCGTGCTCCTGGAGGGAGCGCACGCCGACGTCACCGCGGTTGAGCGCGTCGATGCCCTGGACGGCGGCGGCGAGCGCCTGGACCGTGGTCAGGCACGGGACGCTGCGCGCCACGGCGGCCGTACGGATCTCGTAGCCGTCGAGGCGGCCGCCGGTGCCGTACGGGGTGTTGACGATCAGGTCGACCTGGCCGTCGTGGATGAGCTGGACGATGGTCTTCTGGCCGTCCGGGCCCTCGCCCTCGCTGAGCTTGCGCACGACGGTGGCGTTGATGCCGTTGCGGCGCAGCACCTCGGCGGTGCCGGAGGTGGCGAGCAGCTCGAAGCCGTGGGCGACGAGCTCGCGGGCCGGGAAGATCATCGAGCGCTTGTCGCGGTTGGCGACGGAGATGAACGCGCGGCCCTTGGTCGGCAGCGGGCCGTACGCGCCGGCCTGCGACTTGGCGTACGCCGTGCCGAAGACCGTGTCGATGCCCATGACCTCGCCGGTGGAGCGCATCTCCGGGCCGAGGACGGTGTCCACGCCGCGGCCGTGGATGTCGCGGAAGCGCGACCACGGCATGACGGCCTCCTTGACGGAGATCGGCGCGTCCAGCGGCAGGGTGCCGCCGTCGCCGGCCTTGGGCAGCATGCCCTCGGCGCGCAGCTCGGCGATGGTGGCGCCGAGCGAGATGCGGGCGGCGGCCTTCGCGAGCGGGACGGCGGTCGCCTTCGAGGTGAAGGGGACGGTCCGGGAGGCGCGCGGGTTGGCCTCCAGGACGTAGAGGATGTCGCCCGCCATCGCGAACTGGATGTTGATCAGGCCGCGGACGCCGACGCCCTTGGCGATGGCCTCGGTGGAGGCGCGCAGGCGCTTGATGTCGAAGCCGCCGAGGGTGATCGGGGGCAGGGCGCAGGCCGAGTCGCCGGAGTGGATGCCGGCTTCCTCGATGTGCTCCATGACGCCGCCGAGGTAGAGCTCGGAGCCGTCGTAGAGGGCGTCGACGTCGATCTCGATCGCGTCGTCGAGGAAGCGGTCGACCAGCACGGGGCGGGTCGGGGAGATCTCCGTGGACTCCGCGATGTAGGACTCCAGGCGGGTCTCGTCGTAGACGATCTCCATGCCGCGGCCGCCGAGCACGTAGGACGGACGGACGAGGACCGGGTAGCCGATCTCGTCGGCGATCGCCTTCGCACCCGCGAAGGTGGTGGCGGTGCCGTGCTTGGGCGCGGGCAGGCCGGCGTCGGCGAGGACCTGGCCGAAGGCGCCGCGGTCCTCGGCGGCGTGGATGGCCTCCGGGGAGGTGCCGACCACGGGCACGCCGTTGTCCTTGAGCGCCTGGGCGAGGCCGAGCGGGGTCTGGCCGCCGAGCTGGACGACGACACCGGCGATCGGGCCGGCCAGCGACTCGGCGTGGACGATCTCCAGCACGTCTTCCAGCGTCAGCGGCTCGAAGTACAGGCGGTCGGAGGTGTCGTAGTCCGTCGAGACGGTCTCGGGGTTGCAGTTGACCATCACGGTCTCGTAGCCGGCGTCGCTGAGGGCGAAGGAGGCGTGGACGCAGGAGTAGTCGAACTCGATGCCCTGGCCGATGCGGTTCGGGCCGGAGCCCAGGATGATCACCGCGGGCTTGGTGCGCGGGGCGACCTCGGACTCCTCGTCGTAGGACGAGTAGAAGTACGGGGTCTTCGCGGCGAACTCGGCGGCGCAGGTGTCGACCGTCTTGTAGACCGGGCGGACGCCGAGGGCGTGGCGGACCTCGCGGACGACGTCCTCGCGCAGGCCGCGGATCTCGGCGATCTGGGCGTCGGAGAATCCGTGGCGCTTGGCCTCGGCGAGCAGCTCGGGGTGGAGCTTCTCGGCGGCGGCCAGCTCGTCCGCGATCTCCTTGATCAGGAAGAGCTGGTCGACGAACCAGGGGTCGATCTTCGTGGACTCGAAGACCTCCTCCTGGGTGGCGCCGGCGCGGATGGCCTGCATGACGGTGTTGATGCGGCCGTCGGTCGGGCGGACCGCGGTGGCCAGCAGCTCTTCCTTGTCGCCGGGCTCGCCGACGAAGGTGAACTGGGAGCCCTTCTTCTCCAGGGAGCGCAGGGCCTTCTGGAGGGCCTCGGTGAAGTTGCGGCCGATGGCCATGGCCTCGCCCACCGACTTCATGGTGGTGGTGAGGGTGGCGTCGGCGGCCGGGAACTTCTCGAAGGCGAAGCGCGGGGCCTTGACGACGACGTAGTCGAGGGTCGGCTCGAAGGAGGCCGGGGTCTTCTCGGTGATGTCGTTCGGGACCTCGTCCAGCGTGTAGCCGATGGCCAGCTTGGCGGCGATCTTGGCGATCGGGAAGCCGGTGGCCTTCGAGGCGAGCGCCGACGAACGGGAGACGCGCGGGTTCATCTCGATGACGATGACGCGGCCGTCGTCCGGGTTGATCGCGAACTGGATGTTGCAGCCGCCGGTGTCGACGCCCACCTCGCGGATGATCGCGATGCCGATGTCGCGGAGCCGCTGGTACTCGCGGTCGGTGAGGGTCATCGCCGGGGCGACGGTGATCGAGTCACCGGTGTGCACGCCCATCGGGTCGAAGTTCTCGATGGAGCAGACGACGACCACGTTGTCCTTGGTGTCGCGCATCAGCTCCAGCTCGTACTCCTTCCAGCCGAGGATGGACTCCTCCAGGAGCACCTCGGTGGTCGGGGAGAGCGTGAGGCCCTGGCCCGCGATGCGGCGCAGCTCCTCCTCGTCGTGGGCGAAGCCGGAGCCGGCGCCGCCCATGGTGAAGGAGGGGCGCACGACGACGGGGTAGCCGCCGAGGGTGTCGACGCCCTTGATGACGTCGTCCATCGAATGGCAGATGACCGAGCGGGCGGACTCGCCGTAGCCGATCTTGCCCTTGACGGCCTCGACGACGCCCTTGAAGAGGTCGCGGTCCTCGCCCTTGTTGATGGCCTCGACGTTGGCGCCGATCAGCTCGACGCCGTACTTCTCCAGCACTCCCTGCTCGTGCATGGAGATGGCGGTGTTGAGCGCGGTCTGGCCGCCGAGGGTCGGGAGCAGCGCGTCGGGGCGCTCCTTGGCGATGATCTTCTCGACGAACTCGGGGGTGATCGGCTCGACGTACGTGGCGTCGGCGATCTCCGGGTCGGTCATGATCGTCGCCGGGTTGGAGTTCACCAGGATGACCCGCAGGCCCTCGGCCTTGAGGATGCGGCAGGCCTGGGTGCCGGAGTAGTCGAACTCCGCGGCCTGGCCGATGACGATCGGGCCGGAGCCGATGACCAGGACGGACTGGATATCGGTGCGCTTAGGCACGCTCGGCCTCCATCAGGGATACGAAGCGGTCGAAGAGGTACGCGGCGTCGTGCGGGCCCGCGGCCGCCTCGGGGTGGTACTGGACGGAGAAGGCCGGCTGGTCGAGCAGCTGGAGGCCTTCCACGACGTTGTCGTTCAGGCAGACGTGCGAGACCTCGGCGCGGCCGTAGGGGGTCTCGGACACCTTGTCGAGGGGCGCGTCGACGGCGAAGCCGTGGTTGTGCGCGGTGACCTCGACCTTGCCGGTGGTGCGGTCCTGGACCGGCTGGTTGATGCCGCGGTGGCCGTACTTCAGCTTGTAGGTGCCGAAGCCGAGCGCGCGGCCCAGGATCTGGTTGCCGAAGCAGATCCCGAAGAGCGGGGTCTTGCGCTCCAGGACGCCCTGCATGACCGAGACGGGGCCGTCGGCGGTGGCCGGGTCGCCCGGGCCGTTGGAGAAGAACACGCCGTCGGGGTTGACCGCGTACACGTCCTCGACGGTGGCGGTGGCCGGCAGCACGTGCACCTCGATGCCGCGCTCGGCCATCCGGTGCGGGGTCATGCCCTTGATGCCGAGGTCCACTGCGGCGACGGTGAACTTCTTCTCCCCGATCGCGGGGACGACGTACGCCTCCTTGGTGGCGACCTCGGCGGAGAGGTTGGCGCCCTTCATCTGCGGCTGCGCCTGGACCTTCGCCAGCAGGGCCGCGTCGTCGGCGATGGCCTCGCCGGAGAAGATGCCGACGCGCATGGCGCCGCGCTCGCGCAGGTGGCGGGTCAGGGCGCGGGTGTCGACGCCGCTGATGCCGACGACGCCCTGCTTGACGAGCTCCTCGTCCAGCGAGCGCTGCGAGCGCCAGTTGGAGGGGACGCGGGCGGGGTCGCGGACGACGTAGCCGGAGACCCAGATGCGGGAGGACTCGGGGTCCTCGTCGTTGACGCCCGTGTTGCCCACGTGGGGGGCGGTCATCACGACGACCTGGCGGTGGTACGACGGGTCGGTGAGGGTCTCCTGGTAGCCGGTCATGCCGGTGGAGAACACGGCTTCGCCGAAGGTCTCCCCCACTGCGCCGTAGGCGCGGCCGCGGAAGATGCGGCCGTCCTCCAGGACGAGTACGGCGGGAGCTTTGGCTGCTCCCCTGGTGGAGGTCGTCATCGTTCGGCGCCTTCCGTCGTGATGGATTGGTTCATGGAGTTGATGGCCTCGACCCAGGCCGCGTGTTCGGCGACCCGGTCGGAGCGGAATCCGGAGTCGATCAGCTTGTCGCCGTGCGCCCATGTGACGACGAGCAGACCGCCCTCGGTGAGTACCTTGCCCGCGATTCCCTTGTCGAGGCGGGCGCCGCGCAGCTGCGCGGCCGGTACGAAGAAGTCGGTTGCCCCCGGACGGACCACGTCGAGGCCCGCGTCGGTGAGGGTGAGCTCGACCCGGCTGCGGACTCCGAGCCCGTGGGCGACGATCCGGTCGAGCCACTGCCCGGCGGTGGTGGACCCGTGGTACCGGCCGGTCAGGGCCAGCCGGTGCTCGGGGAGACCGCCGGGGGCGGCGGGCAGCTCGGGCAGATCGTTCTGCAGAGCGCCGCGCCATTTCCAGCCCTGCCGCATCAGCCAGTACACGAACGCGATGAAGACGAGCAGACCGATCACCCACGCGATGCGTGCGCCCCAGTCCGTCACCTCCGCCGACTGTCGTTCGGCGGCCTCGGCGGCCAGTTGGATCACTGCAGGTGTCACGCCAGTTTCCCGTCCACGACCGTTGCCCGGCCCCGCAGGAAGGTGTGAGTGACGCGACCCGGCAGCTCGCGGCCCTCGTAGGGCGTGTTGCGGCTGCGGGAGGCGAAGTGTGCGGGGTCCACGACACCACGGTACGAGGTCTCGACCAAGGTCAGGTTCGCGGGTTCACCTGCCGAGACGGGCCGGCCGTGCCCCGAGAGGCTTCCGATGCGCGCGGGAGCGTGCGACATCCGCTCCGCGACGCCCGCCCAGTCGAGCAGTCCGGTCTCGACCATCGTCTGCTGGACGACGGAGAGCGCGGTCTCCAGGCCCACCATGCCCATGGCGGCGGCGGCCCATTCGCAGTCCTTGTCCTCGTGCGGGTGCGGGGCGTGGTCGGTGGCGACGATGTCGATCGTGCCGTCGGCGAGCGCCTCGCGCAGGGCCATCACGTCGCGCTCGGTGCGCAGCGGCGGGTTGACCTTGTAGACCGGGTTGTACGAGCGCACGAGCTCGTCGGTGAGGAGCAGGTGGTGCGGGGTGACCTCGGCGGTGACGTCGATGCCGCGGGACTTGGCCCAGCGGACGATCTCGACGGAGCCGGCGGTGGAGAGGTGGCAGATGTGCACGCGGGAGCCGACGTGCTCGGCGAGGAGGACGTCGCGGGCGATGATCGACTCCTCGGCGACGGCCGGCCAGCCGCCCAGGCCCAGCTCGGCCGAGACGACGCCCTCGTTCATCTGGGCGCCCTCGGTGAGGCGGGGCTCCTGGGCGTGCTGGGCGACGACGCCGCCGAAGGCCTTCACGTACTCCAGGGCGCGGCGCATGATCACGGCGTCGTCGACGCACTTGCCGTCGTCGGAGAAGACGGTGACGCGGGCGGCGGACTCGTGCATGGCGCCGAGCTCGGAGAGCTTCTTGCCCTCCAGGCCGACGGTGACGGCGCCGATGGGCTGGACGTCGCAGTAGCCGGACTCCTTGCCCAGGCGCCAGACCTGCTCGACGACGCCGGCGGTGTCGGCGACCGGGAAGGTGTTGGCCATGGCGAAGACGGCCGTGTAGCCGCCGGAGGCGGCGGCGCGGGTGCCGGTGAGGACGGTCTCGGAGTCCTCACGGCCGGGCTCACGCAGGTGGGTGTGGAGGTCGACGAGGCCGGGGAGGAGGACCTGGCCCTCGGCCTCGATCACCTGGGCGCCCTCGGCGGACAGGCCGGTGCCGACCTCGGCGATGGTCTCGCCGTCGATCAGGACGTCCTGCACGTCGCCGCCGAGGACCTTCGCACCGCGGATAAGGATCTTGCTCATGGTTACTTGTTCTCCTCGGTACGGGCGGCGGCGGGGGTGGTGACGGCGGGCTCGGAGCCTCCGAGCAGCAGGTAGAGGACGGCCATGCGGATCGAGACGCCGTTGGCGACCTGCTCGACGACCGTGCAGCGGTCGGAGTCGGCGACCTCGGCGGTGATCTCCATGCCGCGGACCATGGGGCCGGGGTGCATGACGATGGCGTGCTCGGGCATCTTGGCCATGCGGGCGGCGTCCAGGCCGTAGCGCCGGGAGTACTCGCGCTCGGTCGGGAAGAAGGCGGCGTTCATCCGCTCCCGCTGCACACGCAGCATCATGACCGCGTCGGACTTCGGCAGCACCTCGTCGAGGCTGTACGAGATCTCGCAGGGCCAGTTCCCGACGCCGACCGGCACCAGGGTGGGCGGGGCCACCAGGGTGACCTCGGCGCCGAGGGTGTGCAGCAGCTGGACGTTGGAACGGGCGACCCGGCTGTGCAGGACGTCGCCGACGATGGTGATGCGGCGGCCGTTCAGGTCCTTGCCGAGTCCGGCGTCGCGGCCGACGAGGCGGCGGCGCATGGTGAAGGCGTCGAGCAGCGCCTGCGTGGGGTGCTCGTGGGTGCCGTCGCCGGCGTTGATCACCGGGGCGTCGATCCAGCCGGAGGTGGCGAGCCGGTAGGGGGCGCCGGAGGCGTGGTGGCGGATGACCACCGCGTCCACGCCCATGGCCTCCAGGGTCTGGGCGGTGTCCTTGAGGGACTCGCCCTTGGAGACGCTGGAACCCTTGGCGGCGAAGTTGATGACGTCGGCGGAGAGGCGCTTCTCGGCGGCTTCGAAGGAGATCCGGGTACGGGTCGAGTCCTCGAAGAACAGGTTGCAGATGGTGAGGCCGCGCAGGGTGGGCAGCTTCTTTATCGGCCGGTCGGCGACCCGGGCCATCTCCTCGGCGGTGTCGAGGATCAGGACGGCGTCGTCGCGCGTGAGGTCGGCGGCCGAGATGAGGTGGCGCTTCATCTGGGTGCTCCGTATGTCGGGAGGGCAGGCAGGCGGGGCTGACGGGTGTGCGGGCAGGGCAGGCCTCGGCACGGGCCCCACGAGGGGTCCCGTACGCGCGGGTGTTACTGCCCTGCTGCCTGGGCGGTCCGCTGGCCGAGCAGCACGGCGTCGCGGCCGTCCTCCTCCTGGAGCTGGACCTTGACGGTCTCGCGCAGCGAGGTGGGCAGGTTCTTGCCCACGTAGTCGGCGCGGATCGGGAGTTCGCGGTGGCCGCGGTCGACGAGGACCGCGAGCTGGACGGCGCGGGGGCGGCCGATGTCGCCGAGCGCGTCGAGGGCGGCGCGGATGGTGCGGCCGGAGAAGAGGACGTCGTCGAGGAGGACCACCAGGCGGCCGTCGATGCCGTCGCCGGGGATCTCGGTGCGGCCGATCGCCCGCGCGGGCTTCAGGCGCAGGTCGTCGCGGTACATGGTGATGTCGAGGGAGCCGACCGGGATCTTCGTCCCGGTGATCTCCTCCAGCTTGGCGGCCAGCCGGCGGGCCAGGTACACACCGCGGGTGGGAATGCCGAGGAGCACCACGTCGTCGGCGCCCTTGGCGCGCTCGACGATCTCGTGGGCGATGCGGGTCAGGACCCGGGCGATGTCCTGCGCCTCCAGAACGGGGCGCATTTCCTCGTCGGCCGAGACCTGGGAAGTCGTGCTGTCCATGAAAAGGACCTCCTTCTCCGCCTCACGGGACGGACCTTAAAGGACGTCTGATGTACGCCGTCCACGGTACCAGGGGTGGGCGGGGGTCCTCGCACCGGGGCCCGGCGGCACCCCTCGTAAGAGGGCGTGGAAGAGCATTCGGCTTGACGCATCCAAGTAACGCTGCGTAACCTCACAGTGAGTTACCAGCCGCGCGGCGGAGCCGCATGGTCTCCATGTAGTCACAGCGTCACAGCGTCCGGGAGCGTTATGTCCAGCGAATACGCCAAACAGCTCGGGGCCAAGCTCCGCGCCATCCGCACCCAGCAGGGCCTCTCCCTCCACGGTGTCGAGGAGAAGTCCCAGGGCCGTTGGAAGGCCGTGGTGGTCGGTTCCTACGAGCGCGGGGACCGCGCCGTGACCGTCCAGCGCCTCGCCGAGCTGGCGGACTTCTACGGGGTTCCGGTCCAGGAACTGCTGCCGGGCACGACCCCCGGCGGTGCGGCCGAGCCGCCGCCGAAGCTGCGCCTCGACCTGGAGCGCCTGGCGGGCGTCCCCGCCGAGAAGGCCGGCCCGCTCCAGCGTTACGCCGCCACGATCCAGAGCCAGCGCGGCGACTACAACGGCAAGGTGCTGTCGATCCGCCAGGACGACCTGCGCACCCTGGCCGTCATCTACGACCAGTCCCCCTCGGTCCTGACCGAGCAGCTCATCAGCTGGGGCGTCCTGGACGCCGACGCGCGTCGCGCGGTGGCCCACGAGGACATCTAGTCCCAGGAGAGCCGTCCAGGCTCAGCAGAAACGTTACCGGCGGGTGCCGGTGCCCCAGGGCGCCGGCACCCGCCGGTTTTTCGTCGGCCGGCCGGCAGAAACCCCCGCGGGGACGCACGGCCGGCCGGAGAACGGCGGAGGGGGGGGGGGGGGGGGGGGGGCCGGGCCCCCCCCCCCCCCCCCCCCCCCCCCGCTCAGCCGTCCGGCTCCGGGCTATTCGCCCCGGCGCAGACTCGGCTTCAGGTCCTTGAAGCGGGCCAGCAGGCCGTTCACGAACGCGGGCGAGTCGTCCGTGGAGAACTCCTTGGCCAGCTGCACGGCCTCGTCGATCGCCACGACGTCCGGGGTCTCGTCGACCCAGATCAGCTCGTAGGCACCCAGCCGCAGGATGTTCCGGTCGGCGACCGGCATGCGGTCGAGCTCCCAGTCCACGGCGTAGGTGACGATCAGGTCGTCGATGCGCTTCACCTTGTCGGCGTAGCCCTCGACGAGGTCCATCGTGAACGCGTTGACCGGCGGCTGCCGGTCGTCCGACCGCGAGTGGCGGATCCAGTCGGCGAGGACCTCGCGCACGGGCACGCCGCGCTGGTCGGCCTCGAAGAGGATCTGGAAGGCGCGCTTGCGCGCGTTGCTCCGGGCAGCCACGGTTAGCTGTTCACCCGGCCGAGGTAGGCGCTGGTGCGGGTGTCGACCTTGATCTTCTCGCCGGTGGTGACGAAGAGCGGGACCTGGATCTCGTGGCCGGTCTCCAGGCGGGCCGGCTTGGTGCCGCCGGTGGAGCGGTCGCCCTGGACGCCCGGGTCGGTGTGCTCGATGGTCAGCTCGACGGCGGCCGGGAGCTCGACGTAGAGCACCTCGCCCTCGTGCTGGGCCACGGAGGCGGTGAAGCCCTCGATGAGGAAGTTGGCGGCGTCGCCGACGGCCTTGCGGTCGACCATCAGCTGGTCGTAGGTGCTCATGTCCATGAAGACGAAGTAGTCGCCGTCCATGTACGAGAACTGCATGTCACGGCGGTCGATCGTGGCGGTGTCGACCTTCGTGCCGGCGTTGAAGGTCTTGTCGACGACCTTGCCGGAGAGCACGTGCTTGAGCTTGGTGCGCACGAAGGCCGGGCCCTTGCCGGGCTTGACGTGCTGGAACTCGACGACGGACCAGAGCTGGTCACCGTCGAGCTTGAGCACCATGCCGTTCTTGAGGTCGTTCGTGGAAGCCACGGTTGCGGAATCTCCTGCACTGGAAGACCAGGGATGCGCGCACGGTCCGGCGATGCGGACTAGAGCGCGAGCAGCTCCTTGGTCGTAATGGTGAGTAGCTCGGGACCGCCGTCCGCCTCGGGGCGCACGACGAGCGTGTCATCGATCCGGACACCTCCCCGGCCCGGGAGGTGAACCCCCGGTTCGACGGTGACCGGCACGCAAGCGTCCAGTTTACCCATTGCCGTAGGTGCAAGCTGCGGGTCCTCGTCGATTTCGAGACCGACCCCGTGTCCCATCCATCCCGCGAGGGCCTCACCGTGCCCCGCGGAGTCCAGTACGGAACGCGCCGCGTGGTCCACTTCCCGGTACGCGGCACCGGGCACCAGGGCCTGCCGGCCGGCCCGCTGGGCGGCGAAGACCAGGTCGTACAGCTCGATCTGCCAGTCGGCCGGCGTGGTGCCGATCACGAAGGTGCGGCCGATCTCGCAGCGGTAGCCGCGGTAGTTGGCGCCGAGGCAGACGGAGAGGAAGTCCCCCTCCTCCACCCGCCGGTCGGAGGGCCGGTGCCGGGAGCGGCCCGAGTGCGGGCCGGTGCCCACGGACGTCGGGAACGCCGGACCGTCCGCGCCGTGGTCCACGAGCCGGCGCTCCAGCTCCAGGGCCAGGTGGCGTTCGGTCCGGCCGACGAGGATCGACTCCAGCAGCTCGCCGAGGGCCTGGTCGGCGATCTCGGCGGCGATCCGCAGACAGGCGATCTCCTCCTCGTCCTTGACCAGCCGCTGCTGCTCCACCGCCGTGCCGAGGTCGGCCAGCCGCAGCCGGGGCGCGACCGAGTGCACGGCCCGGTGCCGGCCGACGGTGAGGTGGTGCTCCTCCACGGCGAGGGAGTCGGCCCGGTTCGCCGCGGCCA
Source organism: Streptomyces sp. NPDC044002 (assembly GCF_056434525.1). NCBI lineage: Bacteria > Bacillati > Actinomycetota > Actinomycetes > Kitasatosporales > Streptomycetaceae > Streptomyces > Streptomyces sp. NPDC044002. Next base: position 80,191 of record NZ_JBWKEZ010000021.1, read on the forward strand.
GGTCGGCGGCGGCCACGGCCGGGTCGGCGCCGGGGGTGGGCAGCACGGAGACCCGCAGCCCCTCGTCGAGCCGCCCCTCGTCCGCCTCGCCGGTGGGTGCCCCGGGGCAGAACAGCACGTCCTCGGCGGGCCCGACCAGCAGGACGGCGCCCAGCGGGGACGCCCCGGCGAGGTAGCGGACGTTCGCCGGACGCGTGACCAGGGCGGCGGAGTTGCCCGCGGCGGCGCAGCGCTCGCGGAGCAGGCCCCTGCGGGCCTCGTACACGTCTGACATGTCTTCGAGCCTACGAGCGCCCCGCGCATCCGGCCCGGCGAGCGCGTCCGGACGGGGCCGGGACGCCCCTTCGGGCTCCTACCAGCGGGGCGGGCTCGTCAGCGCCCGCGCGAGGGCCTCGTCCAGGGCCCGCGCGGTGCCCTCGACGTCGAGGTGGGTGTTGTCGATGATCGGCAGCCCGGAGCCGTACCAGCCCGCCATCCGGCCGTGGATGCGGGCGACCTCCTCGTCGGAGAGCCGGCGGTTGCCTGAGCGGGCCGCGTTGCGGTCGAGGACCACGTCCAGGCCGGGCAGCAGCACGACCGGCAGCAGGGCGGGCCCCACGTGGCGCTTCCAGCCGCCGAGGCCCACCACGGGCCGGTCCGGGAAGACGGCGTCGTCGAGGATGCAGGAGATCCCGTTCGCCAGGAAGTTGCGGGCGGCGAAGCCGCAGGTGCGGCGGGCGAGGCGGTACTGGGCCTCGGAGTGCTCGTTCCAGCCGGCCTGCGGGTCCGCGAAGCCCGAGCAGACCCATTCGCGGACGTCGTCCAGGCTGATGTGCGCGGTCGGCACCGGCCGGGTGCGCGCCCAGTGCCGGGCCACGGTCGTCTTGCCCGCTCCGGCCGGGCCGATGAGCAGTACGGCGAGCACCGCCCCGCCGGTGCCGGGCGCGGGCGGCACCGGCGCGGCGGCCGCGGCGGGAGGCAGCGGGATGTGCCCCGTCGCGTCGGGCACCGGTGCCACCGGCCAGCCCTGCGCAGGGGGTATCGGCGGCTGCGGGGGAACCGCCGGGTGCTGTCCCGGCGGACCCCAGCCCCCCACTCCGTGCTGCATCCGCGCCACTCCGTCTCGTTCAGGCGACTGATGCGAGAACGTTATCTCAGGCCGTGACCTCTTCCGCCAGCGCACGCAGCGCCAGCCGGTAGGAGCCCAGCCCGAAGCCCGCGACGGTGCCGGTCGCCACGGCCGCGATGACCGAGGTGTGCCGGAACTCCTCCCGGGCGTACGGGTTGGAGATGTGCACCTCGATCAGCGGCGCGGTGCGCTGCGCCGCCGCGTCCCGCATGGCGTACGAGTAGTGCGTGAAGGCGCCCGGGTTGATGACGACCGGGATCTTGCCGTCGGCAGCCTCGTGCAGCCAGCGCACCAGCTCGCCCTCGTCGTTGGTCTCGCGGACCTCCACCTCGAAGCCGAGTTCCGCGCCCAGGGCGGTGCAGCTCTCCACGAGGCCCGCGTACGAGGTCGCCCCGTACACGTCGGGCTCGCGGGACCCGAGCCGGCCCAGGTTCGGGCCGTTCAGGACCAGCACCCGGCGGCTCACGCGGAGACCTCGCCGTAGGCGGCGACCAGGTGCGCCGGGTCCGGGCCCTCCAGCACGGTGGGCTTGGCCAGGCCGTCCAGGACGATGAAGCGCAGCAGGTTGCCGCGGGACTTCTTGTCGACCTGCATGGTCTGGAGCAGCTTGGTCCACTGGTCGCCGCGGTAGGTCAGCGGGAGGCCCACCGAGGCCAGGACGGCCTTGTGGCGGTCGGCGGTGGCGTCGTCGAGCCGCCCGGCCAGCCGGCCGAGCTCGGCCGCGAAGACCATGCCGACGGAGACCGCCGCGCCGTGCCGCCACTTGTAGCGCTCGTTCTTCTCGATGGCGTGCGCGAGGGTGTGGCCGTAGTTGAGGATCTCCCGCAGGCCCGACTCCTTGAGGTCGCTGGAGACCACGTCGGCCTTGACCTGGATGGAGCGGACGATCAGCTCGGCCGTGTGCGGGCCGGCGGGGGTGCGGGCCGCCGCCGGGTCCTCCTCGATCAGGTCGAGGATCACCGGGTCGGCGATGAAACCGGCCTTGATGATCTCGGCGAGGCCGCTGACGTAGTCGTTGACCGGCAGCGACTCCAGCGCGGCCAGGTCGCAGAGCACCCCGGCCGGCGGGTGGAAGGCGCCGACGAGGTTCTTGCCCTCGGCGGTGTTGATGCCGGTCTTGCCGCCGACCGCCGCGTCCACCATGGCCAGCACGGTGGTCGGGACGGCGATCCAGCGCACCCCGCGCAGCCAGCTGGCCGCGACGAAGCCCGCCAGGTCGGTGGTGGCGCCTCCGCCCACGCCGACGATGACGTCGGTGCGGGTGAAGTTGGACTGGCCGAGCGCCTTCCAGCAGTACGCGGCCACCTCGACGGTCTTGGCCTCCTCGGCGTTCGGCACCTGGATGGCGATCGCCTCGTAGCCCTGCTCCGCCAGGTCCGCGCGCAGCGCCTCGCCGGTCTCGGCCAGCGCCTCGGGGTGGATCACGGCGACCCGCTGGGCCTTCGTACCGATCAGGGTGCCGAGTTCGCCGAGCAGCTGCCGGCCGACCAGCACGTCGTACGCGTCGTGTCCGGCGCTGGCGCCGACGTTGATCCGCGTCACCTGGTCTGTCATACGTCCTTCAACTCCAGAGCGTCGAGGACCGCCTGGGCGACCTCTTCGGGGGTGCGGTCGTCGGTGGCCACGACGACGCGCGCGACTTCGGTGTACAGGTGGCGCCTGGCCTCCATCAGCTCGCGCCACTGGCGGCGCGGGTTGACGGCGAGCAGCGGGCGGGCGGCGCCGTGCCCGACGCGGCGCACGGCCTCCTCGACGTCCATCGACAGGTAGGCGACGGGCAGCCCGGCCAGCAGGGCGCGGGTGCCCTCGTCGAGGACGGCTCCGCCGCCGAGGGCGAGGACTCCGGTGTGCTCGGCGACGGCGGCCGCGACGGCCGCGCGCTCCAGCTCACGGAAGTACGGCTCGCCCTCGTCGACGAAGATGTCGGAGATCTCCCGGCCCTGGGCCGCGACGATGTCCGCGTCGGTGTCCCGGTAGGGGACGCCGAGCCGGCGGGCGAGCACGCCGCCCACCGTGGACTTGCCGGAACCCATGGGTCCGACGAGTACGACCAGGGGGCCGCCCGTCACCGGATCTGCAGGTTGTCGAGGTAGGACCGCAAGTTGCGGCGGGTCTCGGCGACCGAGTCGCCGCCGAACTTCTCGACCACGGCGTCGGCCAGGACGAGCGCGACCATGGCCTCGGCGACGATGCCCGCGGCGGGCACGGCGCAGACGTCGGAGCGCTGGTGGTGGGCGACCGCGGCCTCGCCGGTGGCGACGTCGACGGTGGCCAGGGCGCGCGGGACGGTCGCGATGGGCTTCATCGCGGCGCGGACGCGCAGCAGCTCGCCGGTGGTCAGGCCGCCCTCGGTACCGCCGGAGCGGCCGGAGGTGCGCTTGATGCCCTCGGGGGTGGAGACGATCTCGTCGTGCGCCTGGGAGCCGGGGACGCGGGCCAGCTCGAAGCCGTCGCCGACCTCGACGCCCTTGATGGCCTGGATGCCCATGAGCGCGGCGGCGAGGCGGGCGTCGAGGCGGCGGTCCCAGTGGACGTGGGAGCCGAGGCCGACGGGCACGCCGTACGCGAGGACCTCGACGACGCCGCCGAGGGTGTCGCCGTCCTTGTGGGCCTGGTCGATCTCCGCGACCATCGCCTTCGACGCGTCGGCGTCGAGGCAGCGGACCGGGTCGGCGTCGAGCTTCTCGACGTCGGCGGGGGTCGGGTAGACGCCGTAGGGAGCCTTGGCCGAGGCCAGCTCCACCACGTGCGAGACGATCTCGATGCCCGCGACCTCCTTGATGAAGGAGCGGGCGACGGCGCCGAGGGCGACGCGGGCGGCGGTCTCACGGGCGCTGGCGCGCTCCAGGATCGGCCGGGCCTCGTCGAAGCCGTACTTCTGCATGCCCGCGAGGTCGGCGTGGCCGGGGCGGGGGCGGGTCAGCGGCGCGTTGCGGCCGGTCTCCTTGAGCAGCGAGGGGTCGACCGGGTCGGCCGACATGACCGTCTCCCACTTGGGCCACTCGGTGTTGCCGACCATGATCGCGACCGGGGAGCCCTGGGACAGTCCGTGGCGGACACCGCCGAGGAAGGTGATCTCGTCCTGCTCGAACTTCATGCGGGCACCGCGGCCATAGCCGAGCCGGCGCCTCGCCAGGTGGTCGGCCACCAGCTCGGTGGTGACCGGGACGCCGGCGGGAAGACCCTCCAGCGTCGCGACCAGTGCCGGTCCGTGCGACTCTCCTGCGGTCAGCCAACGCAACCTGCTCAACGATGCTCCTCATGCTCGCGCCTGGCACTGCGACGACCCGTCCGGCTGCGCGGACCGGACGGCCGTACCCGAATCCTCCCACGTCCGGGCCGTCCCGCGGATCTCGGTCCAGCTGACGGACGACCCGGAGGGCCCGGACGTGCGCGATCGTGCCCGGTGCTGCTATCGGCTCCCTACGCGCGCGGCCTCAGTGGCGGGCGCGCAGGGCCGCCTCGCCGGCGGCGCGCATGGCGGCGAGGGGGCCGGGGGTGCGGCCGGTCATCTGCTCGACCTGGAGCACGGCCTGGTGGACGAGCAGGTCGAGGCCGCCGAGGAGGGTGCCGCCCCGCCCGGACCAGGCGGCGGCCAGGGCGGTGGGCCAGGGGTCGTAGAGGACGTCGAAGAGGGTGCCGGGCGCGTCGGGGACGGCTGCGGCGAGCTCGTCCGTGGCGCCGGCCGGGGTGGTGGCGATGACCAGCGGCGCCTCCAGCGCGCGGGCCGCGTCCGACCAGTCGGCCGTACGGACGTCGACGCCGAGCCGCTCGCCCCACTGGCGCATCTCGTCGGCGCGGGCGTCCGAGCGGACGTACGCGGTCACCTCGCCCGTGCAGATCCGGGCGAGGGCGGCGAGCGCCGAGGAGGCGGTGGCGCCCGCCCCGAGGATCGCGGCGGCGGGCACCTTCTCGACGCCGCGCTCGTGCAGGGCGGCGATCAGGCCCGGGACGTCGGTGTTGTCGCCGAGGCGGCGGCCGTCCTCGGTGAACACCACCGTGTTGACGGCCTCCACCGCGGCGGCGGTGTCGCTGATCCCGTCCAGCAGCGGGATGACCGCCCGCTTGAGCGGCATGGTCAGCGACAGCCCGGCCCACTCGGGGCCGAGGTCCGCCACGAACGCGGGCAGGGCGGCCTCGTCGATCTCGAACCGGTCGTAGGACCAGTCGTCGAGGCCGAGCTCCCGGTACGCGGCGCGGTGCAGCACCGGTGAGAGGGAGTGCTCGATGGGCGAACCCAGCACCGCGGCCCGTATCCGTGACATGTCTTGCCTACCCGCCGTTCTTCTGCTTCTGCCGTGCCTGGAACTCGTCGGCGAGCTTCATGTGCTCTTCGTACGTCTTGGTGAAGGTCGTCTTGTTGCCGTCGACCGACACGAAGAACATCCAGCCGCCGTGGTCGGGGTTGAGCGTAGCGGTCAGCGCGTCCGCGCCGGGGTTCCCGATCGGGCCGGGCGGGAGTCCCTTGACGAAGTGCGTGTTGTACGGGTTGTCGAAGGCCTGGGCTTCCTTCAGGTTGAAGTTGATCTCGCTCTGGTTCTTGACGTAGTTGTACGTCGAGTCGAACTGGAGCCGCTGGTTCGTGACGTCGTTGGTCTTCTTGAGGCGGTTGTAGACCACCTCGGCCATCTTGCGGAAGTCGTCGTGGTTCTTGCCCTCGGCGTTCACGAGGCTGGCGACGGTGATCACCTGGAGCGGGTTCTCCAGGTTCAGCTCCTTGGCCTTGGCCTCGACCCCCATCTCCTGGTACTTGTCCGCGGCGTTCTTGACCATCTGCCGGAGCAGCGACTCGGGCGTGCTGTCCTTCTTCAGGTCGTAGCGGGCGGGCAGCAGGAAGCCTTCCAGCGGGTCGACGAGCTTCGGGTTGTTGCCGGCCCAGGCCGGCAGGCCGAGGTTCTTCGCCTCGCGCAGGGCGATGTCCTTCGTGGTGCCGTCCGGCTTGCCGAGCTTCTTGTCGATGGCCTCGTAGATCTTGGAGTTGCGCAGGCCCTCGGCGATGGTGATGACGTTCAGCTTGCTGGGGTCGATCATCAGCGCGACGGCGGCCGAGGCCGACATCTTCTTCTTCATCGGGTAGACGCCGGGCTGGATCGACTTGCCCTTGGGGTTGGCGTTCGCCGCGTCGACGAACGCCTGGGCGCTGGCCACCACGCCGGCCTGCTTGAGGAGGCGGCCCATCTGGCCGAGGCCGGCGTCCTTGGGGATCTCGACCTCGATGATCTCCTCGGTGCCCTCACCGGCGAAGTCCTCGGCCGGGGCGAAGCGGTCGTGGAGGTAGTTGTAGCCGTAGTAGCCGCCACCGCCGACCACGCCGACGATCACCACGGCGGCGATCAGACAGGCCGTGCCGCTGCGTTTCTTCTGTTTGCCGCCCTTGCCGCCCTTGGAACGGCCGCCGGACCGGCGCCCGCGCGGATCGTCGCCGTCGTCGGAGCCCCGGCCGCCGGCGGGCAGGAGCGCCTCTTCGGGCTCCTCCTCTTCAAGGGGTTCCTCGACCGGTTCCGGTTCCAGGTGGCGCAGGCCGGGCGGCTGCGGCGGCGGGTAGGCCTCGGCCGTGGTGTACAGGTCGGGGGCCTCGCCGGGGTAGGCCCCGACGGTCTGCTGCGCGTACGGGTCGGCACCGGCGTACGGGTCGACCTGTACGGCCGCGGCCGCGTACTGGCCCTGGCCGGTGTCCCAGCCCTGGCCGTTGCTCCCGTCGTACGCGGGCTGCGGGGCCATGGGCTGAGGGGCCATCGGCTGCGCGCCCATGGGCTGGGCGGCCATCTGCTGCTGGACCATCTGCTGGTACTGGAGCTGCTGCGCGTAGGCCTGCTCGTCGTACTGCTGCGGATACTGGCCCGCGAACTGCTGCTGGTACTGCGGCTCCTGCGGGTACTGCTGCTGGAGGTCCCCGCCGTAGGGCACCTGCGCCTGCTGCGTCTGGTGCGCGGTCCACCCCTGGTCCCCGTAGAGGGGGTCCTGGGGGTTCCACGGTTCGGAGCCGTGGCCCCGGCCATAGTCAGTCATCGGTCCCCTAGAGCCGCGAGACGAAGGCCGCGGCTTCTGTCGGCCGCGACACCCGGTTCCGCCTCTTTGGTGGTGAGCGACGGCTGTTCGAATGCCGTCTCATCGCGCGGAACGTTACCGTATCGCGATCAGACAACCACTTCGACGCACTCACCGGGCGGATTACCTGATACCCGTTCGGTCTCAAGAGCGTTCTGGAGGATAACCACAGCGGCCGCCTGGTCGATGACCGACCTGCCCTTCTTGGCGTTCCGGCCGGAGGCCCGCAGGCCCTGGGCGGCGGTGACCGTGGTCATCCGCTCGTCCACCAGCCGGACCGTCACCGGCTTGATCCCCTTGGCCAGTTCGTTCGCGAATGCGCGCACCTTGGCCGCGGCCGGCCCCTCCCGCCCGCTGAGCGAGCGGGGGAGGCCGACCACGACTTCGAGGGGCTCGTACTCCTCGACGAGCTGCCGCAGCCGCCGGTGGGCGAAGGGGATGTCCCGGCCCGGGACGGTCTCCACCGGCGTGGCGAGCACCCCGTCGGGGTCGCAGGACGCGACCCCGATCCGGGCGTCTCCGACATCGATGGCCAGTCGGCGGCCGCGGCGCAGAGTCATCGTCAGGCCGTCTCTGCCACGAGGCGCTCGACGGCGGCGATGGCCTCGGGCACGGCGCCCGGGTTCTGGCCGCCGCCCTGGGCCACGTCCGGCTTGCCGCCACCGCCGCCGCCGAGGGTCTTGGCGGCGGTGCGGACCAGGTCACCGGCCTTGAGGCCGCGCTCGCGGGCCGCCTCGTTGGTGGCGATGACGGTCAGCGGGCGGTCGTTCGCCACGGTGAACAGCGCGACGACGGCCGGGCGGTCGCCCTGGATGCGGCCGCGGACGTCGAGGACCAGCTTGCGCAGGTCGTCGGCGCCCGTGCCGTCCGGCACCTGGCCGACGACGAGGGCGATGCCGCGGATGTCCTGGGCGTTCGAGGCGAGACCGGCGGCGGCCTGGAGGACCTTCTCCGCACGGAACTTCTCGATCTCCTTCTCGGCGTCCTTCAGCTTGCCGAGCATGGAGGCGATCTTCTCCGGCAGCTCCTCCGGACGGCCCTTGACGAGCTCCTGGAGCTGGGCGACGACCGTGTGCTCCTTGGCGAGGAAGTTGTACGCGTCGACGCCGACCAGGGCCTCGACGCGGCGCACGCCGGAGCCGATGGAGGACTCGCCGAGCAGCTTCACCAGACCCAGCTGGGCGGTGTTGCCGACGTGCGTACCGCCGCACAGCTCCTTGGAGAAGTCGCCGATGGTGACGACGCGGACCCGCTCGCCGTACTTCTCGCCGAACTCGGCGATGGCGCCCTGCTTCTTCGCCTCGTCGATGCTCATGATCTCGGCGGTGACGTCGAGCTCGCGGGAGAGCACGTCGTTGATCTTCTGCTCGACGTCGGTGAGGACCGAGCCGGGGACGGCGTTCGGCGAGCCGAAGTCGAAGCGGAAGCGGCCGGGGCTGTTCTCGGAGCCGGCCTGGGCGGCCGTCGGGCCGAGGGCGTCGCGCAGCGCCTGGTGGGTCAGGTGGGTGGCCGAGTGGGCGCGGGCGATGGCCCGGCGGCGCTTGACGTCGATGGCGGCGTACGCGGAGGCGCCCACCGTCACCTCGCCGACCTGCACGGAGCCCTTGTGCACGGAGACGCCCGGGACCGGCTGCTGGACGTCGCGGACCTCGATGACGGCACCGGTGTCGAGCTTGATGCGGCCCTGGTCGGCGAGCTGGCCGCCGCCCTCTGCGTAGAAGGGGGTGCGGTCGAGGACGACCTCGACCTCGTCGCCCTCGGAGGCGGCGGGCGCGGAGACGCCGTTGACCAGGAGGCCGACGATGGTGGACTCGCCCTGGGTGGTCGAGTAGCCGGTGAACTCGGTGGCGCCGGAGCCGTCGGCGATCTCCCGGTAGGCCGACATGTCGGCGTGGCCGGTCTTCTTGGCCTTGGCGTCGGCCTTGGCGCGGTCGCGCTGCTCCTGCATCAGGCGGCGGAAGCCGGGCTCGTCCACGGTCAGGCCCTGCTCGGCGGCCATCTCCAGGGTGAGGTCGATCGGGAAGCCCCAGGTGTCGTGGAGCAGGAACGCCTTGTCGCCGGCGAGGACCGTGCCGCCGGCGGCCTTGGTCTCGGTCACGGCGGTGTCGAGGATGTTCGTGCCGCCCTTGATGGCCTTCAGGAAGGCGGCCTCTTCGGCGAGGGCGACGGTCTCGATGCGCTTGCGGTCGGTGATCAGCTCGGGGTACTGCTGCCCCATCGTGTCGACCACGACGCCGATGAGGTCCTGGACGACCGGACCGGTGGCGCCCATGAGGCGCATGTTGCGGATGGCGCGGCGCATGATGCGGCGCAGCACGTAGCCGCGGCCCTCGTTGCCGGGGGTGACGCCGTCGCCGATGAGCATCGTCGAGGTGCGGATGTGGTCGGCGACCACGCGCAGGGAGACGTCGGTGCCCTGGGCGGCGCCGTACTGCACGCCGGTCAGCTCGGTGGCCTTGTCCATGACCACGCGCAGGGTGTCGGTCTCGTACATGTTCTGCACGCCCTGCAGGATCATCGCGAGGCGTTCCAGGCCGAGGCCCGTGTCGATGTTCTTCGACGGCAGGTCGCCGAGGATCGGGAAGTCCTCCTTCCCGTCGCCGGCGCCGCGCTCGTACTGCATGAAGACCAGGTTCCAGATCTCCACGTACCGCTCGTCGTTGACGGCCGGGCCGCCCTCGACGCCGAACTCGGGGCCGCGGTCGTAGTTGATCTCGGAGCAGGGGCCGCAGGGGCCCGGGACGCCCATGGACCAGAAGTTGTCCTTCTTGCCCAGGCGCTGGATGCGCTCCTGCGGGACGCCGATCTTGTCGCGCCAGATCGCCTCGGCCTCGTCGTCGTCGAGGTAGACGGTGATCCAGAGCTTCTCGGGCTCCAGGCCGTAGCCGCCGTCCGCCACGGGAGTGGTCAGCAGCTCCCAGGCGTAGCGGATGGCCCCTTCCTTGAAGTAGTCCCCGAAGGAGAAGTTGCCGCACATCTGGAAGAACGTGCCGTGGCGGGTGGTCTTGCCGACCTCTTCGATGTCCGGGGTGCGGACGCACTTCTGCACGCTGGTGAGCGTGGGGGCCGGCGGCTTGACCTCACCCAGGAAGTAGGGCTTGAAGGGCACCATGCCCGCGGGCACCAGGAGCAGAGTCGGGTCGTCCGCGATGAGCGACGCCGAAGGGACAACGGTGTGACCGCGCTCCTCGAAGAAGCTCAGCCAGCGGCGGCGGATTTCAGCCGACTCCATCAGTGGTCCTCATTCCGGTTGTACGAAAACTTCGAACGGTGGGTGGTCTGGTCGTTCTGGTGGTACTCGATGGCCCGCAGCCGCCGCGGCCCGGGGAGGGCGGTGACGTTGTCGGGCCGGTCGGGGTCCTGGTGCAACCCCAGTGCGTCGTTCAGCTCGTCCTCGCGCTGCGTCATTCCCGCCTTGACGTCGAGGGCGAAATCCTTGAGGCGGTGCCCGGCCTCCACGGCCTTGTCGGCGGCCTGGGCGGCGAGGCTCTCGGGGGTCAGCTTCTTCAGCTGGCGGTTGACCTTGGTGGTGGCCCACACGCCGGCGGCGGCGCCTGCGGTGAACCAGAAGGCTCGGCGGAACATCGGCGGTCTCAGCCCTTCTGCTTCCGGCGCCGGGCCGGCGGCACCGTACGGCCGACGATCACGGTTCGCCGGGTGGTCTTCTGCGGGGCGTCCTCGGTGCGGCCCAGCGCCTTGCGCACGCCGTAGCCGAAGGCCGCGACCTTGACCAGGGGGCCGCCGAAGGTGGAGGCCACGGTGGAGGACAGCGCGGAGGCGTTGGAGGTGACCTCCTGCACGTCGCTCGCGATGGCGTCGACCCGGTCGAGCTGGGTGCGCGCGGAGCGGACGGTCGTGGAGGCGTCCGCCAGCAGCGGGACGGCCTGCTCGGTGACGTCGGCCACGAGTTTGGTGGTCGCGCGGAGCACCTGCGCGAGCCGTACCAGCACCACGGCGAGGAAGGACACCAGGATGGCCCAGAAAACGGCCACGAGGATGCCGGCCACCTCTCCACCGGACACGTTGCACCGCTCCCTGATCTGCTTGCCTACGGTTTCACTACGGCTCTACTGCGGAGAAAAGTCTCCCTCCGACCCTATCGCGCCGGAGATCCGCCGCAGTACCGGAATTCCGGGTCCGGTGCACGCCCCCGCGGACCCACCTTGTACCCGGCGCGTCCGGAACAGTACTCTCCGTGTCCCATGCGACAGCGACCCACCCGGCGTGTGCCGTCGGGCAATCTTCCCTCGGAGCTGAGTCCCTTCGTCGGGCGGGGTGCCGAACTCGCCGGGGTGGCGCGGCTCCTGGAGTCCTCCCGGCTGGTCACGGTGACCGGGGTGGGCGGGGTGGGGAAGTCCCGGCTGGCGCTGGCCGCGGCCCGGGCGGCCGCCGAGGAGCGCCGGGAACGCCACCGCGACGGCGTCTGGCTGGCCGACCTGTCCTGCGTACGCGATCCCGCGCTGCTGGAGTTCACCCTGGCCGAGGCGCTCCGCCTCACGGACCACACCGTCCGCCCGCCCCGCGCCGTGCTGGCCGGGCACCTGGCCGGACGCCGGCTCCTGCTGGTCCTCGACGGGTACGAGCAGCTGGCCGACGAGACGGCCGCCCTGCTGCGCGAGCTGCTGCTCCGCTCCCCCGGCCTGCGGGTGCTCGCGGCGGGCCGGTGCCCGCTCGGCCTGGACGGGGAAGTGCTGTTCCCGCTGGCCCCGCCCGCCCCCGCCGAGGCCCTGGCCCTGCTGGCCGAACGGGCCGCGGCCGCCGACCCGGCCTTCGCGGTGACGGCGGCGAACCGGCCCGCGCTGACCGAGCTGTGCGCCCGGCTCGACGGGCTCCCGCTGGCCCTGGAGCTGGCCGCGGCCCGGCTGCGGATGCTCTCCCCGGAGCAGGTGCTGGCGCGGCTGGAGGACCGGTTCGCGCTGCTGACCGGCGGTGCGCGCGGGGCGCTGCCCCGGCACCGGACGCTGCGGACGGCGATCGGGTGGAGCCACGAGCTGTGCACCCCGGACCAGCGGCTGCTGTGGGCCCGGCTGTCGGTGTTCGCCGGGCGGTTCGACCTGGACGCCGCCGAGTACGTGTGCGCGGGCCCCGACCTGCCGGCGGACGGCGTGCTCGACCTGGTCGGGGAGCTGCTCGCGCAGTCGGTGCTGGCCCGGGAGGAGACGGCGGCCGGGGTGCGCTACCGGATGCTGGAGACCGTACGGCTGTACGGGGCGGGGTGGCTGGAGTCGCTGGGTGACGCCGGGCGGCTGCGGCGGCGGCACCGGGACTGGTACGTCGGGCTTGCCACGTGGTGCGAGCTGGACTGGTTCAGCCCGCGCCAGCAGGAGGTGGCGGCGCTGGTGGAGACGGAGCTGGCGAACCTGCGCCTCGCACTGGAGTGCTGCCTGGAGGAGCCCGGGGAGCAGCACCTGGGGCAGTACCTGGCGGGCACCCTGTGGTTCTACTGGGCGGGCTGCGGCCGGCTCACCGAGGGCCGGCACTGGCTGGCCCGCAGTCTGGAGCCCGCCGCCGAGCAGGCCGGGGCGGCCGAGGAGTACGAGGGCTCGCGGCTGAAGGCGCTGTGGGTGCTGGGGTACGTGGCGGCGCTCCAGGGTGACGCGGTGGCCTCGACGGGGGCGCTGCACGAGTGCCGGGACGGCGCGGAGCGGACGGGGAACCGGGTGGCGGCCGCGTACGCGGTGCACCGGCTGGGGTGTCTGGCGCTGGTCTCGGACGAGATGGTCCGGGCCGCCGAGCTGCTGGGCGAGGCGCTGGAGCGCTACCGGGAGACCGGGGAGCTGAACAGCAACGTGCTGATGTGCCAGGTGGAGCTGGCGATGGCGCTGGCCTTCCAGGGCGATCCGGCGGGCGCGGTATCGCTGTGCGAGGAGGTCCGGGACATCTGCCTGGAGCGCGGGGAGCGCTGGACGAAGGCGTACGCCCTGTACGTGCTGGCGTACGCGGCCCTGGACGCGGGGGACCCGGCGCGGGCCCGGCGGCTGCTCACCGAGTGCGTGACGGTGAACCACACCTTCCGGGACCTGGTCGGGCTGGTGCTCGCGGTGGAGCTGCTGGCGCTGGTCACGGTCACCGAGGGGGCGGCGGCCGAGGCTGCGGTGCTCCAGGGCGCGGCGGAGCCGATGTGGGACGGGGTGGGGCTGCGGCTGTTCGGGTCGGGGTACTTCAACGCGCCCCGGCTGGCGTGCCAGGAGCAGGCCGCGGAGGTGCTGGGCCCGGAGCGGTACGCGGAGCACGCGGCCGAGGGGCGGCGGCTGACGGTGGAGGCGCTGGTGCGGCGCGCGCAGTGGGTTCCCGGCCCGCGCCCGGCAACGCGAAGGCCCGCCGCCCCCCGGAGGGGACGGCGGGCCGATACCAGCCTGTGAGGGCTACGGCCGCTGGATCAGCGGGCGTAGTACTCGACGACGAGCTGCTCGTCGCAGATGACCGGGATCTCCTTGCGGTTCGGGTCGCGGTCGAGGCGGAAGGCCAGGGCCTTCAGGTTGACCTGCAGGTAACGCGGGGTCTCGCCCTCACCGGCGTAGCCACCCTCGCGGGCGACCTGGAAGGGGTGCTTCTCGCGGCTGCGCTCGCGGACCGTGATGACGTCGTCGGGACGCACGCGGAACGACGGCTTGTCGACCTTGGCGCCGTTGACCTCGATGTGGCCGTGGACGACCATCTGGCGGGCCTGGTAGATGGTGCGGGCGATGCCGGCACGCAGGACCAGGGCGTCCAGACGACGCTCGAGCTCGACGACCAGCGCCTCGCCCGTCTTGCCCTCGGCCTTCTTCGCGCGGTCGTACGCGCGGGCCATCTGGCGCTCGGAGATGTCGTACTGGGCGCGCAGACGCTGCTTCTCGAGCAGACGGACCTTGTAGTCCGAGTTCTGCTTGCGGCCACGGCCGTGCTCGCCCGGCGGGTAGGGGCGGGCCTCGAAGTACTTGACGGCCTTCGGCGTCAGGGCGATGCCGAGAGCGCGAGACTTCTTGACCTTGGGTCGCTTCTGGTTCACGGGGAACCTACCTCCATGTAAGTTAGGTGAGGCTTACCTTAGCGAGGAGGACGTAATGTCTCGACCACATGGGATCCCCCTGCCCAGTGCGCGCCGCAGTTCGGATTCAGACGAAAAAGAATCCGCTTGCGCCGACGATAAGCAAGGTCAGCCGCGTCCCAGGGAAGGCGTTCGGCAGCTCACCGGAGCCGAACGCGTACGAACCCTCGTAGAGTCCAACGCCTCAGTATCCCTCACGCTGCCGGATGCTTTTGACCAGGCGGAGTGGTGGACAGGGGTGCCGGCCGCGCGGACCGTCACCCCGGACGGGGACGTGATCCTCCTGGTACCAGGGGAATCCGCGGCTGCCAGGGCTGCCGCTCACGCCCAGGACGACGACCTCACCGCCGTGATCGAGATCACGGATGTGGCGCCGGTGTCCGTGCCCCATCGTATCCGAGCCCGCGCCCGCCTCACCGGGTGGCTGACCCCGGTCCGCGGCGACGACCGCGCGGTCTGCGCGGCGCTGCTCGCGGAGCGGCACCCGGTGGGCGAGCTGCTGGGCCTGGCCGAGTCGCAGGACCCGCCGTACACCGGCCGCCCCGCCTGGATGATGCTGCGCCTGGAGGTCGGCGAGATCACGCTGGACGACCTCTGGGGCGCCGAGCAGGTGGACCCCGACGAGCTGGCGGGGACCGAGCCCGACCCGCTCGCCGCCCACGAGACGGAGCTGCTCCAGCACCTCGCCTCCGCCCACGCCGACCGCGTCGCCGACCTGTGCGGGCTGCTCGGCTCCCGGGAGGCGGCCGGCCTGACCGCCGTCCCGCTAGCCCTGGACCGCCTCGGACTGCGCGTGCGCTTCACCGCCGGCTCCGGCCGGTCCTCCTTCGATGCCCGGTTCGACTTCCCGGAGCCGGTGGCGGACGTCTGCGGCCTGCGCCGTGCCATGCGCGCCCTGTTCGCCGCGGCCGCGCGGTGACGTTTCAGCGGGGGCACGCCGCCAGCAGCTCCTGGAGCGCGAGCTTCTCGGGCGGCGTGACGGACAGCCGGTACTTGGCCTTGATGCCGGTGTAGCGGCGCCCGTACTCGCACCAGTAGGCCTGCCGCGGCGGCCGCCACTTGTCGGCCGTCCGACTGCCCTTGTCCTGGTTGGTCTGCTTGTCGACGGCGAGCAGCACGTCGAGGTCGTTGGCGTACTCCAGCCTGCGCTGCGGCGTCCAGGCGTACGCGCCCGCCCGCCAGGCCGCGCCCAGCGCGACGACGTGGTCGGTCTGGATCTGCGAGGCCCGCCGGTAGGAGTACGGGAGCTCCTTGCCGGTGTACGGGTCGTGCAGTACCCCGGAGACCACCACGCAGGGGTTGCGGTCCCCCTCGCGCAGCTCGGAGAGGTCCCTGCGCAGCACGTCGTCCCGGGTGTCGCAGCCGTTGCGCCCGCCGACGGCGTCGGTCTCGTCCGACCAGTACCGGCCGAACTCCTCCCTCTTGTACGTCTGCCAGTTCCTGCCCCACTCGACCGGCAGCCCGGCCAGCTGCACCTCGGCGGTGGTCCTGTCCGGGGGGAACCCCGCCCCGGTGAGCGGCACCGGCCGGTGGGTCACATCCGCGTTCTGGCACCCGGCGGCGAGCAGCACGGCGGCGACGACGACGAGTGCGCGGCATCCCATGCCCGGACCCTAGGCCCCCCACACCCCCCGGGCCACCGCTGCGCGGGCCGTCCCCTACCCGCCCTTCACCCGTTCTCGCCCTCAAACGCCGGGCGCGGCTACAGACACGGCGCTACCGCGCCCGGGGGGGGGGGGGGGGGGGGGGGGGGGGGGGGGGGGGGGGGCGCCCCCCCCCCCCCCCCCCACCAGGGGGTCCAGGACGCGGGGGAGGGGGCGCAGGCGCAGGTCCTCGCGCCAGTGGACCTCCGTGCCCCCGGCGGGGAGCGGGCGGAGCTCGATCTCGGCCCAGCCCGTCACCGCCCTGCCGCGCTTCTCCAGCCGGACCAGGTCCGGGGGCTCCCAGACGACGACCTCCATGGTGTCGTCCAACGTGATGCTTCCCACTCCCGTGCGCGCCGTGAAGCGCGTTCCGGCGCGCGTCGGCGGCTCCGTCTCGATGATCGTCCGGGTCAGCGGCACCTGTTCGCCGTGGCGTTCCCAGTCCGTCAGCCGCCTCCACACCTCGGCCGGCGGGAGGGGCGTGCGGCGAATGATCCGGATAACGGGCATGAGCGCATGGTAAGCGGGCATACACACCCTGAACTGGACGTCGAATATGGCTTCCGCCGGAGGGCGGCGATCGGTAATACTCACCGCCACCGTGGATCGTGGGTTCGACCGGGTGACCACCGGCCTTCCCGCCCCACACTGCGAGGAGGTGCGCCATGTGCTCCCACCAGCCCCCCTGCCCGCCCGCCGACAGCGCCGACCACGAGGCCGCGCGCGTCGTGGCCTCCCATCCCGAACAGGGCTGGAGCCTGCTCTGCAACGGGGTGGTCATCTTCGACGACACCGGTGAACTGCTCCCCGAAGGCCGGACGGTGGAACCCCGTCGCCCGGCGCTGGTCTGAGCGAGGAGGCAGCATGCGCCAGCAGCTGATCCGCAAGCCCGTCCCCAAGCCCGCCCCCCGAGACCTGGACCTGCGCACACCGTCGGGCAGACCCCTCCCGTACTGACGGGAGCCCAGGCATTACGCGGCCCGCCGGCTGCCACTCGGTCGCAAGACGCGGTCAGCCGGTGGGTGCCGCCGCACCACCCCGGAACGCGGTCTCGTACGCCGCGTCGCCGATCGCCGCCCTGGCCTGCCGCTCGCCCTGGTCCCGCAGGGCCGTCAGCGAGGGCGAGCCCATCTGCGGCCTGCCCACCGTGCGCCACCAGGCGTGCCCGGTGCCGAGCAGCCGCGCCGCCAGCTCCCCGTCACCGAGGGCCGCCACCGCCGCCGCGAGCAGGTCCAGGCCCAGCGCGATGCCGAAGCGGTCGCCCAGCAGCCGTTTCCCGGACAGCATGGCCCGTACGTGCCGCGCGGCCTCGCCGTGCTGGCCGAGCCCCAGCGCCGCGACGGCCAGCACGTAGTCCGCGTACGCCCGCAGCCAGCGCTCGCCCAGGTCCGCGCACGCCTCGCGCAGCCCGTGCGCCTCTTCGGTGGCCTCCTCGAAGCGCCCGAGGTCGCACAGGGCGTACGCCGTCACCAGCCGGCACAGCAGCCGGCCCGGCCCGTCGGCCCGCCCCTCGTGGGACTCCCGCGCCCGGGGCCCCGCCAGCGCGAGCGCCCCCGCCGGGTCGCCCGGCATCAGGATCGACACCCCCCGCAGGTAGGCGGCGCGCAGCCGCCGCTCCGGGTCGGCGAGCAGCGCCGCCGCCCGGACGCACTCGGCGCCCATCGCCTGGGCCCCCTCCATGTCGCCCTGGAGCAGCATCGTCAGCCCGAGCGCCCACTGTGCCTGGACCCGGGCGGCCCCCGGTTCCGGGGCCGCGCGCAGGGCCCGCTCCAGGAAGCCCCGGCCCTCGTGGACGTGCCCGCACGAGAACCAGAAGAACCACAGGGCCCCGGCCATCTCCAGGGCGGCCGAGGGGTCCGTGCCGAGCAGGTGCTCCAGGGCGGTGCGCAGCTGCGCGTGTTCGGCGCTCGTCCTGCGGTACCAGTCCAGCTGGCCGGGCCCCAGCCAGCCCCGGTCGGCGGCCCCGCAGAGGGCGGCGTACCAGTGGGCGTGGCGGTCCGCGACGGTCCGCACCTCGTCCAGCTCCGCGAGCCAGTCGTGGCCGAACTCCCGGATGGTGTCGAGCATCCGGTAGCGGGCCCCGGCCCCGCGCTCCCGGGAGCGCCGTACGACGGACTTCGCGACCAGCCCCTCCAGCACCCGCTCCACCCGCGCGGCCGGCAGCGGCCCGCCGGCGCACACGGCGCGGGCGGCGGCGATGTCGAAGTCCCCGCTGAACACCGAGAGCCGCGCCCACAGCAGCCGTTCCACCGGCTCGCACAGCTCGTGGCTCCAGCCGATCGCGGTGCGCATGGTCTGGTGCCGGGGCGGGAGTGCGGCGCGGGTGCCGGACAGCACCTCGAAGCGCGTACCGAGGCGCTGGGCCATCTGCTCCAGGCTCCACAGCCGCATCCGGGCCCCGGCCAGTTCCAGGGCGAGCGGGATGCCGTCCAGCCGGCGGCACACGTCGGCGGCGGTCCGGGACCGCGCGGGGTCGGCGAAGACGGCCGAGGCGGCGGGGCTGGCGGCGAGGGCGCTCGCCCGGAACAGGGCGAGGGCCTCGCTGTCGGGCCCCTCGCAGGGCAGCGGGCGCACTTCGAGGACCGTCTCGCCGGGGGAGTCGAGCCGTTCGCGGGAGGTGGCCAGGACCGTCAGGCCGGGTGCGGACTGCAGCAGTTCGCCCGCGAGGTGGCGGACCTCGGAGACCATGTGCTCGCAGGTGTCGAGGACGAGCAGCAGGGCCTTGTCGGCCATCCACGCGCACAGTTCCTCGTCGAGGGGGTGCACGGAGTGGTCGGCGAGGCCGATGGCGTGCGCGACGGTGGTGGTCAGCAGTGCGGGGTCGCGCAGCGGCGAGAGTTCCACCCACCAGATCCCGTCGGGCCAGGCGCGGCCGGGGCGGGGGCCGGCCGGGTGGGGGGCCCGGCTGCGGCGGGTGGCGGCGCGCAGGGCGAGCCGGGACTTGCCGACGCCTCCGACCCCGGTCAGGGTGACCAGTCTTCGTTCGCCCAGGAGGTCTTCTAGGGTGCCCAGTTCGTCCTCGCGGCCGATGAAGCCGGCCGTTTCCGGGGGCAGGTTGCCCGGCAGGTGTCCCGGGGCGGTGGCCGGGTCGGGTGCGGGGTCCCCGCACGCGGAGTCTGCCTGATTGTGGTTGACCGAGTACTCACCGAACACGGATGTATTGTGCGCGATCTTCTTTCGCGGGGTCTGCCGTTCGGGACGGATGGTCCCCCGGGGGCGGGCCGGCCGGGGTCAGCCGGCCAGCAGGATCCGCCGTTCCTCGGAGAAGGCGCCCCAGTTGCCGTCGGGCAGCCGGGCGCGCAGTTTCACCGTCCAGATCGTCCCGGCCGGCTCGGTGGTGGTGAGCCGGTAGGAGGCACGGCCCTCGGGGACGGCCCCGGCGCCGAACTGGATGACGGTGACGGGCCGGTCGTTGACGTAGAGCTGGTACTCGCTCGTCCTGCGGCCGGTGCCGGGCGCGGTCCAGGCCAGCTCCACCGCGCCGGGGGACGCGGCGGCGGTGAACGAGCCGGGGGCCGTGTCCGGGGCCTGGCCGGGGTCGGCGGGGGTGGTCACCGCCACCGGCGGGCCGTCCGGGGAGGAGTTGTCGGAGCCGTCGCGGGCGCGGACGGTGAACACGTAGGCGGTGCCCGGCTGGAGCCCGGTGACGGTGGTGGAGCCGTCCGTGCCGGCGGCGGTGTGGACGCGGACCCCGGCCTGGTAGACGTCGTACGCGGTCACGCCGGTGTCGTCGGTCGCCGCGCCCCAGCTGAGCCGGGCCCCGTGGGGGCCCTCGGCGCGGCCCGTGGTGGTGGGCGGGGCGGTGGGGGCCTGGTGGTCCTCCGCCTTGGCGGCCGGGGTGGTCACCCCGGCGGGGGCGCTGAGCGGGGAGCGGTTGCCGGCGGCGTCCTTGGCGCGGACGGCGAAGGTGTACGCGGTCCCCGGGGCGAGGCCGGTGATGTCGGTCATGGTCTTGTCGGCGGGGAGTTCCCGGACCAACTGGCCGCCCTGGAACACCTGGTAGCCGCTGACCCCGTCGGCGGTGGCGGGCGTCCGCCACATCACGTGGACCGAGGTGGCGCTGCCCGCCTGCGCGGTGAGCCCGGTGGGGGCCGGCGGGGGCCGGGTGTCGCCGTCCGCGCCGCACGCGGCCAGGGCGGCGGCCAGACCGAGGGCGAGCGCCGCCGCCCCGGCGCGGCGCGGGGAGGTGGTGCCTCTCACGGGATGTCCCTTCCGCCACGGGTCCGCCGCCGATCCGCCGTCGGTCGGGGCGGGTCCGCGATGTGCCCTTGATTGGTCTAGACATATATGGCACGGGCGGGGCGGGCCCACAAGGCCCCGGGGCCGGCGGCTGTGCCCGGAGACTGCGGTCTGGGGCGGTTCGTCTTCATCTGCTCTCGTCTGGCAGTATTGCGATCTCTTTGCAATAACGGATGATTTTGAACAGGGATGTGCACAGCATGACGGCCCGGACAGTACGGGGAGCGGCCGGCGCGACGCTCGCCACCGCGCTCATCACGGGCCTGGCGGCCTGCTCGAACCCCTCGGGGGCCGCCTCGCCGGCGGATTCCGCGGTGGTCGGCATCGCGACCGAGCCGGAGAGCCTCAGCCCCCTGCTCGGCTACGGCAAGGACGGCAACTCCAAGATCTTCGACGGGCTGCTCACCCACGACGCGGACATGAAGCTGAAGCCCGCGCTCGCCGAGGCCCTGCCCGAGGTCTCCGCGGACGGCCGCACGTACACGTACAAGCTGCGCCAGGACGTGAAGTTCAGCGACGGGGAGCCCTTCACCGCCAAGGACGTCGAGTTCACCTACCGGACCATCCTCGACCCGAAGACCAACAACGCCTCCAAGACCGAGCTGGACGCCGTCGAGAGCGTCACGGCCCAGGGCGCCGACAAGGTCGTCTTCACCCTCAAGTACCCCTACGCCCCGTTCGCCGAGCGGACGGTGCTGCCCATCGCCCCCGAGCACGTCGCGGGCCGCCAGGACGTCAACAGCGGCGAGTTCACCACCAAGCCCGTCGGCACCGGCCCGTACCTGCTGACCGGCTGGTCCAAGGGCGAGAAGATCAGCTTCCGGGCCAACCCCCACTACTGGGGCGGCGAGCCCGCCGTGAAGAAGTTCACCATGGCCGTCGTCAAGGACGACGACGTCCGAGCGACCCGGCTGCGCGCAGGAGAGCTGGACGCCGCCATCCTGCCCCCGAACCTCGCCCGGGGCTTCGCGCAGGACAAGGCGCGCAAGACGCTCGCCGCCAAGACCTTCGACTACCGCAACGTGACCCTCCCGACGCACCACCCCGTCACCGGCGACGTGGCCGTGCGCCGGGCGCTGGACATCGCCGTCGACCGGCAGGCCATGGTCGACAAGCTCCTCGACGACGCGGGCAAGGCCGCCTACGGGCCCGTGCCCACCGACAGCCGCTGGTTCACCCCGGGCACGGAGCGCCCGTACGACCTGGAACGGGCCAAGCAGATCCTCGACGAGGCCGGCTGGAAGACCGGCGGGGACGGCATCCGCGCCAAGGACGGGGTCCGCGCCTCCTTCCCGCTCTGGTACACCTCCGGCGACAAGATCCGCCAGGACCACGCGCTGGCCTTCGCCTCCGACGCGAAGAAGGCCGGCATCGAGGTCAAGACCGAGGCCGGGACCTGGGAGGTCATCGAGCCCCGGATGAAGACCGACGCCGTCCTCGCCGGCGGCGGCTCCCCAGCCGACCCCGACTTCGACCAGTACCAGCTGCTGACCTCCTCCCTCGCGGGCGACGGCTTCAACAACATGGCCCAGTACGCCAACCCGGCCGTCGACCGGGCCGTCGCCGACGGCCGCACCAGCGGCGACCCGGCCGCCCGCAAGGCCGCCTACGACACCGTGCAGCGCGAACTCGTCCAGAACCCGGGCTACGTGTTCCTCACCCACATCGACCACCTCTACGTGGTCAACGACAAGTGGGAGGGCCCCTCCACCCAGGTCGAGCCGCACGACCACGGCCTCGGCTCCGGCCCCTGGTGGAACGTCGAGAGCTGGAAGCCGAAGCAGAAGTGACGTTTCCCCGCTGTGCGGGGCGCGGCCGTCCGGGCCGCCGTCCCGGCCTCCCGCCCTGGGGGCCGATGGCCCGGATGGCGGGACGGCGGACCCTGTCCGCCGTCCCCGTCCTCCTCGCCGTCACCTTCGGGGTCTTCGCCGTCGCCGCACTGTCCCCCTTCGACCCCGTGAAGGCCTACGCCGGCACCGCCGGACTCACCGCCTCCCAGGCCGAACTCGACCAGCTGCGCGCCAACCTCGGCGTGGACCGGCCCTTTCCCGCCCGGTGGTGGGACTGGCTCACCGGCGCGCTCACCGGCGACCTCGGCGACTCCGCCGTGATGCGCCAGCCCGTCGCTGACGTCATCGCCGAACGCCTGGGCTGGTCCGCGCTCCTCGCCGGCTGCGCCTTCGCCGTGGCCGTCCTGCTGGGCACGCTGCTCGGCGTGCTCGCCGCCCGCCGGCAGGGCCGGGCCCTGGACCGGGCCGCCTCCGGCCTCGCGTACACCCTGGAGGCGGCCCCCGCCTTCTGGCTCGGGCTGCTCGCCGTCTGGTTCTTCTCCGTACGCCTCGGCGTCCTGCCCTCCGGCGGGCTCACCGACGCCGCCGACGACACCGTCACCTTCTCCGGCGTCGCCTCCCACCTGGTGCTGCCCGCACTGGTCCTCGGCATCTCCCAACTGCCCTGGTTCTTCCTCTACGTACGCCAGGGCGTCGCCGACGCCCTCGCCGAGGACCCCGTACGCGGCGCCCGCGCGCGGGGCCTGTCCGAGCGGCGCGTCCTGCTGGGCCACGGGCTGCGCTCCGGCATGCTGCCCATGCTCACCCTCATCGGCTCCCGCGTCCCGGAGCTGATCACCGGCGCCCTGCTGGTCGAGACCGTCTTCAGCTGGCCCGGCATCGCCGCCGCCACCGTCACCGCCGCCACCTCGGTGGACTTCCCGCTGCTGGCCGCGCTCACCGTCCTGGCCACCGCCGCCGTACTCGCCGGCAACCTGCTGTCCGACCTGCTGTACGGGCTGGCCGACCCGAGAGTGGGCTTCGATGGCTGACACCGCCTGGCGCCGGCACGGCCCGGACCGACGCTCCACCCGCACCCTGCGCGTGCGCACCGCGGCCGCCGTCACCGCCCTCCTCGTCCTCGCCGTCCTGCTGGTGCCCCCGCTGGTACGGCTCGACCCGCAGGCCGTCGACCTCTCCGCGAAGCTGCTGCCGCCCTCCTGGCGGCACCCCTTCGGCACCGACGACCTCGGCCGCGACCTGCTGCTGCGCTGCGTCCACGGACTGCGCGTCTCCCTGCTGGTCGGCGTGGTCGCGGCGCTCGTCGCCACCGTCCTCGGCACCGGCGTCGGCGCGGCCGCCGGAGCCCTCGGCGGCCGCACCGACCGGCTCCTGATGCGGGCCGTCGA
The DNA here is from genome assembly GCF_056434525.1 of Streptomyces sp. NPDC044002. Taxonomy (NCBI): domain Bacteria; kingdom Bacillati; phylum Actinomycetota; class Actinomycetes; order Kitasatosporales; family Streptomycetaceae; genus Streptomyces; species Streptomyces sp. NPDC044002. The sequence continues at coordinate 103,437 of NZ_JBWKEZ010000021.1, forward strand.
CGCCCTCTCCGCCATCCCGCACCTGCTGCTGGGGATCTTCATCGTGGCCCTGTTCCGGCCGGGTGTGTGGCCGGTCGTGGTGTCGGTCGCGCTCACCCACTGGCTCTCCACCGCCCGCATCGTGCGCGCCGAGGTGCTCTCGCTGCGCGGCCGCCCCTACGTGGACGCGGCCGTCTCCGGCGGCGCCTCCCGATGGCGGGTCACCGTCCGCCACCTGGTCCCGGGGGTGCTGCCGCAGGCCGGACTGGCCGCGGTGCTGATGATCCCGCACGCCATGTGGCACGAGTCCGCCCTCTCCTTCCTCGGCCTCGGCCTGCCCGCCCACCAGGCCAGCCTCGGCACCCTCGTCCAGGCCGGCCGCGGCTCGCTCCTCGCCGGCGACTGGTGGCCCACCCTCTTCCCCGGCCTGCTGCTGATCGTCCCCACCCTGGCCATCGCCGGCCTCGCCGGCGGCTGGCGCGACCGCCTGAGCCCCCGCCGCCGCTCGGAGCTGAACCTGTGACCCCGAACCCCGCACCCGCCGCCGGTGGCGTCCTGCCAGACGTCCTGCGCGTCGAGGGGATGTCCGTCCGCTTCCGGATGAGCGGCGGACGGTACGTCGAGGCCGTCTCCGACGCCGCGTTCCGCCTCGGACCCGGCGAATGCCTCGCCCTCGTCGGCGAGAGCGGCTGCGGCAAGTCCGTCCTCGCCTCCGCCCTGCTCGGCCTGCTCCCCGGCAACGCCGAGACCGCCGGATCGGCCCGCCTCGGCGACGGCCTCGACCTGCTCGCCGCCGACGAGAAGACCCTGGCCCGCACGGTACGCGGCCGCCGCGTCGGCCTGGTCCCGCAGAGCCCCGCCGCACACCTCACCCCCGTCCGCACCGTCCGCTCCCACCTGGAGGAGACCGTCCGGGAGCTCACCGGCACCCGCCATCCGCGCAAGGCCGCCGAAGCCGCGGCCGCCCGCGCTGCCTTCCCCGCGAGCCACCTCGACCACCACCCCCACCAGCTCTCCGGCGGCCTCGCCCAGCGCGCCGCCACCGCCCTCGCCCTCATCGGGGACGCGCCCCTGCTCCTCGCCGACGAACCGACCACCGGCCTCGACCGGGACCTCGTGGAACGCACCGCCGACGAACTGCGCGCCCACACCCGGGACGCCGGCCGCGCCCTGCTGATGATCACCCACGACCTGGCGGCCGCCCAGCGCATCGCCGACACCGTCGCCGTCATGTACGCGGGCCGGATCGTCGAACTCGCCCCCGCCGACACCTTCTTCGGCGCGCCCGGCCCCCGCCACCCCTACGCCCGGGGCCTGCTCGACGCCCTGCCCGAGCGGGCCTTCACCCCGATCCCCGGCGCCCCGCCCGAGCTGGGCGACCTGCCGCCCGGCTGCGCCTTCGCCGCCCGCTGCGCCCTGGCCGACGACGCCTGCCGGGCCGGACGGCCCCCGCTGACCGAAGGGGTGGCCTGCCACCGTGCTTGAGCTCAAGGGCATCACCGCCGGCTACGACCGCCGGGGCCCCGTCGTGCGCGACGCGCACCTCGCGCTCCACCCCGGCGAGGCCCTCGGGCTGCTCGGGCCCAGCGGCTGCGGCAAGTCCACCCTGGCCCGGGTCGCCGCCCTGCTGCACCGGCCCGACCGGGGGACGGTGGCCTTCGACGGCCGCACCGTGACCGGCTTCCGGCACCGGGCCCCGCGCTCCCTGCGCACCGGAGTCGGCGTGGTCTTCCAGCAGCCCCGTCTCTCCGCCGACCCCCGCCTCAGCCTGTACGACCTCGTCGCGGAACCGCTCCGCGCCACGGGCCGGCGTACGGAGGCCGAAGCGGCCGTCGCCGGGCTGGCCGACCGGGTCGGCCTGGGCGCCGGCCTCCTCGCCCGGCGCCCCCACGAGGTCAGCGACGGCCAGCTCCAGCGCGCCTGCCTGGCCCGGGCGCTGGTGCTGCGGCCGCGCTGGCTGGTCTGCGACGAGATGACCGCGATGCTCGACGCCTCCACCACCGCCGCCCTGGTCGGGGTGGTCGAGGAGTACCGGAAGGAGACCGGAGCCGGCCTGCTGGCCGTCGGGCACGATCCGGTACTGCTCGGCCGCTGGTGCGACCGCACGGCGCACTGGAACGACATCGCCGACGGCTGATCGACTGTTGCGCCTTCGTGAATCATCCGGCTCCTCCATGGACTCCTCGGGCAGTGCGATCTAGCGTCTGGCGGCGGCGCGATGTCAGACGCAACGTCAACAACACTGAGGAGCAAGGAGGATGACCGGATGTTCCGAAGAGCGCTGAACTGCGCCGCGGTCCCAGCCATCGCCGCCCTGACGGTGATCGGCGGGATCGCCCCCGCCGCCCAGGCCGAGGAGATCCCCAAGGCCCCCGGCCACCGCCTGGTCAGCCACTACGAGGGCGGACCCGCGACCGCCGCCCCGCTGCCGGGCGAGGCCCCGCCGCAGCACCCCTTCCTCGCGCCCAACGGCCGCAGCGGCATGCACTCGGACGCGGCGGGCAGCGCCACCTCGCCGTGGTCCGGCCCCCTGGGGAAGAACCCCCAGGTCACCAGCGAGAAGATCGCCGCCCTCGGCGGCGAGTGCGCCACCGCCACCTTCGACGCCGGCGGCCGCCTCGTCACCGTCTGCGGCACCTTCTCCGGCTTCAAGGTCAAGCTCCTGGAGCCCCGGACGCTCGCCACGCTCGCGGAGTACCAGCTCCCGCAGCGCTCTTCCACGGTCGAGGCGATCACCTCGCTCGACTTCGCGAAGATCTTCAAGGACACCTCGGGCGGCGCCTACTTCTACCTGGACGACCAGGACCGCGCGGTGCTGGCCGACTCCCGCCAGCACGTCCTGCGCCTGTCCCACTCCCAGAACCCCGACGGGAGCTGGAAGTTCACGGTCGACGACGACTGGGACCTCACCGGCCACGTGCCGCACGACTGCGTCAGCTGGACCAACCTCCGGCCCAGCGGCACCTGCGACCCCGTCACCTCGGTCATGCCCGACTGGAACGGCCGCATCTGGTGGGTCACCCGCCAGGGCCGCGTGGGCACCGTGGACCCGGCGAGCGGGCAGATCCGGTCGATCCGGCTGGAGGGCGAGGAGATCCAGAACTCCTTCTCCGTCGCCGAGGACGGGGTCTCCATCGTCACCGACCACGCCCTGTACAGCTTCCGCACCCGCGCCGACGGCATCCCCGAGGCCCAGTGGCGCCAGACGTACGACCGCGGGACCGGGACCAAGACCGGCTCCGTGAACCAGGGTTCGGGCACCACCCCGGACCTCTTCGGCAACGGCTACGTCGCCATCACCGACAACGCCGACGACCGCATGAACGTCCTGGTCTACCGGCGGGGCGCCGACGTCCCCGCCGACCGGCGGCTGGTGTGCAAGGTGCCCGTTTTCGGATCCGGCGCCTCGACCACCGACAACTCCCTGATCACCTGGGGCAACAGCATCATCGTCGAGAACAACTACGGGTACGAGAACCCCACCTCGCTGCTCCTGGGCAAGTCGGTCGTCGGCGGGGTCAGCCGCATCGACGTCCGGGCCGACGGCAGCGGCTGCGACACGGTGTGGGAGAGCGCGATCCGCGCTCCCTCCGTGGTCCCCAAGCTCTCCACCGCGAACGGGCTGCTCTACTTCTACGAGAAGGAGCCCAACTTCTGGGGCATCGACTCCTGGTACCTCACCGCGGTCGACTTCCGCACCGGTGAGCGCCGCTGGCGGCAGCTGACCGGCACCGGCCCCCTGTACGACAACAACTGGGCGCCGATCACCCTCGGCCCCGACGGCACGGCGTACGTCGGCGTGTTCAACGGCATCGTCGCGGTCCGCGACGGCGGCTGACGCCGCCCGTGCCCGAGCCTCCGCCCGCGCCCCGGGCGGGGGCTCACTTCTTGAGTGCGGCGCAGGCGTCGGAGCGGCTGCCGGGGGGCATGAGGCCGCGTTCGCCGTCGGTGAGGGGGCGGGCGGCCAGGTCGCAGGCGCGCTTGCGCCAGGTCTCCGGGTCCAGGGGCAGCACCTCCACGGACGAGCCTTCCACCCAGGCGAGCTTCGTGCCGTCCGCCGACCAGTTGCCGGTGGCGCCGTAGCCAGGGGTGAAGCGGTACTTCTCGATGCCCTTGGCCACGTCCCAGAAGGTGAAGGAGTTGACCGTGCCGACCGTGCTCAGCGTGGCCGCGTCGGGGAAGCCGTTCAACCAGCGGACCCCTTGGTGGGCGAGGGTCCTCGTCGGCTCCTTTCCCTCCACGTCCCGGATTTGCAGGCGGCCGTCCTTGGTCAGGACCGCCAGCCTCCGGCCGCTCGGGTCGAAGAGCATCTGGCTGACGCTGCCGTCGCCCTCATCGACAGGGACGGTGGTGCCCGACCCCTTCTCGAAGTCCCACAACTGGATCCCGTCGTTCGTGGTACGCAAGACCGCCTGCCGGTGGCCCGGGCGGGCGGCGGCGAAGACGGACGAGGCGGCGTCCGAGACGTCGATCCGGTCCTGGGCCGACGGCTGGTACGTCTGGCCTGCGGTCCTGCCAGTCCGCAGGTCCCAGCGGGACACGTAGGACACCGCCGAGATCACCGCGTGGTCGTCCCCGTCGAAGGAGACGCTGACCCAGGCCGGTGTGAGGCCCGTGAGTACGTCCGCGCGCGCCGGGTCGATGCCCGGGGGAGCGGGCAGTCCGAGGCGCCGTACCTCGGTGAGCGGGGACCCGTCCCCTGCCTTCAGGTCCCACACGAGGACGCCGAGGCCGTCGGCCGTGACGGTCAGCAGCCGCTTGCCGTCGGGGCTGAACGCGGGGTAGAGCCGTGCGAGCGCGGCCGAAGGGCGAAGCGCCGCCAGCTGGCGGCGTGTCGCGAGGTCCCACAGGCGCAGAGTCGCGCCGTCCGCGTCGACACTGACGACGCGGCCGTGGTCCACGTCCACGCTCCGGACCAGGCTGGTGAGCATGGCGCTGTCGAAGGCGGTCGGCCTGGGGACTTCGGCGACGACGACCGTGCCTCCGGCGCTGATCGCCACTTTCATCGCGTCGGGCGGGCCGGCGAGGCTGATGGCCGGCTGTGTCACGGAGCCCGCGACGAACTCGTCCTGCTGCGCGGCGGCGGGCAGGTCGAGCGTGGCCGGCAGCCCTTCCTGGAGGTCCAGCACCAGGCACCGGTAACGGCCCATACTCGCACCGAACCGCTGTACGGGGTTGAGCAGGAAGCGGCCGGTACGGTCGAGCCGGGGCACGAACAGGGGGCAGACCAAGCCCAGCTGGCTCGTCGTGTACTGCCGTTTCACCTTGGGCTGACCGGTCAGATCCCAGGCCTGGAGAACGCCGTCCGAGGTGCAGCGGACGAGGGTGGAGCCGTCCGCGCTGACGGTGACGGGACCGGCTTCCTGACCGCCCCAGGACTGTTCGTCGAGGCGTCCGTCGGAGAGCTGCCAGCGCACGAGCCTGCCGTTCGCTCCGGCGGCGGCCCCCTCCTGGACGATTCGGCCGATCACGGTGTCGCCGTCCGTACCGAACCAGGCGTTCGCGACGGTCCAGCCCGAGGGCGGGACGAGCGTGCCCCCGACCTTCGTCCCGGCAGCGGCCTCCCACACCGAGATGCCCTCTTGCGGAACGGCTGCGAGCAGTCGCCGGGCCGAGGCGTCGAAGCGGAGGTCGAGGGCTGCCCGGGCGTTGTTGCGGGCTTGGTCGGCACCACGCAGTTTCACCGTCCGCCAGCTGTCGTCGGATTGGCGGATACCCACCGTGATGATGCCGTGGGGGCTGGAGGCCGCAAGAGTGCGGCCATCGCCCGAGGCCGTGATCAGCCGGGTGATGCCCTCCCGGAGGCCGGAGAGACGCGGAGGACCCGCACCGAGGTCGGCCCCCAGGGTGTCGCCGGAGGAAAGGCCGATGGTGACGCGTCTGCCGTCCTCGCTGAGGACCGTGTTGCGGACCTCGCCCCTGCCCTCCACCACGATCCGGTCGACCTGCCGCATGCGCACGTACTGCTCGAACAGGGCCGTCTGAGACTCGGGTTCCGGGGAGGTGCGGTACGCGGCGGCGCTCATCAGGGCCGACGTTCCGAGCGAGACGTCGTCCAGGCGGGTCGCCAGCTGGGCGAGCTGCGGGGACGCGCCGCGCCGGAGGTCGTCGTCGAGCTTCCCGTTTGCCCCGTAGAGCATCCAGGAGACGACGAGGGCGACGGACAGCAAGAGGCTCAGCGCCACGATGCCCGCCCGCTTGAGCCGCCCGGCCTTCCTGGCCTGGGCCGCCTCCTCGGCCCGCCGGTCCAGCCCCGCTCCCAGGAACTCCCGCTCGTCCGCCGAGAGTTCGTCCCCGCGCAGCCCCGTCTGGGCGACGGCCGCGTCCAGCGGTGCGCCCGTCGGCAGCTGGTCGCGGGGCCGCCCCAGTTCCTCCCAGCGGTCCAGGTCGCGCCGGAAGCCGGCCCGCCACGTGAGGAACTCCCGGTCCTGTGCCACCCGGCGGGCCAGCGTGGGCCAGGCTCCGATCAGCGCCTCGTGGGCCAGTTCGACGGTCTGGCCGCGCTCCGGGTCCCCGCCGACGACGAGGATCCGCCGCTCGGCGAGCAGGCCGGCGATCCGCCACCGCTCCTCCCCGGCGTCGGCCCGGCTCAGCACCCCGCGCAGCGGGGCCTCGCCGCCCGGAGCCATCCTGACCAGCGCCGTCAGCAGCCGCAGGGCCTCCTCCTCGTCGGCCTCCGCGACACAGGCCCGCCAGGCCGCCTCCGCGTGCCGGCCCAGGGCGCCGCGCACGCCGCCGATCTCCTCGTACGAGGCGAAGCGCAGCCGGCCCAGGGCCTGTTCGTCCCACAGCCGCGCCAGTACGAAGCCCAGCAGCGGCAGGGCGCCCGGCTCGGCGCCGGCGTCGTCCAGCATCCGGGAGACCAGCCCGGGGTCGTACGAAACGGCGGGGATCCGGGCCAGCGGCCGCAGGATCACCTCGGACATCTGGGCCCGGGTCATGGGCAGCAGCGGCCGGACCGCCGCCCGGCCGAGGGCGGGGCCGAGGACGGGGTGCGCGAGGGCCGCCTCCAGGAAGTCGGCCCGGAGCGTGAGCAGCACCCGCAGCCCGGCGGGGTGCGGCTCGGGGAACAGCAGCGCGGCGGAGCCGTCGTCGCCGGACCGGCCCTCCGCGAGCAGCGCCTCGGCCTGGTCGAGTACGACGAGCAGCCGGCCCGCCCGGTCGCCGAGGGCCAGCCGGGCGGCAGTGGCCAGGCCGCGCCCGGCCAGCTCCTCCTCCAGTTCCCGCGGCCCCGCCGGCCCGCCGCCGAGGCGGGCCAGCTCCGCCGCGAGCGCCGTGCGGACCGGCAGCCCCTCGGCGGCCCGCACGACCAGCACCTCGTACCCCCGGGCGCGCAGCCGGGGGGCCACCCCGGCCAGGGCCAGCGAGGACTTCCCGCAGCCGGACGGGCCGACGAGGGCCACACGGGAGCGGGGGCCGCCGTCCAGCAGCCCGGCGACGTCCTCGGCCTCCGCGTCCCGGCCGAAGTACACCTCCGCGTCGGCCTCCTGGAAGGCGGCGAGGCCCCGGAACGGGGAGGCGGGGCTCAGCAGGGGGCCGAGCGCGGGGACCTCGGCGATCAGGGTCCGGGTGGGGATCACGAAGCTCTGCCGGTCCCCGGACAGCTGGGCGGCCACCACCATGCCGACCACGGCCCCGGCCTCCTCGTCCCAGACCGGGCTGCCGCTGAAGCCCCGGTCGACGGGGACGCCCTGCTGGTCGGCGCCCGACAGCTGCACCCAGTTCTCGGCGGTCCAGCCGCGCAGCCGGCCCGCGTGCCAGACGCCGCCCGGGAAGGCCGCGGGGAAGCCGGCCACCCGCACCGGGTGGTCCCAGACGCTCGTGGGCGAGGCCATGGCGAGCGCGCCCGCACCCGCGACGGGCGTCCCCAGCCGCAGCACCGCGATGTCCCCGGTACCGTCCGCACGCAGCGGAACCCAGTGCTCCACCTCGGCCGGGACCGGCCGGGAGGCACCCGACAGGGGGCGGTCCAGGGTCAGCACGCCCGTCGGCGCGGGGACCTGCGTACGGGGCGCGCCGAGCGCGTCGGCCACGACGTGCGCACAGGTCAGCGCCAGGCCGGGGGCCACCAGGAAGCCGACGCCGACCGGTCCGGCCGGGCCCGCGACCCGGACGATGGCGGAGCCGAGCAGGGCGTCCGCCTGCCCGGCCCCTCCGGCCGTCGTCATAAGGGGGTGTTCTGCGGGTCGCTCCGCGGGTCGCTCTGCGGGGCGTTCCGCGGGGCCGGGGAGTTCCACGTCAGGGTCACGCCGAAGTTGGCCTGGGTGGTGGTGCTGGCGATGACGATGTCCGCCTCGGCCGACAGCGAGACCCCGAACTCCAGGGTGATCTCGTCCGGCCGGTGGGCGAGCCCGCTGAGCCGCCCCACGAAGCTGTCGGCCAGCGGCCGGATGCTGTCCACCATCTCCCCGAAGGAGCGCGACGCCCGCGCGACGGAGCCGCCGCCGCGCCCGACCCGCGCCAGCGACTCGTCCACCTCGCGGATCTGCACCCGCAGCACCCCGTCGGTGCCGTCCCCCAGGGGGACCTCGACCGTACGCACCTCGGCACTCATGACCGCCCACCCTCCCCGTTGCCCAGCGGCTCGGTGTCGTGGGCAACTCTCGCACGGTGCGGGCGAGTTGGGGCAGGGGCCGGGGGTGCGGGCGCCGGGGATGGCCGAAACCCGGCCGCCCGGACCCCGGCGCCGGTCCCGGCCCGGGGCCGCTACCTGGCGGCTTCGAGCCGCCGGTCCGCCAAGAGCTCCGGTTCCGGGGCGGGAGGCGGTACCGACTTGGCCAGATCGAGGCTCGCCTCCAGGTCGTCCAGCGCCAGGCGGGCCGCGGCGATCCGGTCGCGGACCTCCTCCGCCGGGTCCATGGGGTTCGCCGCGCGCTCCCGGGCCCGCGCGTCCGCCTCCTCCATCTCCCGCGCCTCGTCCAGCGAGTTGAGCACGACCCCGATCAGGACGTTGACCAGGACGAAGGAGGCCAGCAGGGCGTACGAGGCGTAGTAGAGGATGCTGAACCGGGAGATCTCCAGCCCCGCCCGCACCGCGTCCGTCAGCCCGTCGAGCGTGGTCAGCAGGAACAGGGTGAGCGCGGCCCGCCCGATCGAGCCGTAGTGCTGCGGGTCGGCGGAGGCGAAGCTGACCCAGCCGACCATGGCGTACACGTACACCACCAGCGCGCCGACGAACAGGAAGCTGGCCGTCCCCGGCAGGCTGCGGCCGACCGCCAGCAGCAGGATCCGCAGGTGCGGCAGGAAGCGGGCGGTGCGCAGCACGCGGGCGAGGCGCAGCAGCCGCAGCACGGTGGTGTTCTCGCGCAGGAACGGCAGGAAGGCGGAGGTGACGATCAGCAGGTCGAAGATGTTCCAGGGGTCCCGGAAGAATGCTTTCGGCCGGTCGGCGTGGGCGCCCACCCGCAGCAGCATCTCCAGCGTGAAGAGGGTGAGGCAGGACTGCTCCGCGGCCTGGAGCGCCCGGCGGTGCTCGGAGGCCAGCCCGCTGTACGTCTCCAGGCCCATCAGCGCCGCGTTGAGCAGGATCACCGCGAAGACGCCCATCCCGAACGGAGGGGCCTCGGTGATGCTGCGGCAGCGGGCGGCAAGTCTCCTCCGGCCGGAACCGGCCGGCATGGGGTCCGTCATCGTGTCCCTCGTACTCGTACTCGTGCTCGTGCGGCCCGTGAGGCCGTGGTCGGCGTCTTCGTACGGACCGGCGCGGGGCGGGGGCGTGCGCGCCGGTCCGTACGTCCTGCTAACGCCTTACGGCCGAACGGGTTTCACGTGGTCACACGAAACGGACCCTTCCGGGGGCGCCTGGACGGCGAACGGCCGGGCCGGGGCCCCGAAGGGTCCCGGCCCGGCCGTCGTGTGCCGTGGTGGCGGGGCTCAGTCCTGCTTCCCGGCGCGCCGGGCCGCGTCCTGAGCCTGCTTCTCCTTGATCCGCACCGCTTCCTTGCGGACCTCGGCCTGGGTGGCGCGCTCCTTCTGCAGCCACTCCGGGTTGTCCTGCTTGATCGCCTCGATCTGCTCGGTGGTGAGCGCCTCGGTGACCCCGCCGCGCGCGAGACCGGCGATGGAGACGCCCAGCTTCGAGGCGACCACCGGGCGCGGGTGCGGGCCGTTGCGCCGCAGCTCCACCAGCCAGGCCGGCGGCTCGGCCTGGAGTGCGTTCAGCTCGGTGCGCGAGACCACGCCCTCCTGGAACTCTGCGGGGGTGGCCTCGAGGTACACACCCAGCTTCTTCGCCGCGGTCGCGGGCTTCATCGTCTGGGTGCTCTGGTGCGACGTCATGGGGTCAAGGGTATCGAGCATGTGCACTAGCTCCGACCACGACCGGTAGCCTTGGGGGGTGACAGGCTCGGATACACCCCCTTCGTTCCGGCTCGCCTATGTCCCGGGAGTGACGCCCACGAAGTGGGTGCGGATCTGGAACGAGCGGCTGCCCGACGTCCCGCTGACCCTCGTCGGCGTGCCCGCCGCCGAGGCGTTCGCCGCGCTGCGCACCAGCGAGGCCGACGCCGGGTTCGTACGGATGCCCGTGGACGGGGCGGACCTCAGCGCGATCCCCCTCTACACCGAGACGACCGTCGTGGTCGTCCCGAAGGACCACCTCGTGGCCGCCGTCGAGGAGATCACCACGGAGGACCTGGCCGACGAGATCGTGCTGCACCCCCTGGACGACGTCCTCGTCTGGGAGACCCTGCCCGGACGCCCCGCCTTCGAGCGGCCCGCCACCACGGCCGACGCCATCGAGCTGGTCGCGGCGGGCATCGGCGTCCTCGTCGTCCCGCAGTCCCTCGCCCGCCTGCACCACCGCAAGGACCTCACCTACCGGACGGTCTCCGACGCCCCCGCCTCGCGGATCGCGCTGTCCTGGCCGGAGGAGAAGACCACCGACCTGGTGGAGGAGTTCATCGGGATCGTCCGCGGACGCACCGTGAACAGCACCCGCGGCCGGCAGCCCACCCCGCCGCAGCCCAAGCAGCGCAAGGCCGCCGGGGGCGCCGGCGGCAAGACGGGCGCCAAGGCGGGCGGCGCGAAGGCGGGCGGCGCGAAGAGCGGCGGCGCCAAGCCCGCCGCCCGGTCGGGCGGCAAGCCCGCGGCGAGGTCGGGTGCCAAGCCCGCCGCCAAGCGGGGCGGCAAGCCGCGCGGGCGCCGCTAGACCCGGCGCCCGGCACGCACGACGGCCGGTCCTCGCGTTGCGGGGCCGGGGCCGGGCGGGCAAGGTCGGACCATGCCGATCGCCACCGTCAACCCCACCACGGGCCAGACGCTGCTCTCCTTCGACGCCCTCGACGCCGCCGGCATCGAACGCTGCCTGGACCTGGCCGCCCGCACGGCCGCCTCGTACCGGCGCACCTCCTTCGCCGAGCGCTCCGATCTGCTGAACTGTGCGGCGAACCTGCTGGAGGCGGAGGCCGAGGACGTCGCCCGCATCATGACCGTCGAGATGGGCAAGCCGCTCGCGGCGGCCCGCGCGGAAGCCGCCAAGTGCGTCAAGGCGATGCGCTGGTACGCGGCCCGGGCCGAGTCCCTCCTCGCCGACGAGCACCCCGCCGACGCCGACGTCCGCGACGCGGGGGCCTCGGCCGTGCGGGTCCGCTACCGGCCCCTGGGCGTGGTGCTCGCCGTCATGCCGTGGAACTTCCCGCTCTGGCAGGTCGTGCGCTTCGCCGCGCCCGCGCTGATGGCCGGCAACGTGGGCCTGCTCAAGCACTCGTCGAACGTCCCCCAGACGGCCCTGTACCTCGGTGAGCTCTTCCCCCGGGCGGGCTACCCGGAGGGCTGCTTCCAGACCCTGCTGATCGGCTCGGGCCCCGTCGAGGGCATCCTGCGCGACCCCCGGGTGGCGGCGGCCACCCTGACGGGCAGCGAACCGGCCGGACGTGCCGTGGCCTCCGTCGCGGGCGACGAGGTCAAGAAGACCGTCCTGGAGCTCGGCGGGAGCGACCCGTACATCGTGATGCCCTCGGCCGACGTCGCCCGGGCCGCGCGGACGGCGGTGACCGCGCGGGTGCAGAACAACGGGCAGTCCTGCATCGCCGCCAAGCGGTTCATCGTCCACACCGACGTCTACGAGGAGTTCGCCCGCCTCTTCACGGACGGCATGCGGGCGCTGACCGTCGGCGACCCCATGCAGGAGTCCACCGACGTGGGCCCGCTGGCCACCGAGAGCGGCCGCGCCGACGTGGAGGAGCTGGTCGACGACGCCGTGCGCCACGGGGCCACGGTCCTGTGCGGGGGCCGCCGCCCGCCCGGCCGCCCCGACGGCTGGTTCTACGAGCCGACGGTGCTGGCCGACGTCACCCCGGCGATGCGCATCGACCTGGAGGAGACCTTCGGCCCCGTCGCCACCCTCTACCGGGTGGACAGCCTGGACGAGGCCGTGGAGCGGGCCAACCGCACGCCCTTCGGGCTCAGCTCCAACGTGTGGACCCGGGAGGACTCCGACCTGGAGCGTTTCGTCGCCGAGCTCGAAGCGGGCGGCATCTTCGTCAACGGGATGACCGCCTCCCACCCGGCCCTGCCCTTCGGCGGGGTCAAGCGGTCCGGGTACGGGCGGGAGCTGTCCGGGCACGGCATCCGCGAGTTCTGCAACATCACCACCGTCTGGGAGGCCGCGGAGCAGGGGTGAGGGCCGGCCGGTCAGCCCTCCATCAGCCCCACGACGTGCTCGGTGATCATGTCGAGGATCGCCGCGGCGGCCTTCTCGTCGCCGAGGACCAGCACGCTCAGGGTCAGCCCGTCGGTCATGGCCGCCAGGTACCGGGCCAGGACGGGGGCCGGGGCCTTCGGGGCGAGCCCCATGTCCCGGCACAGCTGCCCGATCAGCTCTTCGTACGTCTGGCAGTACAGCTCGTACTGGCGGCGGGCCAGGTGCTCGAACCCGGGCCGGCGCAGGGCGTACTGGGTGAGCTCGTAGGTGAGCATGTGCTCGCCGGGCTGGGCGCCCACGTGGTCCCAGTACGCCTGGAAACCGGCCCGGACGGTCTCGCGGAGGGTGGGTTTCGGCCGGATCGCCTCCCTCACCACGGTGATGTAGTGCGCGGTGATCGCGTCGAGGACGGATTCCAGCAGCTCCTGCTTGGAGTCGAAGCAGTAGTGGAAGACGCTCAGGGACACGCCGGCCTCGGCGGCGATCGAGCGGGTCGTGGTCCGGGCGACGCCGTCGCGGGTCATCGCGCGGATCGCCGCCTCGGTCAGCTGGGCGCGCCGCTCGGCCGACGGCATACGGGGCATGGAACTCCTCGGGGTGGGGGCCTTGGGGTACGGCGGCGGGGGGGGGGGGGGGGGGGGGGGGGGGGGGGGGGGGGGGGGGGGGGGGGGGGGGGGGGGGGGGGGGGGGGGGGAGGGGGGGGGGGGGGGGGGGAGGGGGCCGAAAAAAAGGGGGGGCACCTCGCGGACCAGGGGGGGGGTAGGGGGGGGAG
>NZ_JBWKEZ010000022.1:0-70502 GCF_056434525.1 Streptomyces sp. NPDC044002
ATCGAGGTCCGCTGGCGCGAAGCCCCCCCCCCCCCCCCCCCCCCCCCCTCCCTCCCCCCCCCCCTCCCCCCCCCCCCCCACCACCTCTTCGCCCGGGCCCTGGTCCGCCTGCTGCGGCCCTGACGGGCCGGGCTAGGGTGCCGTGATCACCACGCACCCCGGGAGGGTTCCTTGGCCACACCCCCGCCGCCGTACGGCGCCGGCCCGTACGGCCCGTACCCGCCACAGCAGGGTCCGTACCCGCGGCAGCAGGGTCCGTACGCCCCGCAGCAGGGTCCGTACGCCCCGCCGCCGGCGTACCCCTCGCAACCGGGCCCCTACGCCGCGCCGGCGGCGTACGCCGTGCCGCCGCAGCAGGCCGGGGCCGGCTGCCGGGTGTGCGGATGCTGGCCCGCGGCCCCCGCCACCGTGCGCGGCCACCAGGGACTGCTCGTGCTGATGCGGTTCCTCAGCCTGCCCGGGCCGTTCTGCCGCGACTGCGGCACGGCCACCTACCGCCGGATGTCCTCGGACACCCTCTGGCAGGGCTGGTGGGGGCCGCTGTCGCTGTTCATCACCCCGTTCACGCTGCTGCTCAACCTCGGACCCCGGGCGGCGTTCCGGCGCCTGGCGGAGCCGGCGGGCGGCTTCCGGCCCCCGCTGGACCCGGGGAAGCCGCTGTGGCGGCGCCCGCCCGCGCTGCTCCTGCTCGTACCGGCCCTGCTGGTCGCCGTCGGCATCCCGGCGCTCGTCGTGACGGGCCTGCTGATCCGCGAGGAGGCCCCGCCGGTGCTGGCGGTCGGCCAGTGCGTCCGCAACGCGGGCGACTGGAAGGACCAGGAGCTGGTGGTCACGGACTGCGGCTCGGCCCGGGCCGAGCTGCGGGTCAGCAAGCGGCTGACCGCCGGGGAGAGCTGCGCCGCGGGGGACTTCCTCTCCGACCCGAAGTACGGCGGCGACGGCTGGACCCTGAACTGCCTCACCCCGCTGCGCTGACGCGCGCCCGCCCCGCTCCCGGAGGACCCGGGAGCGGGGCGGGGGCACGAAAAGGGCCGCGGCTAGCGGATCGGCATGCCCGACAGGGTGCGGGCGATCACCAGGCGCTGGATCTCGCTGGTCCCCTCGAAGATCGTGTAGATGGCCGCGTCGCGGTGCATCCGCTCCACCGGGTACTCCCGGGTGAAGCCGTTGCCGCCGAGGATCTGGACCGCCTGGGCGGTGACCTTCTTCGCCACCTCGCTCGCGAAGAGCTTCGACATCGAGCCCTCGGCCGAGGTGAACGGCTTGCCCGCGACCGCCATCCAGGACGCCCGCCACACCAGCAGCCGGGCCGCGTCGATCTGGGTGCGCATGTCCGCGAGCTGGAAGGCCACCCCCTGGTTGTCGATGATCGGGCGGCCGAACTGGGTGCGGGTCTTCGCGTAGTCGAGGGCGACCTCGTACGCGGCGCGCGCCGTGCCGACCGCCATGGCGCCGACGGCCGGGCGGGAGGCCTCGAAGGTGGCCATGGCCGCGTTCTTCACCCGCTCGCCGCCGCCCGCCGCCGCCCGCTCGCGGGCCCGCGCGAGGCGCTCGTCGAGCTTCTCCTTGCCGCCGAGCAGGCAGGAACCGGGGATCCGTACGTCCTCCAGGACCACCTCGGCGGTGTGCGAGGCGCGGATGCCGTGCTTCTTGAACTTCTGGCCCTGGGACAGGCCGGGGGTGTTCGGCGGGACGATGAAGGAGGCGTGGCCCTTGGTGCCGAGCTCGGGGTCGACCACGGCGACGACGATGTGGACGTTGGCGATGCCGCCGTTGGTGGCCCAGGTCTTGGTGCCGTTCAGCACCCACTCGTCCTTGGCCTGGTCGTAGACGGCCCGGGTGCGCATGGCGCCGACGTCGGAGCCTGCGTCCGGCTCGGAGGAGCAGAACGCGGCGACCTTGACGTCGTCCGGGGTCCCGTACATCTGCGGGATCCAGGTGCCGATCTGCTCCTCGGTGCCGTTGGCGACGACCCCGATGGCCGCGAGGCCGGTGCCGACGATGGACAGGGCGATGCCGGCGTCGCCCCAGAAGAGCTCCTCCATGGCCATCGGGATGCCGAGGCCGGTGGGGTCGAAGAACTGCTGGGCGTAGAAGTCCAGCGAGTAGATGCCGACCTTGGCCGCCTCCTGGATGACGGGCCACGGAGTCTCTTCCCGCTCGTCCCATTCGGCGGCCGCGGGCCTGATCACGTCGGCGGCGAAGCCGTGGATCCAGTCCCGGACCTGCTTCTGGTCGTCGTTGAGCTCCATGGTGAACTCCGCCATGTCCCCTCCAGCTGTCTCACACGGTTACCGTTACTGCCGGTAACCCTCACCGTGGCCACAGTCTGTTACCGGCTGGTAAGCACTGTCAAGCGCCGCCGATTCGGTGACGGGGGTACGCGGGGTGTTACGTTGCGTGGGCGTCACGCACCATCGCAAGGGCGGGGAGAGAAACACGTCATGGAGACCAGTCAGCAGCCGGGCGAGCCGGGAGCGGGAGAACGCCGCCGGCGCGAGCTGCTCGAAGCGGCGGACCGCGTCGTGCTCAGGGACGGCCCCAAGGCATCGATGAACGCCATCGCGGCCGAGGCCGGCATCACCAAGCCGATCCTCTACCGGCACTTCGGCGACAAGGCGGGCCTCTACCAGGCGCTCGCCGTACGCCACACCGACGCCCTGCTCGACTCCCTGCGGGCCGCACTCGACGCCCCGGCCGAACGCCGCAAGCGGGTGGAGTCCACCCTGGACACCTACCTCGCCGCCATCGAGGCCCGCCCCCAGGTCTACCGCTTCCTGA
Source organism: Streptomyces sp. NPDC044002 (assembly GCF_056434525.1). NCBI lineage: Bacteria > Bacillati > Actinomycetota > Actinomycetes > Kitasatosporales > Streptomycetaceae > Streptomyces > Streptomyces sp. NPDC044002. The sequence continues at coordinate 2,782 of NZ_JBWKEZ010000022.1, forward strand.
TGCACCCGGCCGAGGACTCCCAGAGCAGCGAGCGCGGCTTCGACGTCGGCCTGCACTCCGCCCCGCTGCTGCGCCGGCTCGGCGAGGAACTGGCGAAGGTGGTCGGGGAGCGGGTCGACCTCGGCCCCGGCCACGAACAGCTCGCCCGGATCTGGGGCCACGGCATCGTCGGCATGATGCACGCGGCCGGCGACTGGTGGCTCGGCGAGCGCCCCTGCGAGCGGGCCGCCCTGGTGGCCGGCCTCACCGACCTGCTCTGGGGCCGCCTGGCCACCGCCGGCAACCGCGAGGACGGCCCCGGCTTCTGACCCGCGCCGCTCAGGCCCGGGTCCCGCCCCACGGGGCCTTGGCGATGGCCCGGCGCAGCCGGCGGGCGCGCAGGCCGGTCACCCGGTCCGCGTAGACCGTGCCGTCGAGGTGGTCGCACTCGTGCTGGAGGCACCGGGCGAAGAACCCGGTGCCCTCCACGCGCACCGGGGCCCCGTCGGAGGTGACCCCCTCGACCACCGCCCGGTCGAAGCGGACGGTGCCCGCCTCCAGGCCGGGCAGCGACAGACAGCCCTCGGGGCCGCGGAACTCGTCGCCGTCCGCCTCGACCAGGCGGGGGTTGACTACGTGTCCCACATGGCGGACGTCCTCGTCGTCGGGGCAGTCGTAGACGAAGACCCGCAGCCCGGTCCCGATCTGGTTCGCGGCCAGCCCGACGCCCTGGGCGGCGTACATCGTGGCGAACATGTCCTCGACGAGCCGGTCGAGTTCGGGCCCGAAGTCGGTGACCTCGGCACAGGGAGAGTGCAGCACCGGTTCGCCCAGCAGGGTCATCGGGCGTACGGAACCGGTGGTACCGGGGAGGGGACGCTGTCGCATGGCGGTAAGGGTACGACGGGCGAATATATGAGGAGATCCGCGGCGACCTGGGGCGCCGCGGTCAAGGCCGCGGCCGGTACTGGATAGGCTGGGGCGACCGACGCTAGGAGGACAAGGGACGATGGCAGGCAACACGGAGCCGCTTTCGCCGCGGGCCAAGCTGGCCGTGACGGCGGGCAAGGCCGCGGCGGCGGTGTCGCGGGCCGCGGGACGCGGAAGCGGATCGGTGATCGGAGGCAAGGTCGCACTCAGGCTGGACCCCGATCTTCTCGGCGCGCTGGCGCAGCATCTCGATGTCGTCCTCGTCTCCGCGACGAACGGCAAGACCACGACGACCCGCCTGATCGCGGAGGCCCTGCGGGCCAGCGGTCCGGTCGTGTCCAACGCGCTGGGCGCGAACATGCCGGCCGGCATCACCTCGGCGCTCGCCGGCGGCTCGGACGCAAAGTACGGCGTCATCGAGGTGGACGAGAAGTACCTGGCCGGGGTGGCCCGGGACGTCACCCCCAAGGTGATCGCCCTGCTGAACCTCTCCCGCGACCAGCTGGACCGCGCGGCCGAGACCCGCATGCTCGCCGAGAAGTGGCGCGAGGGGCTCCAGGGCTCCAAGGCGGTCGTGGTCGCGAACTGCGACGACCCCCTGATCGTGTGGTCGGCGTCCTCGTCGCAGAACGTGGTGTGGGTGGCAGCCGGCCAGGAGTGGAAGGACGACGCCTGGTCGTGCCCCTCCTGCGGTGGCGTCATGCAGCGCCCGGGCGACGACTGGTTCTGCGGCGAGTGCGGCTTCCGCCGCCCCGCCCCGAGCTGGGTGCTCTCCGGCGACCACGTGCTCGACCCGCACGGCAGCGCCTGGCCGATCCACCTCCAGCTGCCCGGCCGCGCCAACAAGGCCAACGCCGCCACCTCGGCCGCCGTGGCCGCCGTGTTCGGCGTGCCGCCGCAGGTCGCGCTGGAGCGCATGTACCAGGTGCAGGCCGTGGCCGGCCGCTACGACGTGGTCAGCTTCATGAACCGCGACCTGCGCCTGCTGCTCGCGAAGAACCCGGCGGGCTGGCTCGAAACGTTTTCGCTGATCGACGGACCGCCCGCGCCGGTGATCCTCGCGGTCAACGCCCGCGGCGCCGACGGCACCGACACCTCCTGGCTGTGGGACGTGGACTACCCGCGCCTCGCCGGGCACCCGATCTTCGTGATCGGCGACCGCAAGCTCGACCTCGCGGTCCGCCTGGAGGTCGCGGGCCTGGACTTCCGCGTCTGCGAGACCCTCGACGAGGCCGTCCAGCTGGCACCGCCCGGGCAGATCGAGCTGATCGCCAACTACACGGCCTTCCAGGACGTGCGCCGCCGCGTCGGCAACTAGTACCCATACCTTCGAAGGACAAGAGCATGAGCGACAACAGCCTGCGTCTGGTGTGGGTCTACCCCGACCTGCTCAGCACGTACGGAGACCAGGGGAACTGCCTCGTCGTGGAGCGCCGGGCGCGCCAGCGCGGCCTGGACGTGCAGCGCGTGGACGTGCGCAGCGACCAGCCCATCCCGACCTCGGGCGACATCTACCTGATCGGCGGCGGCGAGGACCGGCCGCAGCGGCTGGCCGCGGAGCGGCTGGTGCGCGACGGCGGTCTGGAGCGCGCCGTCTCGAACGGGGCGATCGTCTTCTCCGTCTGCGCCGGGTACCAGATCCTCGGCAACGAGTTCGTCAACGACATGGGCGAGCGCCAGCCGGGCCTGGGCCTGCTGGACGTGGTGACCGTGCGCGGCGAGGGCGAGCGGTGCGTCGGCGACGTCATCGCCGACATCGACCCGCGCCTGGGCCTCCCGCAGCTGACGGGCTTCGAGAACCACCAGGGCGTCACGCACCTGGGCCCGTCGGCGCGGCCGTTCGCCCGGGTGACGATGGGCCGCGGCAACGGCACCGGCGACGGCACCGAGGGCGCGTACAACGACACCGTCTTCGGCACGTACATGCACGGCCCCGTGATGGCGCGCAACCCGCTGATCGCGGACCACCTGCTGAAGCTGGCCCTCGACGTGAACGCGCTGCCGGCCATAGACGACCGCTGGTACGACGCGCTGCGCGCGGAGCGCATGGCGGCGGCCACGCAGACCGCGTAAGGGCGCTCGCGCGCCTGCCGCACGGCTTCGGCTCCGGCTTCCGGCCCGGATCCCCTCGGGGGTCCGGGCCGGTGTGCGTTCGGCCGGTGTGCGTTCGTACGATCTTCTGTTTGTTCCGACCATCCTGTGGAGGATGGTTCAGTCCAGTGGGAAACCGCTTGTAGGGTGACGGGTAGTTCCAACCGGACGACGTGGTCCGGTCGTCGGCCCACGTTGCAAAGGTTCTTCCTGCCATGCGCATTGGTGTGCTCACTTCCGGCGGCGACTGCCCCGGCCTGAACGCCGTCATCCGTTCCGTCGTGCACCGCGCCGTCGTCGACCACGGCGATGAGGTCATCGGCTTCCACGACGGCTGGCGCGGCCTCCTGGAGTGCGACTACCGCAAGCTCGACCTGGACTCCGTCGCCGGCATCCTGGCCCGCGGCGGCACCATCCTCGGCTCCTCCCGGGTCCAGCCCGCGCACCTGCGCGACGGCGTGGAGCGGGCCCGCGGCCACGTCGCGGACCTCGGCCTGGACGCCATCATCCCGATCGGCGGCGAGGGCACCCTGAAGGCGGCCAACCTGCTCGCCCAGGGCGGCCTGCCGATCGTCGGCGTGCCGAAGACCATCGACAACGACATCTCCTCCACGGACGTCACCTTCGGCTTCGACACCGCCGTCGGCGTCGCCACCGACGCCCTGGACCGGCTGAAGACCACCGCCGAGTCCCACCAGCGCGTGATGGTCGTGGAGGTCATGGGCCGCCACACCGGCTGGATCGCCCTGCACTCGGGCATGGCGGCCGGCGCGCACGCCATCGTCGTCCCGGAGCGCCCGTTCGACATCGAGGAGCTGACGGCGATCGTCGGCGAGCGCTTCTCGGCGGGCAAGCGGTTCGCGATCGTCGTGGTCGCCGAGGGCGCCAAGCCCCTCCCGGGCACGATGGAGTACCAGGCGGGCGGCAAGGACCAGTACGGGCACGAGCGCTTCGCCGGCATCGGCAACATCCTGGCCGTCGAACTGGAGCGGCGCCTGGGCAAGGAGGCCCGCCCGGTCATCCTGGGCCACGTCCAGCGCGGCGGCACGCCCACCGCGTACGACCGGGTGCTCGCCACCCGCTTCGGCTGGCACGCGGTGGAGGCGGCGCACCGGGGCGAGTTCGGCATGCTGACGGCCCTGCGCGGCACGGACATCGTGATGGTCCCCCTCGCCGAGGCCACCTCGACCCTGAAGACGGTCCCGACGGACCGCTACGACGAGGCACAGACCGTTCTTTGACATCCTCCCCCTCGCATGTAAAGGGGATTCCTGCCTCACGCTGCCCGGCGGGCCGTCGGCCCGCCGGGTCTTCCACGATCAGCGGCAGCCGGGGTGAGACCAGCCCGGACGAGCATCACGCGTGCGGAGTTCTTGTCCCTCGGGGAGACGGCTCCGCACGCGGTGCACGTGTAGGTACGTTCCGACAGCGGGAGTGCGTGCTTGGTTCTCGCTCCGCACCGTCCGCAGTCCATGGTCGTGTGTGCAGGCTGCACCAGGTGGACGGCGCGACCGTACTTGCGGGCCATGTTTATCAGCTCGCGCTTGGTGGTGGCGATCGCCGCGTCGGCAGCCTTGCGGGCCATCGTCGACTTCGCGAGGAACGCCGGCCGGAAGTCCTCCACCGCCAGCTCGTCGAAGTCGTTGACGACCTGCCTGGCCCACCGTCGAGCCGTTTCCTGACGTTGCCGCGCGATCTTCTTGTGCGCCTTCGCGGCCTGCTGCGCAGCTTTCCCGTAGCCCTTGGAGGGCGCCCGGCCACGCGTGGGTTTCCTGCGGGCCATCATCCGCTGGCAACGGGCCAGCCGGCCGGCCGCCTTCCTCCCGTGTTCGGCGTGCGGCAGGTCGTGCGCATCACTGGTGGTCGTGGCCGTCACCTGCACCCCCCAGTCGATGCCGATCACCGCGCCCGTACCAGGCAGTGACTGCGCTTCGACCTGGACCACGAAGGACGCGTACCAGTGACCGACACTGTCCCGGTAGACACGGACGCTGGAAGGGTCGGAGGGCAGCGCCCTCGACCACACCACGGTGAGCGAGGTGCCGCCCGCCAGGTGCAGGCGGGAGTCCTTCAGCCGGAAGCCCCGCCGCGTGTAGTTCAGTGTCGGAGCCGCCACCGACTTCCTCTTGAGCCGGGGCATTCCCGCCCGCCGCCTCACGGGCGACCGTGCCTTCAGGTCCTTCAACGCCTTGGCCCGGGATGCAGAGAAGTCCCGGACGGTCTGCTGCTGCGGAACCGAACCGCCGGCACGCAACCACTCGTGCTCCGCACGCCAACGCGTCAGCATCCGGTCCAGCCCTGCGGGACCGCAGTTCTCCCCGGCCTTGTGCGCGGCCCGCGATGTGGCGACGCACTGGTTCCACACCCACCGACACCGGTCCCACTCGTCCAAGAGAGCGGTACGCGCAGCGGACGACATACGCAGCCGGAACGTGTACCGAGCGGTTCCGCCCCCTCCGCCCCCAGCAGATGCCGTCATGGCGCCAGCATGAGGCCGAGGTCCCGCCTCGCTGTCCGGAACCCCTCGACCTCACACGAACGAGTGATCGACCTCCGAGACCGCCCCCGGACGCGATCGCGTCCGGGGGCGGCATTACTGTGGTGGGGCGCCACAGTCAAGGGAGTGAAGGCATGGATCACAGCGGGCACGGCATGGACATGAACATGGACCTGCCGCCGTTCACTCTCGGGCGTGGGCTGGAGTTCTCCTTCGACGCCTTCTTCCTGTTCGGCTCGCTGCTGGGGCTCGCCCTGTACGGGTGGGGCGTGTGGCGGCTGCGCCGGCGCGGGGACTCCTGGCCGGTGGGCCGGACCGTCGCCTTCGTCACCGGTGTGCTGACGGTGATGCTGGTGATGTGCACCAAGCTGAACGACTACGGCATGGTCATGTTCAGCGTGCACATGGTCCAGCACATGGTGATCAGCATGGTCACCCCGATCCTGCTGCTGCTCGGGGCGCCGGTGACGCTGGCCCTGCGGGCGCTGCCGCCGGCGGCGCGCGGGCACAAGGGGCCGCGCGAGCTGCTCCTGATGCTGCTGCACAGCCGGTACATGCGGATCATCACCCACCCGGCCTTCACCATCCCGATGTTCATCGCGAGCCTCTACGCGCTGTACTTCACCCCGCTCTTCGACTTCCTGATGGAGAGCAAGGCCGGCCACATCGGCATGATGGTCCACTTCCTCGCCGTCGGCCTGATCTTCTTCTGGCCGATCATGGGCGTGGACCCGGGCCCGCACCGCCCCGGCTACGTGATGCGGATGCTGGAGCTGTTCGCGGGCATGCCCTTCCACGCCTTCTTCGGCATCGCCCTGATGATGGCGAGCGAGCCGATGATCAAGACGTACGCGAACCCGCCGGCCTCCCTGGACATCGACCCGCTACTCGACCAGCAGTGGGGCGGCGGCATCGCCTGGGCGTTCAGCGAGATCCCCTCGGTGCTGGTGCTGATCGCGCTGATCTACCAGTGGTACCACTCGGAGCAGCGGGTGGCGCGGCGCTCCGACCGGGCCGCCGACCGGGACGGCGACAAGGAGCTCGCCGCCTACAACGCGTATCTCGCCTCGCTCCAGCAGCGCGGCCAGTAGCGCGGAGCCCGCATCAGGCGCGACCATGGGGCATGACCGGATCCGTTAAGGCGATGGCCGTCACGACCTTCGCCGCTCTGGTGGCCGTCTCCACGTACTCGGTGGCGCTCGGCAGCAACGGCTGGCTGTGGTTCGGCTGGGTGGTGCTGGGGCTGCTCACGATGGGGCTGGCCGCCTCGCGCAGCGCCTGACCCTCCCGGCCCCGCGTTGACTGTCCGTAGGATGGCCGTGACATAGGGGCATCGACGGGAGCGGCCTGGTGTTCTACCACTTGCTCAAGCACGTACTGCTCGGTCCGCTGCTGCGGCTGCTGTTCCGGCCGCGGATCGAGGGGCTGGAGAACATCCCCCCGGAAGGCGCCGCGATCGTCGCGGGCAACCACCTGTCCTTCTCGGACCACTTCCTGATGCCCGCGATCCTCACGCGCCGGATCACCTTCCTCGCCAAGGCCGAGTACTTCACCGGGCCGGGCCTCAAGGGGCGGCTGACCGCCGCCTTCTTCCGCAGCGCCGGGCAGATCCCGGTGGACCGCTCCGGCAAGGACGCCGGGCAGGCGGCGCTGCGCGAGGGGCTCGGGGTGCTGGCCAAGGGCGAGCTGCTCGGGATCTACCCCGAGGGCACCCGGTCCCACGACGGGCGGCTCTACAAGGGCAAGGTCGGGGTGGCGGCCATGGCCCTGGGCGCGGGGGTGCCGGTGGTGCCGTGCGCGATGCTCGGGACCTTCGAGATCCAGCCGCCCGGCCAGAAGCTCCCGAAGATCCGGCGGGTCACGATCCGCTTCGGCGCCCCGCTGGAGTTCTCCCGGTACGCGGGCATGGAGGGCGAGCGGGCCGTGCTGCGCGCGGTCACGGACGAGATCATGTACGCGGTCCTGGGCCTCTCCGGCCAGGAGTACGTGGACCGGTACGCGGCCGAGGTCAAGGCCGAGGAGGAGGAGAAGCGGAAGAAGGCCCGGCGCTCCTCGCGCTGAGCCTTCTCCCGCTCGTCATAGCAGGTACTGCCGGGTCCTGACGGGTCCTAGCGGACGACCGCCGGGAGCTCCTCGTGCTGCGGCAGCGCGGCGGCCGGGGCCTCCGCGAGGGACTTCGCCGCGGCCGGGGCCGGGGGCACCGGAGTGGCGTGCGGGCCGCACTTCACGTCCTGGGCGTCGACCTTGCCGGTGAGCAGGTAGGCGTCCACGCGGGTGTTGATGCAGGGGTTCACCAGGCTGGTGACGCCGTGCGAGCCGGCGTTCTGCTCGGTGATCAGGCGCGAGCCCGCCAGGCGGCGGTGCAGCTCGACGGCGCCCTCGTACGGGGTGGCCGCGTCACGCTCGGACTGGACGATCAGGACCGGGGCGATGCCGCGCTTGGCGCCGACCTCGATCGGGGTGCTCTGCTTGGACTTCCAGGTCGCGCAGGGCAGGTTCATCCACGCGTTCGACCAGGTCAGGAACGGGTACTTCTTGTGCAGCTCGCTGTTGTCCCGGTCCCACTTGGCCCAGCTGGTCGGCCACTTGGCGTCGGCGCACTCCACCGCGGTGTAGACGGCGTTGGAGTTCTCCGAGGCGGCGTTGCCCTTGGTGTCGGACATGTCCGGGGCGATGGCCTCGATCAGCGGCTTCTCGTCACCGGCGGCCCAGGCGCTGAACGCCTGCGCGACCGGGACCCACGAGGAGTCGTAGTACGGGGCGCCCTGGAAGAAGCCGATCAGCTCGGCCGGGCCGACGACCCCGCCGAGCGGCTTGGCCTTGGCCTGGGCGCGCAGCTCCTGGTACTTGGCCTCGACCTTGGCGCGGGTGTCGCCGAGGTGGAAGACGGCGTCGTTCTTGGCGACCCAGTCCTGCCAGTCGTTCCAGCGCATCTGGAAGGCGACGTCCTGGTCCAGGTTGGCCTGGTACCAGATCTTCTCCTGCGCCGGGTTGACGACGCTGTCGACGATCATGCGGCGCACGTGGGTCGGGAAGAGGGTCGCGTAGACCCCGCCCAGGTAGGTGCCGTAGGAGACGCCGATGAAGTTGAGCTTCTGCTCGCCGAGGGCGGCCCGGATGACGTCCAGGTCGCGCGCGGTGTTCGGCGTGGTCATGTGCGGCAGCATCTCGCCGCTGCGCTCCTTGCAGCCGTCCGCGTACTCGGCGGCGAGCTTGCGCTGGGCGCGCTTGTCGGCCTCGCTGGACGGGACCGGGTCGGCCTTGGGGGCCTTGACGAACTCCTGCGGGTCGATGCAGGAGATCGGCGCGGAGTGGCCGACGCCGCGGGGGTCGAAGCCCACGAAGTCGTAGGCCTTGGCGGTGTTGACCCACAGCGGGCTCTTGGTGGTGATCCGGCGCGGGAAGCGCATGCCGGAACCGCCGGGACCGCCGGGGTTGTAGAGGAGGGCGCCCTGGCGCTCGTCCTTGGTGCCCGTGCTGACGGCACGGTCGACGGCGAGCTCGATGGTCTTGCCGAAGGGCTTGGTGTAGTCGAGCGGGACCTTGACCCAGCCGCACTGGATCGGCTTCTCGAAGCCCCAGTCGGCAGGACAGTCCTTCCAGTCGATGCCGGCGCGCGCAGCGCGGGCGGCGGCGATCTGGACGCCGATCGCCTCGGCACCGCCGTTGTCCCGGCCGGCCGGAGCGGCCGAGGCCGGCGGCGCGAGCAGCAGGCCCGCGGCCAGCGCACCGGTGATGAGAGTGGCGGCGCTCCCCAGCGTCGCATTGCGTATCACGTGGTTGATCCCCCTGGTCATGTGCCGCCCGGAGCGGCAGGTTTGGGACAGGGGGATCCTTTCGTCTGACCGGTACCCGGCAACAGAGCACGGTCTACTTCTTTGCCAACCCGATAACCGGAAACGTGTGTACCGCTGAGCGGTGTCCCATTGCCCCGCTTCTGTCCCCCCGTCACCACCCGTACGTGCGCAGCGCCGCGTCGAGGAGCTCGCGCAGCCGCAGCGCGTCCGGGGCGAGGGCCGTGACGAGCACTGCGGGTCCGGCCAGCGGGGTGGCGGCCGCGAACTCGCCCAGGACGGCTGCCCGGGGCGGGTCCTGTTCGAAGCGCGGGTCGACCACCAGGAGCTGGCCGAGGGCGCGGTGGCCCGCCGTGACGGCCGGGCCGTCCCAGCCGCCCGGTGCTCCGGGGCCGCAGGACAGCTCCTGGTCCAGCAGGGGCTGCCCGCCCCGGGTGACCGTGAGCCGGCTGCGCAGCAGGCCGGGGGGCTCGGCGCTGCGTCCCAGCACCTGTTCCTCGCGCAGCAGGAGGCGGGCGGCGGGGGCCAGTTCGGCGCGGGTGGTGGCGCGCAGGTCGCTGCCGCGCACGGAGACGAGCGGCTCCGGCAGCCAGCGCACCGCCGCACCGTCGGCCAGCTTCAGCCGTACGTCGTACCGCGCGGGCTCCGCGGTGCGGCCGGGCAGGGCCAGGGTGGCGGCCGCCGAGCGCAGGGCGAGGCGGGCGCCGGGTCCCGCCTCGGCCTCCACCGTGAGGTGGTCGCCGCCGAGGGGGGCGCTCATCGCGCCGACCAGCATCACTCCCGCCTCGGCGTCCTCGCTCCGGGTGCGGCGCAGGGCGAGCGGCCCCTCCCCGGCCAGCAGGGGCAGGGCGGTGCCGCCGCGCCCGTCGGCGGCGGCGCGGATGCGGGCGGTGGCGCGGAGGGAGGCAGGGTGGGGGGCGGCGGGGGGTGCGCTGGTCACCGTACGGCCCAGGCGGCGATCCGGCCGCGCACCCAGTCGGCGACCGGGGCGACGCCTTCGGGGCCGCGCAGGGACTGGAAGGCGACGGGCAGGTCGCCGCGCTGGGCGGCGGCGTCGCGGGCCATGCGTTCCAGGTCGGAGCCGACGTGCGGGGCGAGGTCGGTCTTGTTGACGATGAGGAGGTCGGCGGTGGTGACGCCGGGGCCGCCCTTGCGGGGGATGTCGTCGCCGCCGGCCACGTCGATGACGAAGATCTGGGCGTCGACCAGGCCCCGGGAGAAGGTGGCGGTCAGGTTGTCGCCGCCGGACTCGACGAGGATCAGGTCGAGGGGGGCGCTGCCGAGGAAGGCCTCTTCCAGTTCCTCCACGGCCTCCAGGTTGGCGGAGATGTCGTCGCGGATGGCGGTGTGGGGACAGGCTCCGGTCTCGACGGCGCTGATCCGCTCGGGGGGCAGGACGGCCTCGCGGAGCAGGAACTCGGCGTCCTCGCGGGTGTAGATGTCGTTGGTGACGACGGCCATGGACAGCTCGGTGCGCAGGGCCCGGCAGAGGGCGGCGACGGTGGCGGTCTTGCCGGAGCCGACGGGTCCGCCGAGGCCCACGCGCAGGGCGCGGCGGGTGCCGTCGGCGCGCTGCGGGGCGGCGGCGTGGGTGTGGCGGTGGGGGTAGGTCACGTCGTGGTCGAGGTGCACGGCAGGTCTCCTTGGGTACGGCGGTGGTCGGGAGGTTCAGGAGGCGAAGAGGCGTACCGCCCAGTCGGCATGTGCCTCCGCCGCGATTTCCAGCAGTGGTGAGGAGGCCGCGGGCAGTGCGTCCGCGCCCTCCGTGCGGGCGAGCAGGGCGGCCTCGGCCGCCCTGGCGGCGACGGCGTCGAGGTCGGGGGCGAGGCGGGCGAGGACGGCGCTGGCCTCGAAGGGGTCGAGGCCCAGCAGCCGTACCGTCGCCGTGGCCGGCCCGCTGACGCTCTCGTACGCCGCCACGTGCGCGGCGTCCAGGGCCCCGAGTCCGGCGGCCCGGGCGGCGAGGCCGAGCACCACGGGCTGGTGGGCCCCGCGCGGGAAGGCGGCGGCCAGCGCGTCGAGTTCGGCGGCGGGCCAGGTGGCGCGGGCGGCCCGCAGCAGCTGCCGGCCGAGCCGCCTGGCTGCGGCGCGCAGCGCGGGCGAGGGGGTGCGGGCGTCGGCGGCGGTGTCGAGCAGGGCCGGGTCGATGCCGAGGGCGGCGGCCGCGGCCAGACCGGCCGCGGTGAGCCCGGCGGTGTGCAGCCGGCCGCGGCAGAACTGCTCCAGGGTGGCGGCGTCGTGGATGCGGCCGGCCTTGCAGGCGGCCTCCGCCCCGCCGGAGTGGGCGTGCCCTCCGGCGGGGAAGCGGCCGTCCGCGAGCACGAGCAGCGCGGCGAGGCTCATCGTCGGGAGCCCCTCGGAAGTCGGGGGCCCATCAGAAGTCCGGGGCCCATCAGAAGAGGAAGTATCTCTGTGCCATGGGCAGTTCGGCCGCGGGTGCTGGCTCCACCGCCTCGCCGTCGATGGAGACGGTGAAGGTGTCGGGGTCGACCTGGACCCTGGGCATGGCGTCGTTGTTGCGCATGTCCGCCTTGCCGAGCTTGCGGGTGTTCTCGATGGCGGTGAACCTCTTGCCGAGGCCGAGGCGTTCGGGCAGGCCGTCGTCGAGGGCGGCCTGCGAGGTGAAGTTGAGGGAGTTGAGGGCGGGCGCGCGTCCGATGCCGCCGTACATGGGCCGGGGCAGGACCGGCTGCGGGGTGGGGATGGAGGCGTTGGCGTCGCCCATCTGCGCGTACGCGATCTGGCCGCCCTTGACGACGAGCTCGGGCTTGACGCCGAAGAAGGCGGGGGTCCACAGCACCAGGTCGGCGAGCTTGCCGACCTCGACGGAGCCGATCTCCCGGGCGAGGCCCTGGGCCACGGCGGGGTTGATCGTGTACTTGGCGACGTAGCGGCGGGCCCGGTGGTTGTCGGCGGGGCCGTCGCCGGGGAGGAAGCCGCGGCGCTGCTTCATCACGTGGGCGGTCTGCCAGGTGCGGAGGACGACCTCTCCGACACGGCCCATGGCCTGGGAGTCGGAGGAGATGATGGAGATGGCCCCGAGGTCGTGGAGGACGTCCTCGGCGGCGATGGTGGAGGGCCGGATCCGGGACTCGGCGAAGGCGAGGTCCTCGGGGACGGCCGGGTTGAGGTGGTGGCAGACCATCAGCATGTCGAGGTGTTCCTCGACGGTGTTGAGGGTGTGCGGGCGGGTGGGGTTGGTGGAGCTCGGCAGGACGTTGGACTCGGAGACCACGGTGATGATGTCGGGTGCGTGGCCGCCGCCCGCGCCCTCGGTGTGGTACGAGTGGATGGTCCGCCCGGCGATGGCCGCGAGGGTGTCGGCGACGAAGCCGGCCTCGTTGAGGGTGTCGGTGTGGATGGCGACCTGGGCGCCGGTCTCGTCGGCGACGCTCAGGCAGGCGTCGATGGCCGCGGGGGTGGCGCCCCAGTCCTCGTGGATCTTGAAGCCGAGCGCTCCGCCGCGCAGCTGGGAGAGCATGCCCTCGCGGGACATGGTGTTGCCCTTGCCGAGCAGGCCGATGTTGACCGGGTAGGCCTCCAGCGCCGCGAACATCCGGGCCAGGTGCCAGGGGCCGGGGGTGACGGTGGTGGCCTTGGAGCCCTCGGCGGGGCCGGTGCCGCCGCCGACGAGGGTGGTGATGCCGGAGGCGAGGGCCTCGTCGACGACGGTCGGGGAGATGAAGTGCACGTGGGCGTCGATGGCGCCGGCGGTGAGGATCTTCCCGTTGCCCGCGATGATCTCGGTCTCGGGGCCGATGACGAGTGCGGGGTCGACGCCGTCCATGGTGTCGGGGTTGCCGGCCTTGCCGATGCCGCAGATGCGGCCGTCCGCGATGCCGATGTCGGCCTTGACGACGCCCCAGTGGTCGAGGACGACCACGCCGGTGATGACCGTGTCGGGGGCGCCCTCGGCGCGCGTGGTGCGGGCCTGGCCCATGGACTCGCGGATGACCTTGCCGCCGCCGAAGACGGCCTCGTCGCCGGAGTTGCCGGGTCCGCCGCTGAGGTCCCGTTCGATCTCGACGAAGAGGGCGGTGTCGGCGAGCCGGATCCGGTCACCGGTGGTCGGCCCGAAAAGGTCGGTGTAGGCCCGGCGGGAGAGTTCAGCCATCGAGCGGCCCTCCGGTCTCGCCGCGCAGTCCGGGCACGGTGCGCAGTCCGCCGATCGGTACGAGTTCCACGGCGACGGGGATGCCCGGCTCGAAGCGGACGGCGGTGCCGGCGGCGATGTTCAGGCGCTGCCCGTGCGCGGCCCGCCGGTCGAAGTCGAGGCCGGGGTTGGCCTCGGCGAAGTGGTAGTGGGAGCCGACCTGTACGGGCCGGTCGGCGGCGTTGAGGACGGTGAGGCGGGTGACGGGGCGGCCCTCGTTGAGGCGCACCGGGCCGTCCCCGTGGACGATCTCGCCGGGGATCATGCTGCTGCTCCCCCTCAGACGATCGGGTCGTGGACGGTGACGAGCTTGGTGCCGTCGGGGAAGGTGGCCTCGACCTGGACGTCGTGGATCATCTCGGGGATGCCCTCCATGACCTCCGCCCGGGTGAGCACGGTGCGGCCGGACGCCATCAGCTCGGCCACGGTCCGCCCGTCGCGGGCCCCTTCGAGGAGGTGCGAGGTGATCAGGGCGACGGCCTCGGGGTGGTTGAGGAGGACCCCGCGCGCCCTGCGCTTCTCGGCCACGTCGGCGGCCACATGGATCAGGAGTCTCTCTTGTTCATGTGGTGTCAATTGCACCTGTATCACCAAGCTTCCGGGACATGGTCGTCGTCGCGCCGGGGAGTGACCGTACCGGCCGTCAACACGTTGTTGACCTGCGCTTATCCGTGCCAAGCGTCTCTTGCCCAACACAGGACGAGGCTTTCCGTCCCGATCACCACCGCTTTACCGGTGCGTGGGTGATCATTGGCGGAAGAGCGAGGACCATACCGTAGGGGCCGTACTTTTCCGCCGAGTTAACCCACGTTTCGGGAAGGCACTCGGTTCAACGCGGTCCCGGTTCCGAGGGTGCGGTTCGTATACGGGGTACGGCCGGCGGGCTCGGGTCAACAGCCCCTGAGGGTGCGCGCGGAGGCGTCGGCGGGCCAGGGCAGGGCGATCCACACGGTCTTGCCGCCGTCCTCGGTGGGGGTGACCGAGAGACGGCCGCCGGCCTCGGCCGCGAGCCAGCGGATGATGACCATGCCGCGGCCGTTGTCCTGCTGGACGGCGGCGGGGAGCCGCTTGGGCCAGCGCGGGTGGCTGTCCGTCACTCCGACGCGCAGCCATTCCTCGCGTTCGAGGCGGACGTCGACGGTGAAGGTGGGCGACTGGCCGAAGGTGTGCTGCACGGAGTTGGTGGCGAGTTCGGAGACGATGAGCCGGACGGTGTCCGCGGTGCCCGCGTCCTCGGGCAGTCCCCAGTCGCTCAGTACCCGCGCCACGTAGCGTCGGGCGGCGGCCACCGACACCGGATCGCTCGGCAGAGTGACGGATGCTTCCAGCTGATCTGCCATGGCGACGTCCCTTTCCCACCGGGACGGAGCCGCCCCGGATCTACGCTGAGCGCCAGAGTGCCACCCATCGTGCCGCCGTTTCCGCCGTTCCCCCAAGATATGCATATATCTGTCGCTCAATGCGGTGAACTCTGCTACGGAAGAGCGTATTTGGACGGCAGACTGGTGCGAGGTGTGCCGGTGGAAGGAGAGCGGGTATGCAGCACGGTCCCGCGGTACGTCGGCGCAAACTCGGCGAGGAGCTGCGCGCCCTGCGCGACCGCTCCGGGCTCACCAGTGGCGAGGTGGCCCGCATCGTCGGCTGGCACCAGTCGAAGGTCAGCCGGATCGAGACGGGCCGCAGCGGTGTGAAGACGGAGGACATCCGGCTGCTGCTGGACGCCTACGGGGACGCGGTGAGCGCCCAGCAGCGCGCGCTGCTGGAGGCCCTGGGCGCCTCGGCGGCCGGTCCGGCGGCGAGCGGGGACGCGGCGCGGGGGCGGCAGTGGTGGCACGACTACCGGGGCCTGCTCCCGCAGGAGTACCGGGACTTCATCAGCCTGGAGGCCGGAGCCCGGTCGGCGCGGACCGTCGAGCTGTCGGTGGTGCCGGGGCTGCTCCAGACGCCGGACTACGCGCGGGCGGTGACCCGGGCCGCGCTGGGCGGGCTGCCGGAGCCGAAGGTGGACGCGCTGGTCGACGTACGGCTGGCCCGGCAGGCGGTGCTGCGGTCCGATCCGCCGCTGGAGCTGAGCGCCGTGCTGGACGAGGCGGTGCTGCGCCGGCAGATCGGCGGACCGGGGGTGATGGAGGAGCAGCTGCGGCATCTGGTGGAGGTGGCGCGGCTGCCCCAAGTGCGGCTTCAGGTGCTGCCGTTCACCGTGGGGGGCCATCTCGGCCTGACCGGACCGTTCGTAATTTTCTCATTTCCGAACATCGCCGATCTGGATGTGGTGGTGCTCGACCATTTGACGAGTAGCCTCTATCTGGAGCGGAAGGAAGACCTAGAGGCGTACAGCGCCGCGTTCCGCACCATCCAGGCGCACGCCCTCCCGCCCCACGACTCGTCGGATCTGATCAGCTCTATCGCTGACGACGCGTAGAAGGAGGCACCCCCGTGTCCGCAACCCCCTTATCCACCAGCGGACTTCTGAACAGCGCGCGGTGGCTGCGGAGCAGCCGCAGCACCGGAATGAACAACTGCGTGGAAGCCGCCGCCCTGACCGGCGGCCTGCTGGCCGTCCGCGACTCCAAGCGGACGGACGGCCCGGCCGTGCTCTTCACCGGGCCGGCCTGGGACGGCTTCCTCGCCTCCGTAAGGGCGGACGTGCACGTGTGACGTGACGCCTAGCGGTCCGTGGCCCCGGCCGGAGCGGTCCCGAGGACCGTGCCGACGGCCCGGCTGATCTCGTCCCCCGTGAGATCCGCCCGAGCCGTCAGCCGCAGCCGGGAGATGCCGTCCGGCACCGACGGCGGACGGAAGCACCCCACGGACAGACCTGCCTCGCGGCAGTCGGCGGCCCAGCGCAGTGCCGCCGAAGCCGACGGGGCCCGAACCGACACCACGGCCGCGTCCGGCCGGGCCGCGGTCAGGCCGGACGCGGTGAGCCGCCCGTACAGCTCGGCGGCCACCTCCCGGACCCGGGCCGCGCGCTCCGGTTCCCGCTCCAGCAGGCGCAGGCTCGCCAGCGCCGCACCGGCGGCGGCCGGGGCCAGCCCGGTGTCGAAGATGAAGGCGCGGGCCGTGTTGACCAGGTGCCGGATGACCTTGGCCGGCCCCAGCACCGCGCCGCCCTGGCTGCCCAGTGACTTCGAGAGGGTCACCGTGGCGACCACCCCCGGCGCGCCCGCGAGCCCGGCGGCGTGCAGCGCGCCGCGGCCGCCCTCGCCCAGCACCCCCAGCCCGTGCGCGTCGTCCACCACCAGCGCGGCGCCCTCGGCCCGGCAGGCGGCGTGGTACCCGGCGAGCGGGGCGGCGTCCCCGTCGACGGAGAACACCGAGTCGGTCACCAGCAGCGCCCGGCCCCCGTGCCCGGCCAGGCTCTTGCGGGCCGTCTCCGGGTCGCCGTGCGGGGTGACCTCGACCTCGGCCCGCGAGAGCCGGCAGCCGTCGACGATGGAGGCGTGGTTCCCGGCGTCGGAGACCACGAGCGTGCCCCGGCCGCTGAGCGCGGTCACGGCGGCCAGGTTCGCGGCGTATCCGGACGAAAGCACCAGAGCGGACTCGAAGCCCGTGAACGCGGCGAGCTCCCGCTCCAGTTCGGCATGAAGTTCGGTCGAGCCCGTGACCAGGCGCGATCCAGTGGCACCGGCACCCCAGCGCTCGGCCGCGGCACAGGCACCCCGCACGGTCTCCGGGTGCCGGGACAGCCCCAGGTAGTCGTTGCTCGCCAGGTCCAGCAGGGGCGAGGAGGCGGGCCTCGGACGCAGGGTCCGCACCAGCCCGGCCTGCTCTCGGACGCGCTCCGCGCCGTCGATCCAGGCGAAGACGTCCTCGGGTTGCGGGGTGTGCTGGGTCATCGGCGGTCCTCGCGTCGCGTCTCGCGATGTGTCTCGCGTTTTGTCGGCAGTCGACAGATCTGCTCGACCCTATCCGCCGTGACGCGAGGGGCTGGTGTGGCGATCCACACACCTCCTTCCGGCCATGTTGTCCGATCTCTCCTTGGCCGGGAGTGGTCGCGTGGGACAGGATCGGGCGCATGGACCTGCTGAACACCCTGGTGGAAAAGGGACTGCGGCGCG
This sequence comes from Streptomyces sp. NPDC044002, assembly GCF_056434525.1. Taxonomy (NCBI): domain Bacteria; kingdom Bacillati; phylum Actinomycetota; class Actinomycetes; order Kitasatosporales; family Streptomycetaceae; genus Streptomyces; species Streptomyces sp. NPDC044002. Next base: position 20,287 of record NZ_JBWKEZ010000022.1, read on the forward strand.
AGCTGCCGACCCGCGAGGAGGCGCTCGCCGTACTGGCGACCTCCGACGACGAACTGCTCGACGTGGTGGCCGCTGCCGGCAAGGTGCGCCGCCAATGGTTCGGGCGCCGCGTCAAGCTGAACTACCTGGTCAACCTGAAGTCGGGGCTCTGCCCCGAGGACTGCTCGTACTGCTCCCAGCGTCTGGGGTCGAAGGCCGAGATCCTCAAGTACACGTGGCTGAAGCCGGACGAGGCCTCCAAGGCGGCCGCGGCCGGCGTCGCCGGCGGCGCCAAGCGGGTCTGCCTCGTGGCCAGCGGCCGCGGTCCGACCGACCGTGACGTGGCCCGCGTCGGCGAGACGATCGCCGCCATCAAGGAGCAGAACGAGGGCGTCGAGGTCTGCGCCTGCCTGGGCCTGCTCGCCGAGGGCCAGGCCGAGAAGCTCCGCGAGGCGGGTGCGGACGCCTACAACCACAACCTGAACACCTCCGAGGCCACGTACGGCCAGATCACCAAGACGCACACCTACGCGGACCGCGTCGACACGGTGCAGAAGGCGCACGCGGCGGGCCTGTCGGCCTGCTCCGGCCTGATCGCCGGCATGGGCGAGAGCGACGAGGACCTCGTCGACGTCGTCTACTCGCTGCGCGAGCTGGACTCGGACTCCGTCCCGGTCAACTTCCTGATCCCCTTCGAGGGCACCCCGCTGGCCAAGGAGTGGAACCTCACCCCGCAGCGCTGCCTGCGGATCCTCGCGATGGTCCGCTTCGTCTGCCCCGACGTGGAGGTCCGGATCGCCGGCGGCCGCGAGGTGCACCTGCGCTCGATGCAGCCGCTCGCGCTGAACATCGCCAACTCCATCTTCCTCGGCGACTACCTCACCAGTGAGGGCCAGGCCGGCCAGGCCGACCTCGACATGATCGCGGACGCCGGTTTCGAGGTGGAGGGCGCCGGTACGACCACCCTGCCCGCCCACCGCGCCGACGCCGCGGCGGCCGCCGCCCCCGCGGGCGGCATGTGCGGTTCCTCCGCCGGCGGCTGCGGCTCCGCGGCCGGTGCCGAGGCCGAGGACGGCGCCGGTGCCCACGGCTGCGGCTCCGCCTGCGGCGGCTGCTCCGGACACGCCGCGCAGGCCCCGGCGCCCGCCCAGGCGGAGGCCGGAGAGGTGCGTTCGGACCTGGTGGCGGTGCGCCGCCGCGGCGCGGGGACGGACATCGCCCCCAATGCGTGACCGGTTCCCGCTGCACGACCCGCTCGACCCCTCGTCGGACACGGCGGACCTGCTCGCCCTGGACCGGCAGCACGTCTGGCACCCGTACGGCCCGATGCCCGGGCGGCAGGAGGCCCTCGTGGTCTCCTCCGCCTCGGGGGTCCGGCTGCGGCTCGCCTCCCCCGCCCAGGGGCGGGAGGAGCTGGTCGACGGCATGTCCTCCTGGTGGTCGGCGATCCACGGCTACAACCACCCGGTGCTCAACGAGGCCGCGGCCGCGCAGCTGGGCCGGATGTCGCACGTGATGTTCGGCGGGCTCACCCACGAGCCCGCCGTCCGGCTGGCCGCCCGGCTGGTGGAGATCACCCCGGCCGGACTGGAGCACGTCTTCCTCGCCGACTCCGGGTCGGTGGCCGTCGAGGTCGCCGTCAAGATGTGCCTGCAGTACTGGCGTTCGCTCGGCCGCACCGGCAAGACCCGGCTGCTGACCTGGCGCGGCGGCTACCACGGCGACACCTGGCAGCCGATGGCCGTGTGCGACCCCGACGGCGGCATGCACGAGCTGTGGCAGGGCCACCTGCCCCGGCAGGTCTTCGCCGACGCCCCGCCCGGCGGCTTCGACACCCCCGTGGACCCCGCGTACGCGGACCACCTGCGCGCGCTCGTCGCCGCGCACGCCGACGAACTGGCCGCGGTGATCGTGGAGCCGGTGGTGCAGGGAGCGGGCGGCATGCGCTTCCACCACCCGGGCTATCTGCGGGTGCTGCGCGAACTGTGCGACGAGTACGGGGTCCTGCTGATCCTGGACGAGATCGCGACGGGCTTCGGCCGCACCGGCGCGCTCTTCGCCGCCGACCACGCGGGCATCACCCCGGACGTCATGTGCCTGGGCAAGTCCCTGACCGGCGGCTACCTCACCCTCGCGGCCACCCTGTGCACCGAGCGGGTCGCCGACGGGATCTCGCAGGGCGAGGTCCCGGTACTGGCGCACGGGCCCACCTTCATGGGCAACCCGCTCGCCACGGCCGTGGCCCTGGCCTCGATCGACCTGCTGCTCGGCCAGGACTGGGCCGGCGAGGTCAAGCGGATCGAGGCGGGCCTGCGCGAGGGCCTCGCCGAGGCCTCCGCCGTGCCCGGGGTCAAGGACGTGCGCGTGCTCGGGGCCATCGGCGTGATCCAGCTCGACCACCCGGTCGACGTGTGGGCGGCCACCCGCGCGGCGGTCCGCGAGGGTGTCTGGCTGCGCCCGTTCCGCGACCTGATCTACACCATGCCCCCGTTCGTCACCGGCGACGCCGACGTGGCCCGGATCTGCCGCGCGGCCGTCGCAGCGGCGCAGGAAGGCTGAGATGTCCGTAGTCGTCGTGTCCGGTACCGGCACGGAGATCGGCAAGACTGTGGTCACCGCGGCCGTCGCGACCGCCGCCCTGGCCGCCGGGCGTTCGGTGGCGGTGCTCAAGCCCGCCCAGACCGGGGTCGGCCCGGACGAGCCCGGGGACGCCGCCGAGGTCGTGCGGCTCGCCGGCCCGGGCGTGACGGCGCGGGAACTGGCCCGCTACCCCGAGCCCCTGGCCCCGGACACCGCCGCGCGGCGCTCCGGGCTGGCGACGCTGACCCCCGCCGGGATCGCGGAGGCGGCCGCGCGGCTGGCCGCCGAGCACGACCTGGTGCTCGTGGAGGGCGCGGGCGGGCTGCTCGTGCGCTTCGACGAGGAGGGCCGCACCCTGGCGGACGCGGCGCGGCTGATGGCGGCGCCGGTGCTGGTGGTGGCCCCCGCGGGGCTGGGCACGCTGAACGCCACCGACCTGACCGCGGAGGCCCTCGCGGCCCGGTCCGTCAGCGCGCTCGGGGTGGTGGTCGGCAGCTGGCCCGCCGCGCCCGACCTGGCCTCCCGGTGCAACCTCGCCGACCTCCCCAAGTCCGGGCTCCCGCTGCTGGGGGCCGTGCCGGAGGGGGCCGGCGCCCTGGAGCCCGCCGCCTTCCGCGCGGCCGCGCCGGGGTGGCTGGGCGCGCCGCTGGACGGCACCTGGTCGGCGGAGTCCTTCCTCGCCGAGTGGCCCGCCTGAGGTGACCCGGCGGCGGGGTGCCGGTGGCGGGGCCGGGCCGCCGCTTCAGTGGCCCCCCGCCGGCTCCCTGCAGCCGCCCTCCAGGTAGACGCCGTGCGCCTCGGCGCGGGCGGGGGCCGGGGAGGGGCCCGCGGTGGCGGGGGCCTGCGCCCGCCCCGACACGCAGGGGCCGGCGCCCGGGAGCAGCAGCGCGAAGCCCGGTCCCTGGACGGAGTTCCCCTCGTACACGTCACCGCTGCCGGCGGGGTAGCCCAGGCCGCGCAGCAGCGCGGTCAGTCCGGCGGGGTCCGTCACGGGCGCGGCGGCCAGCTTCGCCCTGATCCGGGCCGCGTGGGCCTCCCCGCGGCAGCGGGCGGCGGGGCTCAGCTCCGTCTGCTGCCGGTACGCGTGGTTCTCCGCGTACTTGCGCGACTCCGGATCCGCCGGCGCGGCACCGTCCCCGGCGGCGCCGGAGGCGGCGGCGGCCGTCGGCGAAGCGGTGGCGGTGGCGCAGCGCGCGGCCACCTCCGCGAGGAACGCGGCGTTCGGGTCGGCCGCGGGCGCCTCGGCCCGGGGCTCCGGCGCCGGCGCCGGGGCGGAGTCGCAGCCGGCGAGCAGGAACGCCGCGGCGGCGAACGCAGCAGCGGCGAACGGGGCGGCGGCCGCGCCCCGGAAGGGGGCCGTACGGGATGTCAAGGTTCCGATCCTCCTGTGCGCGGCCCCAAGTGCGGTGCCCGGAGGCTCGATTATGGCCTCCGCCGCCCGGCCGGAGACGGTTTCGGGACGGGGCCGGGTGGGGAACAGCCCCGAGGGGCACGCGCAGCCGTGTCGTCCGTCCGCCGCCCGTCCGCGCCCGGAGGCCCGCCATGCCCAGCCCCGCCCCCGATCCGGTCCACCACCCGTACTTCGCCCGGTTCTACGCCCGCGCCAGCACCGCCGCCGAGACCCGCGCCGGCATCGGCGCCCTGCGCCGGGAACTGCTGGAGGGGGTCTCCGGGCGGGTCGTCGAGATCGGCGCGGGCAACGGCCTGAACTTCGCGTACTACCCCGCCGCCGTGTCCGAGGTCGTCGCCATCGAGCCGGAGCGCACCCTGCGCCGGCTCGCCGCGGCCGCCGCGCTGCGCGCCGAGGTGCCGGTGGACCTCGTACCGGGCGTCGCCGAGGCGCTCCCGGTCAAGAGCGAGGCCTTCGACGTCGCGGTCGCCTCGCTGGTGCTGTGCACCGTACGCAACCTGCCGCGCGCCCTCGCCGAACTGCACCGGGTGCTCCGCCCGGGCGCCGAACTCCGCTTCCTGGAGCACGGGCTGGCTCCCGGCCCGGGGATGGCGGGCGTCCAGCGGGCGCTCGACCGGACGGTGTGGCCCCGCCTGTTCGGCGGCTGCCACACGGCGCGCGACCCGCTCGCCGCGATCGAGGCGGCCGGCTTCCGGATCGCCTCGCACCGCTCCTTCCGCCTGCCCGAGCGCGGCCCGGCACTGCCCACGTCGTACTGCGTCATCGGCTCGGCACGCCGCCTGGACGGCTGAACCGCCGGGCCGTTCCCGTACCCATTCCGGCGGACCGGCGGTCAGACGCGCCCGGCAGGCACCACAATCGAGCCGGAGCCGTGTCGGGAGCGGAACGTGCGGAGGGGGAACGCGTGGCACACGGGGCGCAGCCCGGACAGCTGGTCAACCACCGGTACCGGCTGGTCCGGGCCCTTGGGTCCGGCGGGATGGGGCGGGTCTGGAAGGCGCACGACGTACAGCTCGACACCCATGTGGCCGTCAAGGAGCTGCTCCTTCCCTCGGGGCCCTCGGCCCCCGACGCGGCGGACCGGCTGGAGCGCGCCCTGCGGGAGGCCCGCAGCGCGGCCAGGCTGCGCGACCACCCGAACGTGGTCACGGTCCACGACGTCGTCCTCGTGGGCGGGGTGCCGTGGATCGTGATGGAGCTGGTCAGCGGCTCGACGCTGCAGGAACGCCTGCGGGTGGGGCAGCGGCTGCCGGTGGAGGACGTCGCGGAGGTGGCCTCGGCGCTGCTGAAGGCGCTCGGCGCGGCGCACGCGGAGGGCATCGTCCACCGCGACGTCAAGCCGGCCAATGTGATGCTGACCGAGGACGGGCGGATCCTGCTGGCCGACTTCGGGATCGCCCTCAACGAGGCGGACGACGGGCTGACCGGAACCGGTGTGGTCATCGGTTCGATGCCGTACCTCTCGCCGGAGCGCGCCCGGGGTGAGAAGGGCGGCGCCCCGAGCGACCTGTTCTCCCTGGGGACGACCCTGTACGAGGCCGTCGAGGGCGTGTCGCCGTTCAAGCGGGAGACCAAGGTCGGCTCGCAGTACGCGGTGGCGCACGGGGCCGTCCCGCCGCCGCGGCACGCGGGGCGCCTGGAGCCTCTGATCATGGGGCTACTGGAGCGGGACCCGGACGCGCGGCTGACGGTGGCCGGGGCCCTGGAGCTGCTCGCGCCGCCCGCGCCCACGGAGCCCGCGTCCCCGCCGCCCGCGCCGAAGCCGACGGAGCGGCCGGAGCCGCGGCCCGCACCGGCACCCGCGCCGGGGGGCCGTGCCGCCGCCCGCCGCCGCGCCAGGACGGCGGCGGGGCAGGCGCCGTCCCCGCCGCCGCGACGGGCCCCGCGCGGCCTGGCGCTGTTCGCCGTGGCGGCGGTGCTGATCGCCGGGGGCTCGTACGCCGGCTACCAGTGGACCCGGACGCAGTACTTCGTCGGCGTGAACGACGGGCACGTCGCGGTGTTCCGGGGCATCAGCCCGAAGCTGGCCGGCATGGCCCTGTCGGAGCTGGAGACCGATCACCCCGAGATCGAGCTGCGCTACCTGCCGCCGTTCAAGCGCAAGCAGGTCGAGGCGACGATCACGACCGACGGTCTCGACGACGCGCGGGCCCGGGCGGCGCAGCTCGGCCTCCAGGCCTCGGCCTGCGCCAAGAGCGCCGGGGAGAACGGGGAGGACTCCGTCCTCACGGAGGAGGAACGGCCCCTGACGGCCCTGTGCGCCAGTTGAGCCGCCCGGCCGGATCGCCTACGGGGCGACCTTGCCGATGCCTCCCGGGGCCTGTGCGGCGCGCCGGTCGATCTGCCACAGCTGGCCCTCGCGGTTGCTGACGTAGATCCAGCCGCCCTCCAGCGCGAGCCCCTCGCAGGTCCCGAGGCCGGAGGCGACCACCCGGTGTGCGCCGTCGGCGAGGGTGATCTCGTGGAGGAGGCCGTTCGCGTGGTCGATGGTGTACGCCCGGCCCGCGCCGTCGAGTTCGACGCGGATGGTGCGCGCCCCGGCGGGGAGGGTGGCCACCACGCGGGCGGCGCCGCCGTCCAGGGTGATCTCGTACAGCTTGGCGCCGTTGTCCTTCTGGCCCACGTACGCCTTGCCCCTGCCGTCCAGGGCCACTCCGGCGATGCCCTGTCCGAGGCCGGTGGCGATCGTGGTCTTCCGCCCGCCCGGCAGGTCGACGGCGATCAGCTGCCCGTCGGTCCAGCTGGTGACGTAGGCCCTGCTCGCCGCCGCGTCGAGCGCGACGCCGTAGGCCCCCGGCACGTCCGCGACCTTGCGGGAGGTGCCGTCGGACAGGTTCACCGCGAGCAGGCGTCCGCCCGCCCAGTCCGTGGTGTAGGCGGTGCCCTGACCGTCGGTCGCGACGTCGCCGATGTCGCCCAGGGCGCTCGCCGCCACGCGCTGGGCGCCGGTGTCGGCCTTCACGGCGGACAGCCGCTGGCCGCCCCGGTCGGCGACGTAGAGCGTGCCGTTCGCCGGGTCGGCGGCCACCCCTTCGGAGATGCCCAGCCCGGTCGCGACCAGGGTGTGGCTGCGCTTGTGGGAGATGAGCTTGGACAGGTCCTCCAGTTTGGGCATGTCCTCGTCGCTGATGCTCACCCTGGGCGGTCCGAAGGCCTTCGCGGTGGACAAGGCCATCCCGGATGCCGACGCCGGGTCCTGGGTGACCTGGAGTTGCGCGGCGGCCGCGGCGCGGGTGCTCTGGAAGAGCGGACCGAGGAAGCCCATGACGTCGAACGCCCCGTGGGCGGTCTGGCGTACGAGCCAGGGGTCGCGTTCGCTCTCCAGCCGGCGCGCCTCTTCCGAGACGCTCCCCGCTCCCGGGGTGTCCTTGCCGAGCTTCTGGCCGGCCTGGTCGGCGGAGCCGGCCTGGTCCCCGCCGTTGTCGAAGATGTTCTTGAAGGACATGGTCTCTCCCCTAGAGCGGCTGCGGCTGCGTCTGGTAGTCGAGTACTTCCGGCTGGAACACCCGGTGTTCCCCGGCGCGGACCACGACCCTCTCGGCCGTCCCCTGCTGCATGAAGCGCTTTCCCTCGTCGGCCAGGTCGAAGCGGCTGGAGTCGAGGGCGGCCTCGCCGAGCTTCCAGGCCAGGACCTTGGAGTGCCTCGGCTCGGCGCCCTGCTTGGCCGTCTCCTTGACCTCGACCGGCTCGGGGTAGTGCAGGGCGACCCAGCCGCCGAAGGTGACGGGGAACTCGTAGTCGAACTGGCGGACCTCGCGGCGGGTCGTGGCCATGACGTCGGCCCGGCTGCTGATCTCGAAGCTCACCGTCGACACGTGCTTCCATTCGGTGGTCAGCGAACCGCTGACGGAGCCGGTGATCCCGAGCGCGAGCTCGCCCCACAGTTCCCCGGTGCCAGTGACGGAGCTGGTGGCGGTGGTGGTGCTCGTCGCCTCGGTCTGCGTCTCCGTGTTGACGCCCTGGTTGTCCTTGCTGTTGAGCAGGGTGGTCTTCTGGTACTGCTTCATCTCCATGCTCTTCGCCAGCTGCTGCTGGAGCGAGGCGATGGACTTCGCCCCGAAGGTGAGCTTCACCTCCCCCTGGAGCGACCAGCTGATCGTGTTCGAGATCGTGAACTCGACGGTGTCCGTCACCGTGATCACGATGGGGTCGGTGCCGTTGACGTACGTCTGCTTGGACACCATGTCGGGCGGCGGCTGCCGGATGTCGGCGCGCTCCTCGATGACGGGGACGCCGACGTTCATGAAGGCGCGCCAGCCGCGCTCCTGTGCCGTCGGTTCGTCCGTGGGGAACGTGCCGTAGCGCTCCTTGTTCAGTGAGAACCCGATGGGGTCGAGCGGCTCGCCCCCGCCCTGGCGGTTGCGCCTGAACGCGCCGCGGCGCAGGTTGCGTTCCAGGATGCCGACGGCCCTGGCGGCGATGTCGAGCTCCTGCTGGTTCTTCGTGGTCAGCGGGTGCCGCATGAACACGTCGTTGATGTAGGCCGTGCCCACGTCGTTCCTGGCGCTGCCTTGCCCCATGCCCCGTTCCCCTCCCTGTGTGGTCGACCGGTGACGCTACGCAACCGGAGGAGGGGTGGGCAGGGGCCGGAAGTCGCCACTGGGCGACAACCGGACAGATGCCGCCGACCAGGCATTCGATCATGCCGGGGCGCGGGCGCGGCAGGGGCGGCCGGCCGCCCCGGGTGCGTGTTTGCATGATCCACTGAGGCCGGGGTCCGGGGCGCCGCGCGGGGCCGGCGGCCCGGACGGGTCCGCAGCGTGTCCGGATCCGTGCGCCCGGGGCCGACCGGGCGTAGCCGGGGCGGCGTTTCCGGCTCGAATTGGCCCCGGCCGCGCGTTCGAGGGGCGGGGGCCCGACACCCGGGGCGGATCAGGGGCCGGCCGGGGCGTTCACCCGGACGGCCGTCCGGGCGGCGGCGGGTCAGCCCGCGAGCGGCTTGACCCAGCGGGTCCAGATGTCCTCGGGGCCGTAGCCGGCCGCCCGCCACGCCCCGTGCGCCTGCCCGTTCCCGTCGAGCACCATCGCGTCGGCGCGGCGGCCGCCCAGCGCCGCGAACCGCTCTTCGGCGGCCGCCAGCAGCGCGGAGCCGATGCCCTGCCGGCGGTGGTCCGGGTGGACGGCGAGCCGGTACAGGTGGCAGCGCCAGCCGTCGAAGCCCGCGATCACGGTGCCGACGAGCTCGCCGTCGCGCCGGGCGAGCAGCAGGGCCTCGGGGTCGCGCGCGTGCAGCCGTTCGACTCCGGCCAGGTCGTCGCTGATGCTCGCACCCTTGGCGGCGCCCTTCCAGAAGTCCAGGACGGCTGGCAGGTCGGGGGCCGAAGCGGGGATGATGTGCACATCGTTCATTCCGGGATCCCACCATCCGCGCCAGCTCGCCCAAAAGGATGACCCCTTCCCTTTGCCTTTCCTTTACCATGTGGTGAACGGTTTCCCCGATCCACGACGAAAGGTGTGAGCGTCCGCCCATGGGCGAGCCTCCCAGTCACCGACATCCCGGTACGCGACATCGCGCGGCCCCCCTCCTCCTGACCGAACATGGGACGGAGGTGAACGACCGATGACCGAGGTACTCCTGCTCATCGTGGCGCTGCTGCTCTGTCTTGCCTGTGGAGTGTTCGTCGCCGCCGAGTTCTCGCTGACGACCGTCGAGCGCAGCGAGCTCGAACGGGCCGTCGAGCGGGGCGAGCGCGGAGCGGACAGCGCCCTGGCCGCGGTCCGCAGCCTCACCTTCCAGCTCTCCGGAGCGCAGCTCGGCATCACCGTGACCGGCCTGGTCATCGGCATGATCTCCAAGCCCTCGATCGCGGCCCTGCTCACGGGCCCGTTCCAGGACATGGGCCTGTCGGCCGGCGCCGCGTCCTCCACCGCCCTGGTCCTCGGCACCGTCCTGTCGACGGTGGTCCTGATGGTCGTCGGCGAACTGGTCCCCAAGAACTGGGCGATCTCCTCGCCGCTGGCGATCGCCAAACGCGTGGCGACCATGCAGCGGGTCTTCTCGCGCGCGTTCAGGCCGCTGATCAGCCACCTGAACACCACCGCCAACCACATGGTCCGGCGCATGGGCATGGAGCCCGCCGAGGAGCTGGCCTCCGCCCGCAGCCCGCAGGAGCTGGTGGCGCTGGCCCGGCACTCCGCCAAGGCCGGCGCGCTGGAGAAGGACACCGCCGAGCTGTTCGTGCGGACCCTGAACCTCGCCGACCTGATCGCGGAGAACGTGATGACCCCGCGCGTCCAGGTCACGGCCCTCGACGTGCACACCACCGCCGAGGACGTGGCCAACGCGACCATGGCCACCGGACTGTCGCGCTTCCCCGTCTACCGGGGCAGCCTCGACACCGTGGTCGGCATCGTCCACATCAAGGACGTACTGGCCCTGCCCGCCGCCGAGCGGCACCGCCATCCGGTGTCCCGGCTGCTGCGCGAGCCGCTCCTGGTACCCGAGTCGCTGACCGTGGACCGGCTGCTGGACCGGCTGTCGGGCAGGCAGACGATGGCCGTGGTGATCGACGAGTACGGCGGCACGGCCGGAGTCGCCACGCTGGAGGACATCGTCGAGGAGGTCGTCGGCGAGGTGCGCGACGAGCACGACCCGCACGAGACCCCCGACCTGGCCCCGGCCGGCACGGACGAGGCGGGCCGCACCCTGTACTCGGCCGACGGCGCCGCGCGCACCGACCAGCTCCGGCGGATCGGCCTGCGGGTGCCCGAAGGCCCCTACGAGACCCTGGCCGGGCTGATAGCCACCGAACTGGGCCGCATCCCGGCCGTCGGCGACCGCCTGGAGCTGGACGGCTGGCGCCTGGACGTGGTCGACGCCAGCGGACGCCGGGCCGCCCGCGTGCTCCTGCACGAGCCGGCCGGACCGGCCGGCGGCGAGACCGCGGAGGAGACCCGATGACCGCGATCCAGCTGCTGATCGGCCTGGCGACCCTGGTCGTCAACGCCTTCTTCGTCGGCGCGGAGTTCGCGCTGATCTCGGTCCGGCGCAGCCAGATCGAGCCGTACGCAGAGCAGGGCGACCGCCGGGCCCGCGCGGTGCTGTGGGGCCTGGAGCACGTGTCCGCCCTGATGGCGGCGGCGCAGCTCGGCATCACCCTGTGCACCCTGGTGCTCGGCGTGGTGGCCGAGCCGGCCATCGCGCACCTGCTGAGCCCGCTGCTCGACGCGCTCGGGGTGCCGTCCGGAGTGACGCACGCGATCTCCTTCGTGATCGCCCTGGCGCTGGCCACCTACCTGCACATGCTGTTCGGCGAGATGGTCCCGAAGAACGTGGCGCTGGCCGAGCCGGTACGCACCGCGCTGGCGCTGGGGCCGCCGCTGGTCGCCCTGACCCGGGGGCTCAAGCCGGTGATCTTCGCGGTGAACGCCTTCGCCAACGCCCTGCTGCGGCTGCTGCGGGTGGACGTGAAGGACGAGGTCGCGGCGACGTTCTCGGACGACGAGCTGGCCCGGATGGTCAAGGACTCCAGTGACGCGGGGCTCATCGACGACCGGGCGAGCGAGCGGCTGCACGACGCCCTCGAACTGGGCCGGCGCCCCGTCACGGACGTGGTGCTGCCCGTGGACCGCGTCGTCACGGCCCGGCAGGGGATCACCGCTGCCGCTCTGGAGGCCCTGTCCGCCGAGTCGGGGTACTCCCGCTTCCCGGTGGTCGACGCCCGGCAGCGGATCCTGGGGTACCTGCACGTCAAGGACGCCCTGGACGTACTGGAACGGGACGAGCCCTTCCCGCTGTCCGCGCTGCGCCCGATCGCGCAGGTACGGGCGGAGACCCCGCTGGACGACGTGCTGACCGCCATGCGGCGCAGCCGTACGCACCTGGCGGCGGTCCTCGGGGCGGACGGGGCGCTGGCGGGGCTGGTGACGATGGAGGACGTGCTGCGCGAGCTGTTCGGCCGGCCCGCCTCCACGTAGGCCCTACCGCGCGGTAGCATCGCTCCGCCATGGAGATGAATGCGCCATACACCAGTTTCGTCGCGGTCGGGGACTCCTTCACCGAGGGGATGTCCGACCGGCTGCCGGACGGCTCCTACCGGGGCTGGGCCGACCTGCTGGCCGCCCGGCTCGCCGCGCGCGAGCCGGGCTTCCGCTACGCGAACCTGGCGGTGCGCGGCAAGCTGATCGGCCAGATCGCCGAGGACCAGGCCCCGGCCGCCGCCGCGATGGGCGCGGACGTGGTGACCCTGGTGGGCGGTCTCAACGACGCGCTGCGCCCCAAGGTGGACATGGGCCGGGTCCGGGCGCACCTGGAGGGCGCGGTGGAACTCCTCGCCCCGTCGTGCAAGCACCTGGTGCTGATGCGCTCGCCCGGCCGCAACGGACCGGTGATGGAACGCTTCCGGCCGCGCATGGAGGAGCTCTTCGGCATCCTCGAAGAACTCGCCGCACGGCACGGGGCGCTGCTGGTGGACCTGTACGGGGCGCCCGTGCTCGGGGACCCGCGGCTGTGGGACGTCGACCGGCTGCACCTGACCCCGGAGGGCCACCGCAGGGTGGCCGAGGCCGTCTGGCAGACTCTGGGACTGCCCGCCGAGGAGGACTGGCGGGCCCCGCTGCCTCCCGCCACCGCGCCGGGCTGGCCCGTGCGCCGGGCCGAGGACCTGCGTTTCGCCCGGCAGCACCTGCTCCCCTGGATCGGGCGCAGGCTGACGGGCCGCTCCTCGGGGGACGGCCGCCCCGCGAAGCGGCCGGAGCTGCTGCCGTACGGGACCCCACCGCTCTCGTAGCAACCCACAATCCCGAGGGCTGCCCCTACCTGCGTAAACGCACAGCCCCGGCCCAAGTAGAATCCCTACACGTGACTGCCAAGCCCCGCATCCCCAATGTCCTGGCCGGCCGCTACGCCTCCGCGGAGCTCGCCGTCCTGTGGTCCCCCGAGTACAAGGTCACGCTGGAGCGGCGGCTGTGGCTCGCCGTGCTGCGCGCCCAGAAGGACCTCGGCATCGAGGTCCCCGACGCCGCCCTCGCCGACTACGAGCGCGTCCTGGAGACCGTCGACCTCGCCTCCATCGCCGAGCGCGAGAAGGTCACCCGGCACGACGTGAAGGCCCGGATCGAGGAGTTCAACGCCCTCGCCGGCCACGAGCACGTCCACAAGGGCATGACCTCCCGCGACCTCACCGAGAACGTCGAGCAGCTCCAGATCCGGCTCTCGCTGGAGCTGGTGCGCGACCGCACGGTCGCCGTCCTGGCCCGCCTCGGCAAGCTCGCCGGCGAGCACGCCGAGCTGGTCATGGCCGGCCGCTCCCACAACGTGGCCGCGCAGGCGACCACGCTGGGCAAGCGCTTCGCGACCGCCGCCGACGAGCTGCTCGTCGCCTACGACCGCCTGGAGAACCTCCTCCAGCGCTACCCGCTGCGCGGGATCAAGGGCCCGGTCGGCACCGCCCAGGACATGCTGGACCTGCTGGGCGGCGACGCCTCCAAGCTGGCCGACCTGGAGCAGCGGATCGCCGCCCACCTCGGCTTCGCCCAGGCGTTCACCTCGGTCGGCCAGGTCTACCCGCGCTCGCTGGACTACGACGTGGTCTCGGCCCTGGTGCAGCTGGCCGCCGCCCCCTCCTCGATCGCGAAGACGATCCGCCTGATGGCCGGCCACGAGCTGGTCACCGAGGGCTTCAAGCCCGGCCAGGTCGGCTCCTCCGCGATGCCGCACAAGATGAACACCCGCTCCTGCGAGCGCGTGAACGGCCTCATGGTCATCCTGCGCGGCTACGCCTCGATGACGGCCGAACTGGCCGGCGACCAGTGGAACGAGGGCGACGTCTCCTGCTCCGTCGTCCGCCGGGTGGCCCTGCCCGACGCGTTCTTCGCCTTCGACGGCCTGCTGGAGACCTTCCTGACGGTCCTCGACGAGTTCGGCGCCTTCCCGGCCGTCGTGGCCCGCGAGCTGGACCGCTACCTGCCCTTCCTCGCCACCACCAAGGTGCTGATGGGCGCGGTGCGGGCCGGTGTGGGCCGCGAGGCCGCGCACGAGGTCATCAAGGAGCACGCCGTGGCCTCCGCCCTGGCCATGCGCGAGCAGGGCGCCGAGCGCAACGAGCTGCTGGACAAGCTGGCGGCCGACGAGCGGATGCCGCTGGACCGTGCGCAGCTGGACGCCCTCATGGCCGACAAGCTCTCCTTCACGGGTGCCGCGGGCGACCAGGTCGCCGCGGTGGTCTCCCGTATCGAGGCCATCGCCAAGGAGCACCCGGAGGCCGCCGGTTACGCTCCGGGGTCGATCCTCTGACCCCCGACGAGCTCGAAGCCGCCCGCGGCCGCGTCCTCCCGGACGTGGTCGCGGGCGGTCTGCGTGTGCTGTTCTGCGGGATCAATCCGGGTCTCCTCTCCGCCGCGACGGGCCACCACTTCGCCCGCCCCGGCAACCGGTTCTGGCCGGTCCTGCACCTGTCGGGCTTCACCCCCCGCAGGCTCGCCCCCGAGGAGCAGCAGGAGCTGCTGACCTACCGCCTGGGCATCACCAACGTGGTCGCCCGGGCCACCGCCCGCGCCGACGAGCTGAGCGCCGAGGAGTTCCGCGAGGGCGGCCGGATCCTGACGGCCAAGGTGGAACGGCTGCGCCCCCAGTGGCTCGCCGTGGTCGGCGTCACCGCCTACCGCACCGCCTTCGCAAGCCGTAGCAACCTGCATGTGACACTGGCCGCCTGACCTGCGGACACGCGGAAGCCCCCACCGCGTCGGTGAGGGCTTCGCGAGGCACACGTTGACTTCGGGGCGGCCAACTCCCCTTCTGACAGCGCCGCAGACTGCTCTGTCCCGACTTTCCAGCTACGCGAACTGGATGCTGTGCGGAACCGGTTCGCCGAAGTCCCTCACACTGTGGGGGGTGAGCGGCGAGCCGAGGACGTCCTCACAACCATGGTCTGAGTACACGGTGGCCACACTGCCCGTGGCGTTTTCGACATGCGTCGCTCCTGACACCAGAAGGAAGCATTCACCGCTTGCGGGGTTCTCGGTGGTGAAGTCGTCACCATTTACATTGACATAGTGGAGCGTGCCATTAGCAGCACTGGCTGAGGTGGGGACAGCCACGGCGAGTGCAACCACTCCGAGAGCGGCAATGAGGGTGCGGCGAAGACGCATAGGGGCAACTCCGTGCATGGTGGACTGAGGACGTCACGAACCTACGCACGGTTCTCCCCTTTCAATCAGGTCGCGTCTGATGTAACGATTCCCCGTCATTCTTTCGGGCCACCCACCCCTCAGCGGGTGTCGGAGTTCTTCGAGTTGAGGTTCACCACGTCCCTCACGCCGACGTTGTTGCAGTCGAGGGCTTGCGCATTGACGTCGATCGGAACCACTGCATTGATGGCGCCATTGACCAGGGCGACCAGAGGGTTGGCAGGCTGTGCGTTGTTTGAGGTGGTGGTCGACCCCGTTTGACCGAAGCTACACGTATTGGTCAGGTCGTCCGTGGCGGTGCCGATCGCACTGGCCAGAGTCTGATCGGCGTGTGCCGTGGCAGAAAGCGGCAGTGCGACCGTACTGAGGGCCACACCCAAGAGTAAGCGTTTGGTCCTGTTCATGTCCTGCCAACGATCACCGCTCGTCAGGGGTTACGCCGGCCCCTTCCGTACCGTCCACCACGTTGCGGCAGCTGAGGAAGGTACGGTCGTCACCCACGACATGCCGTTGCTGTCTTCGCCCTCGCCAGGACGTACCGCGATCGCCCGGACTCGCCGCGCCTGTCTCGATGCCCGGGGCCGTATTCCGAGCCTGGCCGGCGCACCCGGTCGGGCGTGCATCACCGTCAGTGCGACTCCAGTCGGCCTTCGCAAGTCGTAGCAACCTGCGTGTGATGCTGCGTACGTGACCTGCGGGAACGTATAAACCCCGCCGGAGGGTGCGGGCCAGTGCCCGCCACGTCGTCCCAGTATTACGAGGCAGCTCCGCGTCTCACTTCAGGGCGGGAAAGGTGACAGAGGCACTACGCACCTCTGGCTGCACCTGCTTCTTCTCCTGCCCCTTGTCGCTCCCCTTCGCGGGGCTCTCCGGCACGGCCTTGCGCGGGGCTTTCAGAGGCTTCTTCAGTTGCTTCTTCGCCACGGCGACGCTCCTGACTCCCGGGACTCTCAGCGTGTCACCGACGCAATCCGCTCGCATGCCGTACAGGTCGGCCCATTGGGACACCATCACACCAAGGCACCCCGCCGACTGATCACTGGTGCCGAGGTAGCCGCTTCACAGGCCGGAGTGGCACGGGATCAGCTGCTGACCACCCAACCAGGCATGGCCGGCTCACTCACCGCCCCATCCACCACGTCCCCGCGATTCCCGCGCCCGTCGTGACGAGGCCGACCAGCCACGCCGGGAAGCGAGAAATCGTCAAGTGCAGTCCGCCGCAACGAAGTTCAAACTGTGGGCGCTGTCGAACTGTCTCAGTTCGCTGGGTCATTCCTCAATTCAAGCACCCTTCACCCCCATCCCGTCACGGTCCGCATCTGTACAATTCCAGGGTTGCAATTTTGACACTCTGGACAGCGACACGACGTCATGGAGTCTTGCCAGTTCCGATCGGACTTGGTAAAAGCGCACTTGACGCGAAGGGACTTCGCTGGTCAACGGCATGGAGACGGCTGGGTCGTCGTGCCAGAGCGGGCCCCGCCAGCCAACCACGACGTGGATCGAGGACTCGGCGAAGGTGCCGTCCCTACCGGCCGCCGAGGGGACAGGGCGTCCGCGACGACAGCACCCCCTCCACCAAGTCCCCGACCCACGCCGCCCCTGGTAGATGGGTGAGTCACGGCCTCTGCCAGGTCGCCCACGACCTGCAGCCCGGCTGGTTCCGACTTCTGCGACTGCGCAAACCAACTGCCCGGACACCCACTCGGGCGGCGCCACACGCATCGCCCACGGCGTCCCCGATGAGGACGGCACGTCACCCGATTCGAAGGAGGTGTTGGTCGAGGCTATGACGCATCGATGCCGTGCAGCAGCGCGCCGAGTCCCCGAAGTGTGCGGGGCCGAAATCTCTGGCCCCCGCACCAGGGCAGGTCGCGGTCTTTACCGGGCACGGAGTGGGGAGTCTGGGTAGGACACGGCGGCACCTCCTGGCGGGCCTGTGCGCAGGAACGGCATGTCGTGGGTGACAACCTCACCTTCCTCGACTATCGGCACGGCGGTGGACAGCACCGAAAGCCCTGAGCTGCCCCGGACATGCGGACTCGGATGGAGAGGCACCATCGTCAGTGCGGCTGTGGTGGCCGTTCGGGGAGCGGAAGGCCGTGATCGGCCCCCAGGAGCGCACCATCGGCGCCACCCGGATCTGGGCCCTGCCCAACCCCAGCGGGCTGAACGCCCACTGGACCGCCGAGTCCATGGCCGAGGAGTACGCCCGCCTGCGTCTGGCCGCGAGCTCCGAAGGCCCCTGAGTCCCGCCGCCGGCTACGGCGGGTCGACGACGGTGACCCCTGCCATCAGCATGAGGGGGAACTCCTTGTCCCATTGGGCGACGCAGACCACCAGCCACCTGTCCCCGGCCCGCCACAGGTGCACATGGTCGGTGATGTTGCACAGCTCGTCCCACGGTTCCGGTATCTCCTCCCCGTCGAACCCCCGGTCCAGCAGCGATCCCAGGGCGAATATCTGAGGCGGCCCCCACCGGTGGGTCACCGCCTGCGTGATCGCCGCGTACTCGGCGCTGATCTGGTCCTCGGCCTCCTCCCACCCGGAGCCGTCGTCGTCCCAGAAGTCCCGGGTCCGGCTGAGCTGGACCAGGTGGTGACCCGGGCCCGCGCTCTGCTCGCCGGACACGGCCGGCCCGGACGGGAACTCCCGCGTTCGCAGCCGGTCGATCGTGTCGAGATGGTCTGCCGTGGTCATGCCGTCAGTATCGGGCGGGCCACTGACAACTGGCCCGGCGTCACGCGTCGCGCCGCCGCACGGCCAGCCAGCCCGCGGCCAGGGCGGCGAGGGCCCACAGCCCGGCCACCGCGAGACCGCTCCAGGGCCCCAGCGACCCGTCCGCGTGCGCCCTCATCACCGTCTGGCCCGCCCGGTCCGGCATGAACTGCATGGCCCCGCCCGCGACCTGACCCACCACGAAGGGCACGATCAGCAGGAAGGGTATGAGCAGGCTCATCACCAGGGTGCCGCTGCGCACCAGGGCTGTCAGGCCGGCCGACAGCAGGGCGATCAGGGTGAGGTAGGCGCCGCTGCCGAAGACGGCGCGCACCGTCCCGGGGTCGCCGAGGGACAGGGCTTCGTCCCCCATGAACGCCTGCCCGGCGACGAAGGTGACGAGACCGGTGACCTGTCCGACGACGAAGGCAAGTCCGGCCACGGCGGCGGCCTTGGACAGGTACAGCCGGGTCCTGTTGGGCACGGCGGTCAGCGAGACCCGCAGGGCGCCGGCCCGGAACTCGCCCGCGAAGGCGGTCGCGCCGAAGGCGATGGCCGCTATCTGACCGAAGTTGATGCCGAAGAATGCTCCGAGCAGGCGGTCCTCTCCCATGGCTCCGGGCTCGGAAGTGCCGATCGCGGCGGCGGTGAGGACGGTGACGCCCGCGGTGGCGGCGAAGACGGCCACCAGCGATCCGAGGACCGCGCGGGCGGACCGTATCTTGATCCATTCCGAGTGCAGGACGGGGACGGTGGGCAGGGCGGCGGCGGTCACGGCAGTGGCTCCCATCGGGGTCAGGCGGCGGTGGCGGAGTAAGGGGTGCGGTCGGCGGTGAGGTCGAGGTAGGCCTGCTCCAGTGAGGCCCGCTCGTCGGAGAGTTCGAGTACGGCGATGCCCTCCCGGGCGGCGAGGGACCCGATCCGTTCGGCCTGTACGCCGTCGACGGTCCAGCGCCCGTCCTCGGCGGCGGCCATGCGCAGGCCATCGCGGGCCAGGGCGGCCGCCAGCCGGTCCGGCTCGGCGGTCCGCAGCCGCACCCTGGGCGCGCTGCGTGCGTCGATGAACTCCTGGAGGGGGGTGTCGGCGAGCAGTCTGCCCTGCCCGAGGACGACGAGGTGGTCGACGAACGAGGCGGACTCGGCCATCAGGTGGCTGGAGACGAAGACCGTGCGCCCCTCGGCGGCCAGGCTTCGCATCAGCTCGCGGATCCAGATGATCCCTTCCGGGTCGAGGCCGTTGGTCGGCTCGTCCAGCAGCAGGACTCCCGGGTCGCCCAGCAGGGCGGCGGCTATGCCCAGGCGCTGGCGCATGCCGAGTGAGAAGGTGCCGATCCGGCGGCGGGCGACCGCCGCGATGCCGGCCTGTTCGAGGACCTCGTCCACCCGGGCGGCCGGGATGCCGTTGCTGACGGCGAGGGCGAGGAGGTGGTCCCGGGCCCTGCGCCCGGCGTGGGGCGCCTGTGGGTCGAGCAGGGCGCCCACCTCGCGCAGCGGGGTCCGCAGGTCGGTGAACCGGCGCCCGGCGATGGCGGCGCTGCCGGCGGTGGGCCGGTCCAGGCCCAGGATCAGGCGCATGGTGGTGGACTTGCCGGCGCCGTTGGGCCCCAGGAACCCGGTGACCCTGCCCGGCAGGACGTCGAAGGTGAGGTGGTCCACGACCCGTCGGGTGCCGTGGTCCTTGGTCAGTTCGCGGATCTCGATGCGGTTCATGGCTCAAGATTCGCCGTCCGCCCCGGTCCCCTCCCTCCCCCGTGCGGGGGTGCCGTCTCCCCCACGTGGGGGAGACGGCACCGGCCCGTGCGCTGCCACGATGGGGGCATGATCCGACTGCTCCGTGCCCCGTTCCGGCCGGTGACGTACTCGCGCTGGCTGCACCTGTGCGTCCCGGTGCTGCTGCTCGCCCTGTGGATGTTCATCAACCCGCGCGCCCCGTGGATGCCGCTGCTCATCGTCATACCGTTCGGGTTCGTGCCGTGGGTGCGGCTGGCCGAGGGGCTCCAGGCGCAGTTCCTGCTCACCCCGCAGGACCGTGGCGACGAGGACGGCCTCATCGGCACCGCCCCGTCGGCGCGTTGGGCGGACCGGTGGCGGACCGTGCTGTGGCTGGAGATACGCCTCGTCGTCGCCGGTGCGGCCATGTTCGCCACGGTGTGGCTGCCGGTCCAGGCCATCGAGCTGATCGCGATCGCCCTCGGGCATCCGCTCGGCTCGGACCTCGCCGTGCCGTTCACCCCGCCGCGCTGGGCGGCGGCCCTCCTCGTGCCGGTGCCGTTCCTGCTGCTCGTCCTGATCGTGGTCCTGCTCGGCGAGCTGATCACCACCATCGCCCGGCGCCTGCTGGGGCCGTCGGCCGCCGAGCGGCTGACCGCGCTGGAGGCGCGGACGGAGCAGCTGCTGGAGCGGACCCGGATCGCGCGCGAGCTGCACGACTCCATCGGGCACGCCCTGACGGTGGCGGTGGTCCAGGCGGGTGCCGCGCGGGCCGCGGGAGACCCCGAGTTCACCGACCGCGCGCTGAGCGCGATCGAGGAGACCGGCCGGGCCGCGCTGGAGGATCTGGAACGGGTCCTGCTGGTGCTGCGGGAGTCCGCGCAACCGCCGTCGCAGCGGCCGACCCTGATGGAGGCGGACCGGCTGCTGGAGTCGGCCCGCGCCTCGGGGGCGGAGGTCGACGCCCGGCTGACGGGCCCGCTGGAGAAGTTGCCCGGACCGGTCACCCGTGAGGGGTACCGGATCCTGCAGGAGGCGCTCACGAATGTGCTGCGCCACTGCGGTCCCGTTCCCGTCCGGGTGCGGGTGGACATGGCCGCGGGCCGGCTGGAACTGGAGGTGACGAATCCGCTGCCGGAGCGTCCGTCCGTCACGCGGGGCGGCGGGAGTGGTCTGCGGGGCATGAGGGAGCGGGCGGCGCTGCTCGGGGGCGAGGCCGAAACCGGGCTCCACGAGGGTGGTTGGCGGGTGTGCGCGCGGCTTCCGCTGGAGCGAATACCCTGACCGGATGCCGGTTACCGTACTGCTCGTCGACGACGAGCCCCTGGTGCGCGCGGGTCTGCGTGCCGTCCTGGAGGCCCAGCCCGACATCGAGGTGGTGGGTGAGGCCGCGGACGGGGCGTCCGTCATCCCCCTCGTGCGGCAGCTGCGGCCGGACGTGGTGGCGATGGACGTACGGATGCCGCTGCTCGACGGGATCGAGGCGACCAGGGCGGTCCTGCGGTCGGTGGACTCGCCGCCGAAGATCCTCGTGGTCACCACCTTCGAGAACGACGAGTACGTCTACCAGGCGCTGCGCGCCGGAGCCGACGGCTTCCTGCTGAAGCGGGCCCGCCCCTCGGAGATCGTCCACGCGGTGCGGCTCGTGGCCGAGGGCGAGACCCTGCTCTTCCCCGCGGCCGTACGGGCCCTCGCCGCCGAGTACGGGAACCGGGCGGCCCGAGCGGTCCTGGAGCGGGCCGCGCTGACGGAGCGGGAGGAGGCGGTGCTGCGGCTCATGGCCCGGGGGCTGACCAACGTGGAGATCGCCCGCGAGCTGATCGTCGGGACGGAGACCGTGAAGTCCCATGTGAGCGCGGTCCTGGGCAAGCTGGGGGCGCGCGACCGGACCCAGGCGGTGATCGCGGCGTACGAGTCCGGCTTCGTCTCGCCGGCCTGAGGCGGGAGCCGGTTCCCGTCGGCGGGGGGCCGCTTCTCGCCGCCGCGCCGGAGGCGCAGTACGATCCGCCTGACAAGGTCGTTAGCTGGGAGGACACACGTTGGGGCAGCTGACCGGCGGGGATCCCTCTCTGCTCCGGCGCATCAATTCGGCCGTGGTGCTTCGCGCGCTGCGGGCGGCCGGATCGCCCACGCTCACCGACCTCACCCGGGTGACCGGGCTCTCCCGGCCGACCGTGGAGGGGGTCGTGGAGGGGCTGATGGGCACCGGCCTGGTGGTCGAGGCGGTCGCCGAGGAAGGCGCCCGCCGCCAGGGCCGGCCGGCGCGGAGGTTCCGTTTCCGCGCCGAGGCGGGGCACCTGCTCGGCGTCGAGATCGGCTCGCACCGGATCGCGGTGCTGTTGTCCGGGCTCGACGGGCGGGTCATCGGGGCCGGCACCAAGGACGTCTCGGAGACCGCTTCGGCCGATGAGCGTCTGGAACGCGTCAGGACGGCGGTCGCCGATCTGCTGCGCCGGGCCGGTATCCCCCGCGACTCGCTGCGCGCGGTCGGTGTCGGCAGCCCCGGCATCGTCGAGGCGGACGGGACGGTCCGCCTGGGCACGGCCCTGCCGGGCTGGACGGGGCTGCCGCTCGGCGAGCGGCTGCGGCGTTCCTTCCGCTGCCCGGTCCAGGTGGAGAACGACGCCAACGCGGCGGCGCTCGCCGAGCACTGGAAGGGCGCGGCGCGCGACATCGACGACATGGTGTTCGTGATGGCCGGGCTCAGCCCGGGCGCCGGTTCGCTGATCGGCGGCAGGCTGCACCGGGGCTTCGGCGGGGCGGCGGGCGAGATCGGCGCGCTGCACCTGCTGGGCCGGGAGGCGACCCCGGAGCGGCTGCTGTCGACGACGGGCGAGCCCCTGCACCCCCTGGACGAGCCTGCGGTCGCCGAGGTCTTCGCGATGGCCAAGCGGGGCGACGAGCGGGCGGTGGCCGCGGTGGACCGGTTCCTCCAGCGGCTGGTGCACGACGTGGCGGCGCTGGTGCTGGCGATGGACCCGGAGCTGGTGGTCGTGGGCGGCTGGGCGGCCGGACTGGACGGGGTCCTGGAGCCCCTGCGCCGGGAGCTGGAGCGGTACTGCCTGCGCCCGCCCCGGGTGGCGCTGTCCATGCTCGGCGAGGCCGCCGTGGCGACGGGCGCCCTGCGCCTGGCCCTGGACCACGTGGAGGAAGAGCTCTTCGCGGTCGAGCGGACGGTCACCGCCCGCCGCTGACACGGCGGGGAACGCGTCCGGGTACGGAAAACCCCGGGGCCGTGGGGCTCCCGGGGTCCGTGTGCGGGGCGGTCAGGAGGCGGCGCGGGTCTCCGTGATCTCCACGCCCGAGTCACCGAAGGTCAGGCGGCAGGTGTCGGCGCGGTACGTGGCCACCGAGACGGCGGCGGTGCCGGCGGCGGTGAAGTAGCGGGTGGTCACCAGGAGCACGGGCGCGCCGGGCAGCCGGTCCAGCTCCTTGGCGTCGTCGGCGCGGGCGGAGCCCAGCTCGACCGAGCGGTCCTGCCCCTCCAGGGGGAGCCGCTGGAGTTCCCGCATGACGGCGCGGGCCCGGGCGGGGCCGGTGGGGGCGTCGATGGCGGAGAGCCCGGGCACGGAGGCGGCGGGCACGTACAGCAGCTCGGCGGCGACGGCCTGGCCCTGCGTGACGCGGGTCCGGCGCACGGTGTGCACGGGCTCGTCGGCGGCGGTCCCGAGGACCCCGAGGACGGCGGCGGCGGGGACGGTCTCGACGGCGTCGACGGCCTCCCAGCCGTCGGCGCCCTCGCCGGGCCAGCCCTGCTGCGCGCTGCCGACGGCGACGCCCACGCGCGGCGGGGCCACGGTGGTGCCGACGCCGCGGCGGCGCTGCAGGCGGCCTTCGAGTTCGAGCTGCTCCAGGGCCTGGCGCAGGGTGGCTCGGGCGACTCCGAAGCGCGCGGCGAGCTCACGCTCGTTCGGGAGGACCTCGCCGACCGCGAAGTCCTGGTCCAGCGCGTCGCTGAGCACGGTCTTCAGGTGCCAGTACTTCGGCTCCGGCACCGATTCGAGCTGCGTCGTCCCCACCCTGACTCCTCCTGCAATCACCGCTGTCACCGTGTCCGGCATCGCCGTGTTCCAGCGGCGTTTTCGCGCCGCAGTTCCGCGCCCTTGTTTATTAAAGGTTCCTGCACTATCCGCGACGATAGGACGACGCACCCCCTTGGTCAAGACCAATCCTCGCCGCTTTGCCGGGCAGATCGGGCATATGTAGCAACCCGTTCACAGGATGTTCTCGCCCGGCACCCGCGCGTCGCCCGGGCTTCGCAAAGGCTTGTAGCCGGACGCTACTCGACGGTAATCATGGACGCAGTCATTACTGACGGCCTGTCTCATACCCGTCCACCCGACGAGGAGCAGCATGACCGCCACGGTCTCCTTCACGATCGATTCGCCGCTGGGCCCCCGCACCGCCACCGTCGCCTACGAGCGCAAGGGCGCCGGCGAACCACTTCTCCTGCTGCACGGCATCGGCCACCACCTCCAGGCCTGGCACCCGGTGACCCAGGTCCTGGCCGCCGACCACGACGTCATCGCCGTCGACCTGCCCGGCTTCGGCGCCTCCGGGCCCCTGCCCGCAGGCGTCCCCTACGACCTCGCCACCGTCACCCCGGCCCTCGGCGCGCTCTGCTCGGCACTCGGCGTCGAGCGCCCGCACGTCGCGGGCAACTCCCTGGGCGGCCTGCTCGCCCTGGACATGGGGCGCACCGGTCTCGCCCGCTCGGTCACCGCCCTCTCCCCCGCCGGGTTCTGGTCGGAGCCCGAGCGGCTCTACGCGTTCACCGCGCTGCGCGCCATGCGCGCCGGGGCCAGGGCGCTGCCGCTGCCGGCCCTGGACCGGCTCTCGCGCAGCGGACCCGGCCGCGCCGCCCTCACCGGCAGCATCTACGCCCGCCCCGCCCACCGCGCCCCGGAGGCGGTGGTGGCCGAGACCCTCGCCCTGCGGGAGGCCACCGGCTTCGAGGAGACCCTGGCGGCGGGCGGCTCCGTACGCTTCACCGACGACGTGCCCGGCATCCCCGTCACGATCGCCTGGGGCACCCGGGACCGGCTGCTGCTGCGCCGCCAGGGCGTGCGGGCCAAGCACACCGTCCCCGGGGCGCGGCTGGTCCGGCTCCCGGGCTGCGGTCACGTGCCGATGAACGACGACCCGGCGCTGGTGGCACGCGTCATCCTGGACACGGCGAAGGCCCGGCAGGACGGCAGGACGACGGGTGCAACGGCGCGCCGCACATGACCGGCTGACGGCTGTTCATCCACGGTTCGCATGGGCGACGCGGTCGGTCCCGTGTGCGAAGGCACACTGGTCCGGCCCGCCCCCGCCGGCCCCTGGAGACGCAACCCATGGCACCGATGCCGCACACCCGCCGGACCCTGCTCGGCGGTTCCCTGGCCGTCCCGCTGGGCCTGGCCCTGTCCACCGCGCTGGCCTCGCCCGCCCTGGCCTCCCCCCGACGGGCCGCCGCCTTCGTCCGCTCCGGCCGCCCGGCAGCGCTGTGGGGCACCCAGTCGGGAGAGGTCACCTCCCACTCGGCCGCCATCTGGACCCGCTCCGACCGTCCCGCCCGGATGTACGTGGAGACCTCCCCGAGCGAGTCGTTCCGCTACGGCGTCCGCCGCCACGGCGGCTCCTTCCTCGGCCCCGCCACCGACCACACCGGCACCACGACCCTGCGCGACCTGCCGCCCGGCCGGCACATCCACTACCGGGTCGTGCTCACGGACCCCGACGACCCGCGCCGCTCCGGCGAGCCGGTGCACGGCAGCTTCCGTACCACCCCCGCCTCCCGCCGCCACGACGTGCGCTTCCTGTGGTCCGGGGACCTGGCGGGCCAGGGCTGGGGCATCAACCCGGAACTGGGCGGCTACCGCGTCTTCGACGAGATGCGGCTGCGCGACCCCGACTTCTTCCTCTTCAGCGGGGACACGATCTACGCGGACGGGCCGATCAAGGCCGCCGTGCCGCTGCCCGACGGCCGCGTCTGGCACAACGTGACCACGGAGGAGAAGTCCAAGGTCGCGGAGACCCTGGACGAGTTCCGCGGGAACTTCCGGTACAACCTGCTGGACCGCAACCTGCGCGACTTCTACGCCCAGGTCCCCGTGGTCGCCCAGTGGGACGACCACGAGGTGCGCAACAACTGGTACCCCGGCCAGCTGCTCGACGACCCCCGCTACACCGTCAAGGACGTCGACACCCTCGCCGCCCGCGCCCGCCAGGCCTTCGGCGAGTACTTCCCGGTCACGGACCTGCGCGGCGGACGCACCGAGGGGCGGATGTACCGGGTGCTGCGGCACGGCCCGCTGCTGGACGTGTTCGTGCTGGACATGCGGACGTACCGCGACGCCAACTCCCCCGGCCGCCAGACCGAGGACCAGATCGGCATCCTCGGCGCCGAGCAGCTGGCCTGGCTGAAGCGGGAGCTCTCGCGCTCCCGCGCCACCTGGAAGGTGATCGCCGCGGACATGCCGCTCGGCATCGTCGTCCCCGACGGGGCGGTGAACTTCGAGGCGGTGGCCCAGGGCGACCCGGGGGCGCCTCTGGGGCGCGAGCTCCAGATCGCCGACCTCCTGCGGCACGTCAAGCACCAGCACATCACCGGCACCCTCTGGCTCACCGCCGACGTCCACTACACCGCCGCCAACCACTACGCGCCCGAGCGCGCGGCCTTCTCCGACTTCGCGCCGTTCTGGGAGTTCGTGTCCGGGCCGATCGGCGCGGGCGGCTTCCCGGCGGGCCGGCTCGACGCGACCTTCGGCCCGAAGACGGAGTTCGTCCAGTCGGCGCCGGTCGCCAACATGTCCCCGGCGGAGAACCCCCCGTACTACGGCGAGGTCGAGATCGACGGCGGCAGCGGGGAGCTGACCGTCCGGCTGCGCCGCCAGGGAGGCGGCGTACTCTTCACCCGGGTCCTCCAGCCGGGCCGCGTCGGACAGTCGTGACCGACGCCGGGTGACCGACGCCTGGCGGCCGACGCCTCGTGACCGACCGACCCCTGGCGGCCGACACCTGGCGGCCAACACCTGGCGGCCAACACCTGGTGACCGGCCGGCGGCTCACCGCCCACCGGCCGGTCTCCAGTGGAAATCCGCTGGAAAACCAGGCGAAACCGACCAGATCGACGCTTAACCAGTCGGTCACAGATCGTTCGCGATCACGCAACACCCCTGAGCCAGAGTGGTGTGCATGACTGACCGTAACCCTCTCTCCGCCGCCCAGCGCCCCCACCGCCACCACTGGCGCCGGGACCTCGTCGAACTCGCCGCCCTCTTCTGCGCCGTCGCGGTCGCCGACGGCATCGCCAACCTCGTCGCGCACGGCCCGGACGGCCCCGTCCTGCTGGTCGCCTCGGCCGTCGCGCTCCTGGTCACCGCGGCCTTCCACACCTGGTGGGCACGCCGGCACAGCCATGCGCCGCCCCCGGCGGCCAAGGCCCCCTCCGATACCGCCGCCTCCGGTCCGGCCGCCCCCGCCCCGGGGGCCGCGCCCGCCAACCCCGCGCTCTGGCGGATGCGGACGACCGTGCGCGACGAGCCCGGCAGCCTCGCCGCGCTGTGCACCGCGCTCGCCCGCGAGGACGTCGACATCCTGACCCTCCAGACGCACCCCCTCCCCGAGGGCGGCACGGTCGACGAGTTCCTGCTGCGCACCCCGCGCGAACTGGCGGCCGCCGACCTGACCCGCGCCGTCGCCCAGGCCGGCGGCCGCAGCACCTGGATCGAGCGCGCCGACGCCCACGACCTGGTGGACGCCCCCACCCGGGTCCTGGGCCTGGCCACCCGCACCGCCCTGGACGCCGCCGAACTCCCGCTCGCGCTGCGCCAGCTGCTCGGCCGCTGCACCATCCAGTCGATCCCCGCGACCACCCTCTCGGGCCGCCCCAACACGGGCGCCGACGCCCCCGTCGAAGGCGTCCTGGAGGCCACGGTGATGCGACTGCGCGACCCCGCGGGCGGCGCGATCACCGTGGAGCGGCCCTACCTGCCCTTCACCCCGACCGAGTTCGCCCGCGCCCGCGCCCTCGTCGAGCTCGACGCGCGCCTCGGGCACCGGATGCCCCGGAGCCAGGACGTGCTGACCCTGCCCGAGGGCAACGAGATCACCGTGCGCCGCGCCGACGGATCCGACCTCGCGGCCGCCCGCGCCATGCACGAGCGGTGCAGCGAGCGCACCCTCGGCCTGCGCTACCACGGCCCGGTCGCCGACGCCGACCGCTACCTCGGCCACCTGCTGAGCCCCCGCTTCGGCCGCACCCTCGCCGCCACCACCGCCTCCGGCAAGCTCGTCGCCCTCGGCCACCTGCTGTGGGACGGGGACGA
Source organism: Streptomyces sp. NPDC044002 (assembly GCF_056434525.1). NCBI lineage: Bacteria > Bacillati > Actinomycetota > Actinomycetes > Kitasatosporales > Streptomycetaceae > Streptomyces > Streptomyces sp. NPDC044002. The sequence goes on from NZ_JBWKEZ010000022.1 coordinate 48,124, forward strand.
GACCGAGGTGGCGCTGCTCATCGAGGACGACTGGCAGCGCCGCGGCATCGGTTCACAGCTGCTGCGCCGCCTCATCGCGATGGCCGTCGAAGCCGGCTGCGACAGCGTGTACGCCGTCACGCAGGCCTCCAACACCGGGATGGTCGCGGCCATGCGCGGGCTCGGCCTGCCCCTCGACTACCAGATCGAGGAGGGCACCCTGGTGATCACCGCCCGTCTCGACGCGACCCCGGTCGTCTCGCGCCTGCCGTACGAACTCCCGCGCGCGCAGGCCCCGTACGGGAGCCGGCAGCACCCCGGGCGCTGACCGGGGGCCCTCGTCCGGAGGTCTTGGGTCCGTGGCCGCCCAGCCGTTCCGTCAGGAGGTTGAGCGGCTATGGTGATGACGAAGGCACCCCCCGCGTACGAAGATGTGCGCATGCCAGACACCCTCCAGACCGACAGCGCAGCGCGTCTGCCCCGCCAGGTCGCCGACGCCTACGTCGACGACCTCATCGCACTCGACCCGATCCAGGGCACCTACCTCGGTGTCGCCGCCAGCTCCGGCCGGCTGCCCGACTACTCCCCCGCCGGCCGCGCCGCGGTCGGCGAACTGCTGCGGGCCACGCTCGCCCGGCTGGACGCCGCCGAGCGGATGCCCGGCGCCGAATCGGACGCCGAGCGCCGTTGCGCCCGGCTGCTGCGCGAGCGGCTGAACGCCGAGCTCGCGGTGCACGAGGCCGACGAGGACCTGCGGGCCGTCAGCAACATCCACTCCCCCGCGCACGCCGTCCGCGAGGTGTTCACCCTCACCCCCGCCGACACGGAGGAGGAGTGGTCCGCGATCGCCGAACGGCTGCGCGCCGTACCGGCCTGCTTCGCCGGCTACCGCGAGAGCCTCGCCCTCGGCCTGGAACGCGGCCTGCACGGCAGCCCGCGCCCCGCCGCCACCTTCGTCGAACAGCTCACCACCTGGGCCGGCCAGGACGGCGACGGCTCCCGCGACTTCTTCGGCGAGTTCGCCTCCGCCGGGCCCGAGTCCCTGCGCGCGGAGCTGGACGGGGCGGCGGCCGCCGCGACGGCCGCCGTGGCCGAACTGCGCGACTGGATGCGCGACGTGTACGCGCCGGCCGTCGCCGGCGGGCCGGACCCGGTGGGCCGCGAGCGCTACGCCCGCTGGTCCCGCTACTTCAACGGCACGGACCTGGACCTGGACGAGGCGTACGCCTACGGCTGGGCCGAGTACCACCGGCTGCTCGCCGAGATGAAGGCCGAGGCGGCCAAGATCCTGCCGGGCGAGCCGAACCCGTGGGACGCCCTGCGCCACCTGGACGAGCACGGCACCCACATCGAGGGCGTCGACGAGGTCCGCGCGTGGCTGCAGGGCCTGATGGACGAGGCCATCGAGAACCTCGACGGCACCCACTTCGAACTCGCCGAGCGGGTCAAGCGGGTCGAGTCGATGATCGCGCCGCCCGGCGGCGCCGCGGCCCCGTACTACACCAACCCCTCCGAGGACTTCTCCCGGCCGGGCCGCACCTGGCTGCCGACGATGGGCCAGACCCGCTTCCCGGTGTACGACCTGGTCTCCACCTGGTACCACGAGGGCGTTCCGGGCCACCACCTGCAGCTCGCGCAGTGGACGCACGTCGCCGACCAGCTCTCCCGCTACCAGGCGACCGTGGGGCTCGTCAGCGCCAACGCCGAGGGCTGGGCGCTGTACGCGGAGCGCCTGATGGACGAGCTCGGCTACCTCAAGGACGCCGAGCAGCGGCTGGGCTACCTGGACTGCCAGATGATGCGCGCCACCCGCGTGATCGTGGACATCGGCATGCACCTGGGGCTGGAGATCCCGGCGGACTCGCCGTTCCACCCGGGCGAGCGCTGGACCGTCGGCCTGGCGCAGGAGTTCTTCGGCCTGCACAGCGGCCGGCCGGCGGACTTCGTGGAGAGCGAGCTGACCCGCTACCTGTCGATGCCCGGCCAGGCCATCGGGTACAAGCTGGGCGAGCGCGCCTGGCTGCTGGGGCGGGACAACGCCCGTGCCGCGCACGGTGAGTCCTTCGACCTGAAGAAGTGGCACATGGCGGCGCTGTCGCAGGGCTCGCTGGGCCTGGACGACCTGCTGGACGAGCTGTCGCGGCTCTGACCGCGCACCGGCGGGCCGCCCGTTCCCAGGTGGGGGGCGGGCGCCCCGCCGTCGTCGCGCGGGCGGTGCGGGTTCAGCAGCCGCAGTCGTCCGAGTCGGTGGGGGCGGTCAGCGGGTCGGCCTCGGCGCGCTGCCGGCTGCCCTCCCAGGTCTCCACCTCGAAGCCCTCGCGGATCCAGTACTCGATGCCGCCGAGCATCTCCTTGACCTGGAAGCCCAGTTCGGCCAGGGCGAGGGCGGAGCGGGTGCCGCCGTTGCAGCCGGGGCCCCAGCAGTAGGTCACCACGGGGACGTCCTTGTCGAGGAGCTTCTCGGCCTGCTCGGGGATCAGCGCGGTGGGCAGGTGGATCGCGCCGGGCACGTGGGCCTGGTCCCAGGACGGCGTGGAGCGGGAGTCGATCAGCTGGAAGCCGAGGTCGGCGCCCTGCTCGCGGTGGGCCTTGAAGGCGGCGGCGACGTCCGACACGTCCGCGTGGAAGGCCAGGCTCGCGGCGAAGTAGGCGGCCGCGGCGGCCGGGCTCGCCGGGGGGACCCGGAGCACGGGGTTGACGGTGGCGGGGGTGCTGGTCTGGTTCTGCGTCGTCGTCATGGCTCAAAATCTACGAGCAGACGATCAAGGCGAGAAGTGGATTTCCCCGGCCTTTCCCTTGTTCCCCCGGGGATTCCCCTGCTAGACCTCCGGCATGACCGGTTATTCCCCCGACGCCACCGACTGGCGGATCCTCGCGGCGCTCCAGCAGGACGGCCGCGCCAGCTTCACCGAACTCGCCCGCACCGTCTCGATGTCCGCGAGCGCCGTCACCGAGCGGGTCCGCCGCCTGGAGGAGGCCGGGATCATCACCGGCTACACGGCGGTGGTCGACCACGAGAAGCTGGGCAAGGCGATCCTGGCCCTGGTGCGGCTGCGCTATCCGCACGGCAACTACAAGCCGTTCCACGACTTCCTGGAGGCCACCTCCGAAATCCTGGAGGCCCACCACGTGACCGGGGACGACTGCTTCGTCCTCAAGGTGGCCGCCCGTTCGATGGCCCACCTGGAGGAGGTCACGGGCCGGATCGCCGGGCTGGGCCCGGTGACCACCAGCGTCGTGTACTCCTCCCCGCTCGCCCGGCGCCCGCTCAGTCCGTGACGCCCGCCGTGCGGTGGCGCACCACGGAGCCGCCGCGCTGCTTGACGATCTCCAGCTGCGCCTGGACGCGGGTGCGCAGGTCGCCGACGTGGCTGACGATGCCGACGCTGCGGTCCCGCTCGCGCAGCGAGTCCAGTACGTCGAGCACCTCGTCCAGCGCCTGGTCGTCGAGGCTGCCGAAGCCCTCGTCGATGAAGAGGGTGTCCAGCCGCATGCCGCCGGCCTCGTCGGTGACCACGTCGGCCAGGCCCAGCGCGAGGGCGAGGGAGGCGAAGAAGGTCTCGCCGCCCGACAGGGTGGCGGTGTCCCGCTCGCTGCCGGTCCACGCGTCCAGCACGTGCAGCCCGAGGCCGGAGCGCCCGCGTGCGCCCGACCGGGCGTCGGAGTGGACGAGGGTGTAGCGGCCGCCGGACATCCGCAGCAGCCGTACGGTCGCGGCGGCGGCGACCTGCTCCAGCCGCGCGGCCAGCACGTACGCCTCCAGGCGCATCTTGCGCTCGTTGTCGGCGGAGGTGCCCGCGGTGAGCCCGGCCAGCCGGGCCACCCGCTCGTACGCCTCGCGCAGCGGGCCCAGGGCGCGCAGCTCCTGCTCCGCCTGGCGCGAGAGCCGGTCCAGCTCGGCGCACCGCACCCGGGCGGCGTCCACCGCCGAGCCGGCGGAGCGCAGCCGTGCGGCGGCCCGCTCCTCGGCGGCCGCGGCGGCGGCCGGCTCGGCGGGGGGCAGGGCGGCAGCGGCGGCGGTGTCCTGCTCGGCGCGCCGGTCGGCCAGCATCGCCTCCTCGGCCTGCCAGGCGTCGAGGCGGTGCTGGAGGGCGGTGCGCTCGTACTCGGGGAGCACGGCGTCGGCGGCCTGCTCGGTGGTGTCGAACCCGGCCTTGAAGGCGGCGTCGGCGAGCTGGTCGTCGGCCTCCTTCAGCCGGGCGGCGGTGGTCTCGGCCCGGCGCAGCGCGGCGGCGGCCGTGGTGACCATCCGGATCCGGTCCTCCAGGGTGCGGGCGCGGGCGGCGACGCTGGGCGAGTCGGCGCGGACGAGGACCAGTTCGGCTTCGAGGGAGGCCTGCTCCTGGTCGAGGGCCTCGCGCCGGGAGGCCCGGGCGGCGGCGCGGCGCTCGGCTTCGAGCCGGTCGGAGCTGCGGGCCTGGTGCTCCCGTTCGGCGCGGGCGAGCCGCTCGCGGGCGGTGTGGAGCGCGGCGGCGTCCGCGTGGGCGGCGGCGTGGCGGGCGCTCAGGTCGGCGGTGAGGGCGAGGAGTTCGGCGGTGGTGGCGTCCCCGGCGGCGGAGGCGGCCTCGGTCTCGGCCTCCCGGACGGCGGCGAGCCGCCGCTCGACGGCGGCCCTGCGCTCCTCGGCCTGCTCGAAGCGGGCGTGGGCGGCGTCCTCGGCGGCGCGGTCGACGTGCCCGGGGGCGGGGCGGGCCGGGGCGGGGTGCTCGGCGGACCCGCACACCGTGCAGGGCTCCCCGGCGGTCAGCGCGCCGGCCAGCTCGGCGGCGATGCCGCGCAGCCGGGCCTCCTTCAGCTCCAGCCAGGTCTCCCGGGCGGTGGACGACGCCTCGCGCGCCCGCAGCAGTTCGCCCGCGGCGGCTTCGGCGTCGGCGGCGAGGGAGTCCCGGCGCCGGGCGGCGGTCAGCTGCATCCGGGCGGGCTCCAGCCGCCCCGCCAGCTGCTCGGCGAGGGTGAGGGCCTGCTGCGCGGAGTCGGCCTGCTCCTGGAGGGCGGCCCGGGTGGCCTCCCAGCGGGCGAGCCACTCGGCGGACTCCTGGTACCGCTCGTCGGCGTCCCGGGACTCCCGCTCCAGCGTGGCCCGCTCCCGGCCGATCTCGGCGCTGCGCTGTTCCGCGCGCTGGGCGGCGCCGGCCGCGCCGAGGTCCTCGCGCAGCCGCTGCTCGACGGCGGCGAGCTGTTCGGTGCCGGCTCCGGCGAGCGGCGGGGGCAGTTCCGCGCGGGCCAGGGTCTCGGCGTGCGCGGCGGTGAGGTGTGCGGCGGCCGCGGCCCCGCGCAGTTCCAGGGCGGGGGCCACGAGGGCGCCCCGGCGGGCCCGGTCCAGCAGGGCCCGTACCCGCTCGCGCTCCGGCGCGGCCTGCGCCAGCAGCTCCGCCCGGCGGGCGGTCTCGGCGTGGCGGTGCTGGAGCCGGTCGAGTTCCCGCGCCTCCTCGGCGTGGCGCCGGGCTGCGGCGTGGCGTCCCTCGACGGCGGCGAGCGCGTACTCGGCGACGGTGAGCCGTTCCCGGGCGGAGCAGCGGGCGACGGCGGCCCAGGCGCGGACGGCGTCGGCGAGGCCGGGGTCGCCGGGCTGGTGGCCGGGCAGCGGCCAGGCCCGCAGGTCGGCGCTGTGCCCGGCGGCCTGTGCGAGGCGCTGGGCGGCGGCGAGGACCTTCTCGTCGCCGGCCCGGACCTTGGCCTCGGCGGCGCGGCGCCGTTCGGCGAGCAGGGTCTCGACGGCGGCGAAGCGGCGGGTGTCGAAGAGCCGGCCGAGGAGCCGGCCGCGGGCTTCGGCGCCGGCCCGCAGGAACTGGGCGAACTCCCCCTGGGGGAGCAGGACGACCTGGCAGAACTGCTCGCGGCTCATGCCGAGGAGCTGTTCGACCTCCTCGCCGATCTCCTGGTGGGAGCGGCTGAGCGCGGTCCAGCCGTCGCCGGTGTGCTCGCGGAGCCAGGACTGGGCCTTGTCCTTGGTGGTGCCGGTGCCGCGCTTCTTGGGGCGGTCCTGTTCGGGGCGCCGGGTGATCTCCAGGCGGCGGCCGCCCGCGGTGAGTTCGAGGGTGACCTCGGTGGGGGTGTCGGGGGCGGCGTGGTCGCTGCGCAGGGTGGTGCCGGGGGCCTGTCGGGAGCCGGGGACGGATCCGTAGAGGGCGTAGCAGACGGCGTCGAGGACGGAGGTCTTGCCGGCGCCGGTGGGGCCGTGCAGCAGGAAGATCCCGGCGCCGGAGAGGGTGTCGAAGTCGATGGTCTGGGGTTCGGCGAAGGGGCCGAAGGCGGTGATGTGGAGCCGGTGCAGCCTCATCGGCCGGCCTCCTGGCGGCCGTCCTCGGCCCGTACGGCCTCGAAGGCGCCGCGCAGCACGGCCCGCTCGGCCTCGTCGGCGCTGCCGCCGCCGCGGACGTGGGCGACGAAGTCCTCGGCGATCTCCTGGTCGCTGCGGCCCTTGAGGCGCTGGGCGTAGGAGGCCGTGCCGTCCTCCTCGCGGCCCTCGGGGTCGAAGGCGAGGCTGAGGGTGTGCGGGAAGCGGGCGGCGAGGCGGGCCATGGGGTCCTCGGGGCGGGCGGGGTCGGTGAGGGTGACCTCGATCCAGGAGTCCTCGTACGCGGTGTGGGCGGGGTCCTCCAGGAGGTCCTCCAGCCGTCCGCGCAGCCGGGCGAGGGGGCGGGGCACGGGGGTGTCGATCCGCTCGGCGGTGATCTCACCGGCCGGGCCGAGGTCGATCAGCCACATGGTCTTGCGGTGGGCCGCCTCGGAGAAGGAGTAGGCGAGCGGGGAACCGGAGTAGCGGACCCGTTCGTTGATCGTCTGGCAGCCGTGGAGGTGGCCGAGGGCGGCGTAGTCGACGCCGTCGAAGACGGAGGCGGGTACGGCCTCGACCCCGCCGACGGCGATGTCGCGTTCGCTGTCGCTGGCCTGCCCGCCGGTGACGAAGGCGTGGGCGAGGACCACGGAGCGGGTGCCGGGGGCGCGGCCGGCCAGGTCGGCCCGGATCCGGTCCATGGCCGCGCCGAGCACGGCTTCGTGGCTGACCTTCTCGGCGGCGAGGGTGTCCTTGACCAGTGCCGGTTCCAGGTAGGGCAGCCCGTAGAAGGCCACGTCACCGTGTACGTCGGCCAGCACCACGGGGTCGGCACAGCCGGCGGGGTCGGTCCTGAGGTGGATCCCGGCCCGGCCGATCAGCCCGGCGCCGACACCGAGGCGGCGGGCCGAGTCGTGGTTCCCGGAGATCATCACCGTCGGGACGCCGAGGTCGGCGAGCCGGTGCAGGGCCCGGTCGTAGAGCTCGACGGCGGGCAGCGGGGGCACGGCCCGGTCGTACACGTCGCCGGCGACGAGGACGGCGTCGGCCTCGTACTCCCGGACGGCTTCGACGAGGTGGTCGACGAAGGCGGCCTGGGCCCCGAGCATGTTCACGCGGTGGAAGGACCGGCCGAGGTGCCAGTCGGAGGTGTGCAGGAACTTCACTCGACCGCTCCGACCCGCACGCTTGCTCTCCTCTGGCTCCGCACCGACCATCCAGGCTAACCCGTGCGCGGGCGCGCCCCGGCCGGACCGGGAATTCCGCCCGCTCCCGGGCGCGCGGCGGGGGCCGGGTGTTGCGGCAGCGTGGCGGCGGTGCGAAACCTCCGTGGCCGAACTCCGCTGGCGGGTTCGGGCACTTGTAGCGCCCGGCGGCCCGCTGGTTGGCTTCGCGGCATGCCGCTCTCCGGACCTCCGCGTCTCCGTCCCGCGCTGCTCGCCGCCGGCTCCGCCGTGCTGCTCGCGCTCACCGCCGCCGCGCCCTCGGCCGCGGCGCCGCCCCCCGTCGTCCCCGGCCCGGCCGCCGGGTCGGTGGTGCTCGACTGGTACGACGCCACCGCGCGGACGGTCGCCGCCGCGGCCGCCCCGGCCCAGATCACCAACAGCCGCACCTGGGCGATCGGCTGGATCGCGGCCGCCCGCGCCGCCCGCGAGGCCCCCGGCGGTCCCGGCCGGGGCCGGTTCCAGGACGCGGCCGTCGCCTCCGCCGTGCACGACGCGCTGGCCGCGCTCGCCCCGTCCCGCAGGGCCGACCTCGACGCGGCCCTCGCCGCCACCCTCGGCAGGATCCCGGACGGGCCCGCCGAGGACCGGGGCGTGGCCGCCGGGTCCCGGCAGGCCGCCGCGCTGCTCGCGGAGCGTGCCGGGGACGGCCTCGATCCGGCGTCGTCCAACGCCCCCTTCAGCGTGCCGGCCGCCGCTCCCGGGGTGTGGCAGCCCACCCCGGACGGCTACGCGCCGGCCGCGCAGTACGGCAACCGCCTCGGCCGGCCCTTCCTGCTGGAGCGCGCCGACCAGTTCCGGCCGGGCCCGCCGCCGGCGCTGGACTCCCGCCGCTACCGGGCCGACCTCGCGGAGGTGCGGGCGTACGGCTCGGCCGACAGCACGGTGCGCACGCCGCGCCAGACCGAGACGGCCACCTTCTGGTACGGGGGTTCGCTGACCCTGTTCACGGAGCCGCTGCGGGTGGCCGTGGCCCGCTCGCACGGCTCGGCCGCCGACCGGGCGTCGCTGGTCGCGCTCTTCCACGCGGCTTCGGTCGACACGCAGATCGCGACCTCCGACGGCAAGTACACGTACGTCCGCTGGCGGCCGGTGACGGCGATCCGGAGCGGGGCGATCGACCCCGACCCGGCCTGGCGGCCCCTGCACCAGACGCCGGCCCACCCGGACTACCCCAGCGGCCACGCCACGTACGCCGGCTCGGCGCAGACCGTGCTGGACGCGCTGGTGGGGCCGGTGACGGCGCCCTTCGAGCTCACCAGCCCGACCGCGCCGGGGGTGCGCCGCAGGTACACCGCGTGGAGCGGGCTCACCCGGGACAACGTGGACGCCCGGGTGTGGTCCGGGATCCACACCCGTACCGCCGACGAGGCGGGCGTGCGGCTCGGCGAGGCGGTCGCCCGCCACGCCCTGCGCAACGCCGACCGGCTGCTGGGCGGGCGCGGGGTTCAGCCGTCGCCGTAGGCCTCGCCGCCGAGTTCGAAGCCCGCGGTGCCGGCGGTGGCGTCGGCGAGCCAGGCCCGGAAGGCGTCGACGTCCGCTTCGGGGAGGCCGATCTCGATGGAGACGGCCTCCCCGTAGCGCACGTCCAGCACGGCGCGGCCGGTGGCGCGCAGGTCGTTCTGGGTCTTGCCGGCCCGCTGGTGGTCGACGGTGACGGTGGCCAGCCGGTAGCGGTGGCGGGTGACGGTCCCGAGGGCGTCGAGGGCTTCGCCGACGACGCCGCCGTAGGCCCGGATGAGCCCGCCGGCCCCGAGCTTGACGCCGCCGTAGTAGCGGGTGACGACGGCGACGGCGTACCGGACGTCGCGCCGGGTCAGCATCTGCAGCATGGGCACCCCGGCGGTGCCGCCGGGCTCGCCGTCGTCGCTGGCCTTCTGGACGGAGGCGTCGGCGCCGATCACGTAGGCGTAGCAGTTGTGCGTGGCGGTGGGGTGCTCCTTGCGGACGCGGGCGATGAACTCCTGCGCCTCCTGTTCGGTCGCGGCGGGCGCGATCGAACAGAGGAACCGCGAGCGGTTGATCTCCGCCTCGTGCGTCCCCTCTCGGGCCACGGTCACGTACTGGTCTGCCTTCACCGCTCCACCCTACGGGGAATCGCAACGGGGAATCGGACGGGTGTCCGCGCCGTTGATCCTGCCGAACGGTCCGGCGGAACGAGCCGCCGGACGGCCACGGCAGGAGGCGGCGCACGTGTACGGCGACCAGGCGACCATCCGCAGGATCCTCACCGAGCTCGGTGACACCTGGGCCGTGGTGGGGCTGTCGAACAACCGGGACCGGGCCGCCTACGGGGTGGCGAAGGTGCTCCAGCGGTACGGCAAGCGCGTGGTGCCGGTGCACCCGAAGGCGGAGACGGTGCACGGCGAGCCGGGATACCCGTCGCTGGAGGCGATCCCGTTCAAGGTCGACGTGGTGGACGTCTTCGTGAACAGCGCGCTGGCCGGACAGGTAGCCGACGACGCGGTGGCCGCCGGCGCCGAGGCCGTCTGGTTCCAGCTGAACGTGGTCGACGAGGCCGCCTTCGCGCGGACGCGTGCGGCGGGCGTGGAGATCGTGATGGACCGCTGTCCCGCCATCGAGATCCCCGCGCTGTAGCCGGTCAGGACGGGCGGCCGCCGGTGCCCTGGACCGGGGGGATCGAGACGGCCATGGTCATCAGCATCGGGACGGTGCCCTCGTTGCGGTAGACGTGCGGGAGGTTCGCCTCGAAGGACACGGCGCCGCCCGCCGGGACCACGTAGCGGTCGTCGGCGAGGTCGAGGGTCAGTTCCCCTTCCGTCACGTGCAGCATCTCGAAGGTTCCGGCGGGGTGCGGGTCGGAGGCCGTGCCGTCCCCGGCCTCCAGGCGGTAGGTCCACATCTCCACGGGCCCGCGCCGGTCGTCGCCGAGCAGCATGTGCGCCTCGCTGCCCTCCCCGCTCGACCACATGCGCACCCCCTGTCCCGGCATCACCACGCGGGCCTGCGGTCCCCGGTCGTGGTCCAGGAGGGTGGTGATGCTGACCCCGAGGGCGTCGGCCAGTTTGACCGTGGTGCCCACGCTGGGGTTCGTACGGGCCTGCTCGATCTGGATGATCATGCCGCGGCTGACCCCCGCGCGGGCGGCCAGGGCGTCCAGCGTGAAGCCGCGTTCGCCGCGCCACCGCTTGAGGTTGCGGGCGAGCGCCTGGGTGAGCTGTTCGAGGTCCGACACCATTCCGTCCAATATTTTGGATGACACAGTCCAACGGACTGAACTAACCTGCGGTGTATTCGATGCTGCACTCCACCGTTCACCGCACTGTACTGCGAGGCCCCCTGCCATGACCGCCCTCTTCGCCCTGGCCACAGCCGTCCTGTGGGGCCTCGCAGACTTCGGCGGCGGGCTGCTCACCCGGCGGATGCCGGCGCTCACGGTGCTGGTGGTCTCGCAGGCGGCCGCGGTCGTCGTGCTCGGCGCGGTCGTGCTCGGCACCGGCGCCTGGAGCGAGGCGGGGCCGCAGCTGTGGTTCGCGGTGGCCGCGGGCCTGGTCGGGCCGGCCGCGATGCTCGCCTTCTACAAGGCCCTGGCCCTCGGCCCGATGGGCGTGGTCTCGCCGCTCGGCTCCCTCGGCGTGGTCGTGCCGGTCGGAGTGGGACTGGCCCTGGGCGAGCGGCCGGGACCGGGCCAGTTCGCGGGCATCGCCGTGGCCGTCGTCGGCATCATCCTGGCGGGCGGCCCCGAGCTGCGCGGCGCCCCCGTGCAGCGGCGGGCGGTGGTGCTGACCCTCGTCGCGGCCTTCGGCTTCGGCGCGGTCATGGCCCTGATCGCCGAGGCCTCCACCACCCTGACCGGGCTGTTCCTCGCCCTGTTCGTCCAGCGGGTCACCAACGTCACCGTCGGCGGAGTCGCCCTGCTCGCCCAGACCCGGCGCGGCGTCCCGGCACTGCCGGAGGGCACCGGCCCGCGGGTGCTGTGGGGCATGCTGCCCGCCCTGGCCTTCGTGGGCCTCGCCGACGTCGCGGCCAACGGCACCTACTCCATCGCCGCCCAGAACGGCCCCGTCACCGTGGCCGCCGTCCTGTCCTCGCTCTACCCGGTGGTGACCGCGTTCGCCGCCTTCGCCGTGCTCAAGGAGCGGCTGCGCAGCGTCCAGGCGGCGGGCGCGGGCCTGGCCCTGGCGGGCACCGTCCTGCTCGCCGCCGGCTGAGCCCGCCACGGGCCGGAACCGTCGCCGCCGGCCGGGGCCAACGCCGGCCGGGACCGGCACCGGCACCCGCTCAGGACTGCTCGGCCTCCGCCAGCAGGGCCAGCCCGCGCAGCTGCTCGGGCGTCATCCCGTCGGGGACCGGTACCGGCGCGGGCGTGCGCAGCGGCGGCTGCCAGCCGGTCTCCGGCTCCCAGCGCCGCACGATCCTGGCCGGCGCCCCGGCCACCACGGCGTGGTCGGGCACCTCACCCCGTACGACGGCCCCCGCGGCCACGACGACGTTGCGGCCCAGCTTCGCGCCGGGCAGGATCACCGCCCCCGTGCCCAGCCAGCAGCCCGGCCCGATCTCCACCGGGGCACTGCGGGGCCACTGCCGTCCGACGGGCTCGTGCGGGTCGTCGTAGCTGTGGTTGGTGGAGGTGATGTACACCCCCGGGCCGCAGAAGGTGTCGTTGCCGATGGTGATCCGGGCGTCCGCGATGACGTGGCTGCCCCGGCCGAGGACCACCCCGTCGCCCAGCACCAGCACCGGGTCGGCGCCGAGGTCGAGGTCCGGCATCATGCCGGCGGTCAGGGTGACCTGCTCGGCGATGATGCAGTGCCCGCCGAGCCGGATCCACCGCTCGCCGAAGACGGTGCCCTGGGGGAAGGCGAGCCGGGTGCCCTCGCCGATCGCGCCGAAGCGCAGCCGGCCCGGGTGCTCGGCGGTGACCGCACCGGCCCGCTGCATCCAGCGCCAGCCGGCGTGCACCGCGCGGCTGGCGACGCGGCCGCGCAGGGCCGCCAGGGATGAGAACGTGTTCTGGTTCTTCGGCACCCGGCCACGGTAGTGCGCCCCGCGCCGGACGTCGGGACCCGGATCCTGTGATCTTCACCCCATCGCGGGGCGGCGGCGGCCCGTGCCCTACGGTGCACTTGGCGCGGCATCCGGAACCAGCCGGAATCACACGAGGGAAGTGACCATGACCCATCAGCCGAACCAGGCGCACCAAGGGGCTCTCATCGCGGGCGTCGGCGACCGGAAGCCGTCGGTGGACCCGACGGCCTTCACCGCCCCGACCTCCGTCGTCGTCGGCGACGTCACGCTCGGCGCGGGCGCGAGCATCTGGTACTCGGCGGTGCTGCGCGGCGACTGCGGCCCGATCACGCTGGGCGCGGACAGCAACGTGCAGGACAACTGCACGGTGCACGTGGACCCCGGCTTCCCGGTGTCCATCGGCGAGCGCGTCTCCATCGGGCACAACGCGGTGGTGCACGGCTGCACGGTGGAGGACGACTGCCTGATCGGGATGGGCGCGACCGTGCTGAACGGCGCCGTGATCGGCGCGGGTTCGCTGGTGGCCGCGCAGGCCCTGGTGCCGCAGGGCATGGTGGTCCCGCCCGGCTCCCTGGTCGCGGGCGTGCCGGCCAAGGTGCGGCGCGAGCTCACCGAAGAGGAGCGCGAGGGGATCCGGGTGAACGCCGCGATGTACACGGACCTGGCGGAGCAGCACCGCGCCTCGGTGGCCCCCGGCGCCTGACCGTCCCTCCGGCCGGCCGGGGGCCTCGGCGTCAGTCCGAGGCGCCCGCCGGGGCGGCGGCCGGCTGCGGCGACGGCTCGGCCGCGCGGGCCTCCGCGGCCGCCTTCTTCATCCGGCTGCGCAGGACCAGGGTCACGGTGAGCCCGATCAGCAGGGCCACGACCAGGGCCAGCCAGGAGAACCGCTTCAGCCAGGGCTCGGCGACGATGCCGACGGAGTAGATGACGGCGGTGGTGCCGCCGGCCCAGAGGATGCCGCCGAGGACGTTGGCGACGAGGAAGCGCCAGTAGGGCATCTGCAGTACGCCGGCCAGCGGGCCGGCGAAGATGCGCAGGAGGGCGACGAAGCGGCCGAAGAAGACGGCCCACATGCCCCAGCGGTCGAAGGACCGCTCGGCCATGGCCACCTGGTCGGGCCCGAAGTGCTTGGGGAACCGCCTGCCGAGTTTCTCCAGCAGCGGCTTGCCGCCGCGGCGGCCGATGGCGTACCCGATGGAGTCGCCGATGATGGCGCCCGCGATCGCGCAGAGGCCGAGGACCACCGGGTCGATCTGCCCGTGCTGCGAGGCGAGCAGGGCCGAGCTGACGAGGATGATCTCGCCCGGGAGCGGGATGCCGAGGCTCTCCAGCCCGATGACCAGTCCCACCAGGAGATAGACACTGATCGCCGGGATCTCCTCCAGCCATTCCTGGATGTGCACCGGTACGTCCTCCCTCGTCGCCTCCGGCGCGCCCCCGAGACACGCCGAACGGGCAGCCTATCCGCTCCCCGGGACGCCCTTCGTCCACCGCGGGCGTTCTCGGGACGAACGACCGGCGAACGCCCCGGGTTCCGGCGACGGCGACGGCGACGGCGACGTGCCCGTACCGGCCCGGACGCACGGCGGGAGCGGCCCGCGCCGGACCGCTCCCGCCCCCACTGTGCCCGCTCCCGGGTCCCGTTCGCGGCGTGACGCGCCGCGCGGGGTGTCCTACGCGTTCGGGCGCAGGGTCCAGACGACGGTCATCTCGCCGGTGACGGCCTCGTCCTCGCGCTGGATGGCGATGGCGACGGGGAACTCGGGGCGGCCGCCCGCGTCGAGCTCGGCCACGACGTCGGCGGCCGGGCGGCCGAGGGTGGCGGTGGCGGTGACGACGCCCTTGGCGAGCTTCTTGTAGCCGATCTCGGCTTTGACGGCCAGCGGCACGGCGCGCGAGAGCTGGTCGCCGAAGGCGGCCAGGACGATGGCGCCGCTGGCGGACTCGGCCAGGGTGAACATGGCGCCGGCGTGCGGGCCGCCGACGTGGTTGTGGAAGTCGGGCTGGTCCGGCAGCCGGACGACGGCGCGCTCCGGGGTGGTCTCCAGGAACTCCAGGTTCAGGGTGCGGGCCATCGGCACCGTCTGGGCGAGCAGTTCGCCCACGTTCATCTGTTCTGCGCTCATGGCACGCGATGTTACCCGCGAGTAGACGGCGTTGGCCAGAGCCGGACAGGGGGCGGACGTGGCTCCTGTCGGCCGCTCCCACTATGGTTACCGGCCATGTGGCCAGGACAGCAGCAGCAGCCCGGGGGAGAGCAGAACCCCCAGGACCCGCGTCAGAACCCGTACCAGCAGCAGCCGGGACAGCCGAACCCGTACCAGCAGCAGCCCCAGCCGGGATTCGGTGAGCAGCAGCCCGGTTACGGATACCCGCAGGCGGGCGGCTACCAGACCCCGCCGCCGGTCCAGCCGTGGGGCAACCCCACCCAGCAGCAGCCCCCGGTGCGGCAGTCCGGCGGCAGCCCCTTCTCCACCCGGACCGTCGCCATCGTCGCGGCCTCCGCGGTCGTCGTGACGGCCGCCGCCACCGCGGCCTTCGTACTGACCCGGGACGACGAGGGCGCCAACCGCGCCGACGACAAGCCGGCCGCCTCCTCCCCCGCGCCCGTCGCCCCGGCCGCACCCGTGGCCCCGAGCGGCGCCAACCCGCGCGCGGGCGGCGAGGTGAAGCCGGTGATCCCGGGCTGGAAGGTGGTCATCAACCCGAAGCACGGCACGGCCTTCGACGTCCCGCCGGAGTGGAACGTCCTGGGTTCCGGCGTGATCGCCGGCTTCGAGGACGAGGAGAAGAAGGACGGCTCCCCGCTCGTCACGTTCTCCGCACCCGCCTACTTCAAGGAGGACTGGTGCAAGGTGGACTCCAACAAGGACGGGCGCGACGAGACCACCTCCCTGGCCGGCACCGGCACGAAGGGCGGCCAGGGCGCCAAGGACACCGCCGGGGCGGCGCACAGCGAGGCGGGCACCTGGGTGTTCGCCGGGTACTCGCAGAAGCTCCCCAAGGAGATGGTCAAGATCTCCGAGTCGAAGGAGTACACCACCCTCTCCGGCCTCAAGGGGCACGTCGCGACGGCGACCGTGAGCGGCGTCCCCAAGGAGAACAAGTGCTCCTCGGACGGCAAGAGCATCGCCTTCAGCTTCAAGAACTCCAAGGGTGACTTCGCCAGCTGGGTGCTCTACGGCGCCGCCGGCGTCCCCGGCGAGGTCGACCAGGCGACCCAGGACAAGATCCTCAGCTCGGTCCGCCTCAGCGGCGGCTGACCCGGGCCCTCCGGGGCCGACGAGCCCGCACGACCCTGCAAGATCCCGCACGACCCCGCACGATCCCCGGGCCGATCATCCGTTTTCCGTTATTTCGTTTGGATTCTCGGCCCGGGGCAGGGGATAGTCCCGGGGTGAGCCCCCACACCGTCCCCCGGACCCCCCGCCGCCGGCCCGCCTGGGCCGGACGCAACTACAGCCTCCTGACGGGCGCTGCGGTCGTCACCAACCTGGGCAGTCACGGGGCGCTCATCGCGGCCTCCTTCGCCGTGCTCGAAGCGGGCGGCAGCGGCGCCGACGTCGGCCTCGTCGCCGCCGCCCGTACGCTGCCCCTCGTCCTCTTCCTGCTCGTCGGCGGGGCGCTCGCCGACCGGCTGCCGCGGCACCGCGTGATGGTCGCGGCCAACGCCCTCAACTGCGTCTCGCAGGCGGCCTTCGCCGTGCTCGTGCTCGCCGGCGACCCGAAGCTGTGGCAGATGATGCTGCTGACCGCGCTCTGCGGCACCGGCACCGCCTTCTTCAACCCCGCCGCCGAGGGCATGCTCCTGTCCAGCGTCTCCGGCGAGCACGCCAACCGGGCCTTCGCGCTCTTCCGCATGGCCATGAACGGCGCCGGCATCGGCGGCGCGGCCCTCGGCGGCGCCCTGATCGCCGCGATCGGCCCCGGCTGGGTCCTGGCCGTGGACGCGGCGTCCTTCGCGGTCGCGGGCGCCCTGCGCGCCTTCCTCGACGTCGGCCCGACCACCCGGCGGGCTCCCGGCGGGGGCCTGCTGGCCGACCTGCGCGAGGGCTGGGTGGAGTTCCGGACCCGGCCCTGGCTGTGGAGCATCGTGCTCCAGTTCTCCGTGGTCGTCGCCGTCGTCGGGGCGGCCGAGGCGGTGTACGGGCCCCTCGTCGCCCGCGACCGGCTGGGCGGGCCGGCGCCGTGGGGCGTGGCCCTGGCCTTCTTCGGCGCGGGCACCATCGCCGGAGCGCTCCTGATGATGGTGTGGAAGCCGCGGCGGCTGCTGCTGGTCGGCACCCTGTGCGTGTTCCCGCTGGCGCTGCCGTCGGCGGGGCTGGCGGTGCCGCTGCCGGTCTGGGGGCTGTGCGCGGTGATGTTCTTCAGCGGCGCCGCCATCGAGGTGTTCGGCGTGAACTGGATGACCACGATGCACCAGGAGATACCCGAGGAGAAGTTCTCCCGGGTCTCCGCCTACGACTGGTTCGGCTCGGTGTCCATGCTGCCGCTCGCCACCGCCCTGGCCGGCCCCGCCGAGGCCGCCTTCGGCCGCACCCAGGCCCTGTGGGGCTGCGCGGGGCTGGTGGTCGCCGCCACCGCCCTGGTCCTGCTGGTCCCGGAGGTGCGCCGGATCACCCGCAAGCCCCCGCCCGTGAAGGTGTCCGCCCCGGCTCCGGCGGAGGCCGCAGGAGCGGTCGGGGTCACCCCAGGGGTCACCCCAGGCTGAAGGCCCCCTCCGGCGGGGCCGGAGAGGAGACCGCGTCCGCGTCGGCGACCGGACGCGCCCCGCGCATGAACCGGGCGAGCCCCTCCCCCGACTCCACCCGGGCGGGGAAGGCGTCGGCGGCGCACCGCCGGGCCAGCGCGGCCAGCGGCAGCGGGGCGTCCGAGGCGAGCAGCACCGCGTTGCCGAAGCGGCGCCCGCGCAGCACCCCGGGCTCGGCGATCAGGGCCAGCTCCGGGAAGGCGGCCGCGAAGTTGGCCAGCTGGGCCTTGAGGAAGCCGAACGGCGCCCCGTCGGCCAGGTTCGCCGCGTACAGCCCGCCGGGCCTCAGCACCCGCGCCGCCTGCCGCGCGTACTCCACCGAGGTCAGCTGGGCCGGCACCCGCGAGCCCCCGAACACGTCGGCGACCAGCACGTCCGCGCTCGCATCCGGGGCGGCCTCCAGCCACGCCCGCGCGTCGGCGGCGTGCACGGTCACCCGGGCCCCGGCGGCCAGCGGCAGGTGGTGCTCCACCAGCTCCACGAGAGCGGCGTCGAACTCGACCACGTCCTGCCGGGACCCCGGGCGGACGGCCGCGGCGTAGCGCGGGAGGGTGAGCGCGCCCCCGCCCAGGTGCAGCAGGTCCAGGGCGGCCCCCGGCTCCGCCGCGCAGTCCAGCACGTGCGCGAGGCGGCGTACGTACTCGAACTCCAGGTGCTCGGGCTCATCGAGGTCGACGTACGACTGGGGCGCCCCGTCCACGGTGAGCAGCCAGGCCCGCTCCCTGTCCACGTCCGGCATCAGCTTGGCGGTGCCCTGGCCCACTTCCCGGACCACCGGGATCTGTTCGTCGCTCACCCCACCATTGTCAGGCCGTCCAGACGGCCGCCGCGTCGGCCGCGTGCGTCGCGGCCTGCGCGAGCCCGGCGCGGGCGGCGGGGTCGCGCCGCGCGGGGTCCAGGACGTTGCGCCCGAAGGCCTTGCGGGCCGCCGGGGACGGGGTGATCAGCAGCACCCGGGCGCCGGCCGCCCGCAGCCGGGCCGCCTGGGAGGCGGGCGAGGGGACCAGGGAGGTTCCGAGGGCGATCGGGGCGAGGATCACCACGCGCGCGTATCCGGCCGCGAGGTCGGCGTTGGTCGCCGAGCGGACCCCGCCGTCGATGAAGCGGCGCCCGCCGACCGTCACCGGCGGCCAGACGCCCGGTACGGCGCAGCTCGCGGCGACGGCGTCGACGAGCCCGGCCCCGCTCTCCCGGTCGAAGTCGGCGGGGGCCCCGCTGAGCGCGTCGACGGCGGTGACGACGAGCCGGCGCCCGGGCCACTCGTGCGACACGAGCCGGTCCGCCAGTACCTCGCGCCGCGCCGCCTCCGCTCCGGTCTCCGCGGCCAGGGCGAAGGCGCCGACGCGGCGGCGGTACGCGGCGGCGTCCCGGGAGCGCACCATCGCGAGGGCGTGGCGGGCGAAGACCCCCGCGCCGAGACGGGCCGGGCGCTCCCCGGACGCGTCGCCGAGCTGGCGCTCGTACAGTTCGCGGGCGGTGAGGCCCGCGGTGAGCTGGGCGCCGACCACGGAGCCGGCCGAGGTGCCGACGACCAGGTCGGCGGTGGTCAGGTCGACGCCCGCCCGGGCGAGCCCGTACAGGATCCCGGACTCCCAGCCGACGCCGGTCAGGCCTCCGCCGCCGAGCACCAGTGCCGTTCCGCCGCCCATGCCGGCCCCTCTTCCCTCGTGTCCGCGCCCGCCGGCGGCGGGGGTGACGGCAGTCTGGCAAAGCCGGACCGCCGCCACCACGGCCGGGGCCGCCGGGGCTACCCGAGGACCTCGGTCACCGTGCCCGCGCCGACCGTGCGGCCGCCCTCGCGGATGGCGAAGCCGAGGCCCGCCTCCAGGGGCACGTCCCGGCCCAGCTCGACGGTCATCTCGACCGTCTCCCCCGGCCGGGCGACGCCCGCCGCGCCCAGGTCCACGTCTCCGACCACGTCGGCGGTCCGGACGTAGAACTGCGGCCGGTAGCCGGTCGAGACGGGCGTCGTCCGCCCGCCCTCGCGGGCGGAGAGGACGTACACCCGCGCGGTGAAGCGCCGGCGCGGCGCCACGCTGCCGGGGGCCGCGACGACGTGTCCGCGGCGCACCCCGTCGCGGTGCACCCCGCGCAGCAGCAGCGCGACGTTGTCGCCCGCCTCGGCGGACTCCATCGGCTTGCCGAAGGTCTCCAGGCCGGTGACCACGGTCTCGACGGGCTCCCCGTCGCCCCCGAGGACGCTGATCCGGTCGCCGAGCCGTACGGTGCCGCGCTCGACGGCGCCGGTGACGACGGTGCCCCGGCCCGTGATGGTCAGGACGTTCTCGACCGGCAGCAGGAACGGCGCGTCGGTGTACCGCACCGGCATGGGCACGTACGTGTCCACCGCGTCGAGCAGCGCCTCGATCGCCCCGGTCCATTGCGGGTCGCCCTCCAGCGCGCCGAGCCCGGAGACCCGTACGACCGGCGCGGTGTCCCCGCCGTAGCCGTGCGCGGAGAGCAGGTCGCGGACCTCCAGCTCGACCAGGTCGGTCAGCTCGGGGTCGCCTGCGTCGGCCTTGTTGAGGGCCACCACGATGTGGTCCACGCCGACCTGGCGGGCGAGCAGGACGTGCTCGGCGGTCTGGGGCATGACCCCGTCGAGGGCGGAGACGACGAGGATCGCCCCGTCGAGCTGGGCCGCGCCGGTGACCATGTTCTTGATGTAGTCGGCGTGGCCGGGCATGTCGACGTGGGCGTAGTGCCGGGTGTCGGTCTCGTACTCGACGTGCGTGAGGTTGATGGTGATGCCGCGGCGGGCCTCCTCGGGGGCCCGGTCGATGCGGTCGAACGGCACGAAGGAGGCGCCGCCGCGCTCGGCGAGGACCTTGGTGATGGCGGCGGTGAGGGTGGTCTTGCCGTGGTCGACGTGGCCCATGGTGCCGATGTTGAGGTGCGGCTTGGTGCGGGTGAAGGCCGTCTTGGCCATGATCTCTTCCCGTGGCTCGAAGCTGGATCGGGACCCCTGGATCCTGCCGACCCTCCCCCTGCGGGGTCCGCCGGACGATCCGGGAAGGGTCAGCTTCGTGCGCCGTCGAATGCGGCGAGTGCCGCTGCGGCGAAGGCCTCTGCGAGGGCGACGGCCGAGGAGGAGGCGAGGACGGCAGCCTTCGGCGCGTCCGCGACTGCGGACGGCGCTGCGGGGAAGGCGTACCTGGACATGCCGCAGATCCTGCCGGAGGGCGGGCGCCGCGTCGAACGATTTACCGCGGCGGCCGCCCGGGGCGGGCCGGGACACCGCCCGGCCGAGGGCAGGACGCCGCCCGGCCGAGGGCAGGGCACCGCCCGGGGCGGTGCCCGGAGTAGGCCTCGGTGCCGTCCGGATGAGGCCTGGATTACGGCGGGGCGCCATATGTGTCGGTTAGTCTCCCCGGATGTCCCTCCTCCTCGCGCCGATGGCCCGGCTGGCGCTGCTCGTCGTGCTGCTGCTCGCGGCCGGGGTCTGCGTCCTGCTCTTCGAGCCCCAGCGGCTGCTGTCCCAGGGCTGGCCGCCGGGACTGCCGGTGGGCACGGGAGTGCTGCTGTTCGCGGCCGCGTACGGCGTGTGCACGGCCGCGTTCGTGCCCCGGCCGCTGCTCAACCTCGCCGCCGGGGCGGTCTTCGGATCCCAGTTCGGGCTGGTCGCGGCCGTCGGCGGCACCGTGGTCGGGGCGGGGCTCGCCTTCGGGCTGGGCCGGGTCATGGGGCAGGAGGCGTTGCGCCCGTACCTGCGCGGGCGCTGGCTGGAGGCGGCCGACGGCCAGCTCAGTCGGCACGGCTTCCGCTCGGTGCTGGCGGTGCGGATCTTCCCCGGGGTGCCCTTCGCCGCGGCCAACTACCTCGCCGCCGTCTCCCGCTGCGGCTGGCTCCCCTTCCTGCTGGCGACGGCGCTCGGTACGGTGCCCAACACCGCCGCGTACGTGGTCGCCGGAGCCAGCGCCTCCTCCCCCGGATCGCCCGCGTTCCTGGTCTCGTTCGGCTTCATCGCGGTCTCCGGGGCGGTCGCGGCGGCGGTCGCCTGGCGCAAGCGGCACCGCCTCGCACCCGCCGCCGGCACCGAGCCCGCCCCCGCGCACCCCCCAGTGGTCACGGCCGCTCCCCACGGGCCCTAGCATCGGACCCGAACTGCCCGACGATCACAAGGACGAGCGCACACCGACATGAGCTGGTTCGAATCCCTAATCCTCGGTCTCGTCCAAGGGCTTACGGAGTTCCTCCCGATCTCCTCCAGCGCCCACCTGCGGCTGACCGCGGCTTTCGCGGGCTGGCACGATCCGGGTGCGGCCTTCACGGCCATCACCCAGATCGGCACCGAGGCCGCCGTGCTGATCTACTTCCGCAAGGACATCGGCCGGATCATCTCCACCTGGTTCCGCTCCCTGTACACCAAGTCGCTGCGCTCCGAGCAGGACGCCAAGATGGGCTGGCTGGTCATCGTCGGCTCGATCCCGATCGGCGTGCTCGGCGTCCTGTTCAAGGACCAGATCACCGGCCCCGCCCGTGACCTGCGGCTGACGGCCACCACCCTGATCGTGATGGGTCTGGTCCTCGGCTTCGCCGACTGGCAGGCCTCGCGGGACGAGGAGGGCGGCCGGCACCGGGTGGTCAAGCAGCGCAAGACGCTGGGCGAACTGGGCGTCAAGGACGGCCTGATCTTCGGTCTGTGCCAGGCGATGGCGCTGGTCCCGGGCGTCTCCCGGTCCGGTGCGACGATCTCCGGCGGTCTGCTCCTGGGCTTCACCCGCGAGGCGGCGGCCCGTTACTCCTTCCTCCTGGCCATCCCGGCCGTGCTCGCCTCCGGCGCGTTCGAGATCAAGGACGTGGCCGAGAACCCCGGGCACATCTTCTGGGGGCCGACCATCTTCGCCACGGTCCTGGCCTTCTTCGTCGGCTACGCCGTCATCGCGTGGTTCATGAAGTTCATCTCCACCAAGAGCTTCATGCCGTTCGTGGTCTACCGGATCCTGCTCGGCATCGTGCTGTTCGTGCTCATCGGCACGGACGTGCTCAGCCCGCACGCGGGCGAGTCGGGCTCCTAGCCCGGCCGACCGGCCGACCATGGCCGGAACTCGACGCGGGGGGGGGGGGGGGGGGGGGGGGGGGGGGGCACCTGTGGGTGTTCTCCCCCCGGGGTTGGGCCCGCAAAGATGGGGGGGGTACGCGGAGTCGCGGGGCTTGGGAG
>NZ_JBWKEZ010000022.1:70509-89432 GCF_056434525.1 Streptomyces sp. NPDC044002
CGTCCCCCCCCCCCCCCCCCCCCCCCCCCCCCCCCCCCCCCCCCCCCCCCCCCCCTCGCCCCCCCCCCCCCCCCCCCCCCCCCCCCCCCCCCCGCGTCGTTGTCCCCGCAGAGGCCTGGAACCGAACAGCAGGGGGTGTCCCATGGGCCGCGTGGTACTGGAGCGTTTCCCGGCGGGAAGTCCGCGGGGGAGCTGGCCCGCGGAGGAGTACGCGGCGCAGCGGATGCGCGAGGGCGTGCCGGCGGAGGTGGTGATGGACCTGGCCACCGACGCGTTCCTGGTCGTGATCCGGCAACGGGAGGCGCATTCCGGTCACTGAGTCCGCACCGCGCGGACCAGTGGCCGCACGCCCCTTGGCCTCGTCGCCCCGCAGCCCCACACTGACCCGATGACGCAGCGTGTGGACCTGGCGACGGTGATGGACCGTCTCGCCATCGACGAGGTGGTCTCGGGGTACGCGGCGGCCGTCGACGACGGGGACTGGGCCGCCTACCGCGCCCTGTTCACGCCCTCCGGACGGGCCGACTACAGCTCGGCCGGCGGGGTCGAGGGCCCGGCCGCGGAGGTCGCCGACTGGCTCGCGGAGACCATGAAGCTCTTCCCGGTGCGCCAGCACCTGATCGTCAACCGGGTGATCCGGCTGGAGGACCAGGGCGGCTGGCCCGGGGACGCGGCGGAGGTCCGGGCGGACTTCCTGAACCCGATGCGGCTGGCCGGCCCCGACGACCCGGACACGGCCCCCAACTTCGTCGCCGCCGGGCGCTACTCCTTCGCCCTCGCCCGCACCCCGGACGGCTGGCGGCTCACGGGGGTCACGGTCCACGAGAAGTGGCGCCGCATGTCGGCCTGAGCCGCCCCTCGGGCCCCGGGCCGCGCCCGGCCGGGGGCGGCCCCACACTGGAAGCGGAGGCGCCTCATGCTGCTCGCGAAGCGGACCCGGCGGTGGCGTGCGGCGGCCGCGGTCGCCGCCGGGGCGCTGCCTTGCCTCGCCTTCCCGGCGCCGGGGCTGTGGTGGTCCGCGTACGTCGTCCTCGTGCCCTGGATGCTGCTGCTGCGCTCCGCCCCCACCGGGCGGCGCGCCGCGCTGGAGGGCTGGCTCGGCGGTGCCGGGTTCATCGTGGCGGTGCACCACTGGCTGCTGCCGAGCCTGCACGTGTTCCTGGTCCCCCTCGCCGCGCTGCTGGGGCTGCTCTGGATCCCCTGGGCGCTGCTGGTGCGGGAGTTGCTCGGCGGTGTGCCGGGCCCGCGCCGGGCGGCGGCCGGGCTGGTCCTCGTACCGGCGGGCTGGCTGCTGTCGGAGCTGGCCCGGTCCTGGCAGGGGCTGGGCGGGCCGTGGGGGCTGCTCGGGGCCAGTCAGTGGCAGGTGCCGCCGGCGCTGCGGCTGGCATCCGTGGGCGGGGTGTGGCTGGTGAGCCTGCTGGTGGTGGCGGTGAACTGTGCGGTGGTGCTGCTGGTGGCGGTGCCGGGGGCGCGGGTTCCGGCGGTGGCGTCGGTGGCGGGGTGCGCGGTGCTGACCGGGGTGGTGTGGCTCTGGCTGCCGCGGCCCGAGGTGTCGGGCGGGCTGCGGGTGGCCGTCGTACAGCCGGGCCTGGTTGGCGGGGCGGACGGTGCGGAGCGGCGGTTCGACGTCGAGGAGCGGCTCACGCGGGGCCTGGCGGGGGCGCACCCCGGCCTGGTGGTGTGGGGCGAGAGCGGCGTCGGCGCGGACCTGGCGGCGCGGCCCGACCTGTCGCGGCGGCTGGCGGCCCTGTCGGCGGAGCTCGGCGCCCCGCTGCTGGTGAACGTGGACGCCCGGCGCTCGGACCGGCCCGGGATCTACAAGAGTTCGGTGCTGGTCGGCCCGGAGGGGCCCACCGGTGACCGGTACGACAAGATGCGGCTGGTCCCCTTCGGCGAGTACGTGCCGGCCCGCTCGGTGCTCGGCTGGGCCACCTCGGTCGGCAAGGCGGCGGGCGAGGACCGCAGGCGCGGCGCGGCCCCGGTGGTGATGGACCTGCCCGGCGGGGTGCGGCTGGGCCCGCTGGTGTGCTTCGAGTCGGCCTTCCCCGACATGAGCCGGCACCTGGTCCGCGAGGGGGCCGGTGTGCTGGTCGCGCAGTCGGCGACCTCGACCTTCCAGGACAGCTGGGCACCGGCCCAGCACGCCTCCCTCGCGGCCCTGCGCGCCGCCGAGACGGGCCGCCCGGTGGTCCACGCGACCCTGACCGGTGTGAGCGCGGTGTACGGGCCCTCGGGCGCCCGGGTCGGGCCCGCCCTGTCCGCCTCGGCGAGCACGGCGGCCGTGTACGAGGTGCCGCTCGCCCGGGGCACGACCCCGTTCGTCCGCTTCGGGAACTGGCCCGCCGGCGCCGCCGTGGCCGCGCTGGGGCTGTACAGCGCGGCCCGCGGGGTACGGGCGGTCAGGCCCCGGAAGCCTGCTCCAGAGCCGTCAGCACCACCCGCTCGCACAGCTCGTGGGTGAGCAGGGCGTCCCGGGCGCTGAGCACCTTGCCGCTCTGCACGGCCTCCAGGAAGGTGTCCACGGCCTGCTCGATGCCGCGCTGGCGGGCGACGGAGACCCAGTCCCCGCGCCGGCGCACGGTGGGCTGACCCCGGTGGTCGACCACCTCGGCGAGGTTGAACACCTGACGCTTGGAGTCCTGGCCGGACACCTCCAGGACCTCCTCGGCGGACCCGGACCGCCGGTTCATGATCCCCAGGGCGGTGAAACCCTCGCCGGACATCTGGAGCACCACCTGGGACATCAGCCCCTCGCGCACCACGGCCCGGACGTCGACGTGGTCGGCCTCGCCGGGCAGCAGGAAGCGCAGGGTGTCGACGACGTGGATGAAGTCGTCCAGGACCAGGGTGCGGGGGTCCTCGGGCAGCCCGACCCGGTTCTTCTGCATGACGATCAGGTCGCGCGGGTGGTCGGCGCACAGCGTGTAGCCGGGCGCGTGGCGGCGGTTGAAGCCGACGAAGAGGCCGACGCCGAGCTCCTCGGCGCGCTCCACCAGGCGCCGCGAGTCGGCCAGCTCGTAGGCCAGCGGCTTGTCCACGTAGGTCGGCACGCCCGCGTCCAGCAGCCGCTCCACGATCACCGGGTGGGTGTCCGTGGGGGCGTGCACGAAGGCGGCGTCGAGGCCTTCGGCGAGCAGGGAGTCCAGCGTGGTGTGGCGGCGCTCGCGCGGTACGCGGTGGACGTCGCCGATCCGTTCGAGGGTGGCCGGGGTACGGGTCTGCAGGTGCAGCTCGATCCCGGGACGGGTGGTGAGGACGGGCAGGTACGCCTTCTGCGCGATGTCGCCGAGTCCGATGACGCCGACCTTCACCGGGAGCCTCCTGGTATGTGCCGTATGGGACAGCGGCAGCTTAATCCCTGGTGGGAGGGGGCGCGTTCGTCCAGGATGTGGACCATGAACTCGAACGGATCGCACCGCCCCGAACCCTCCACCACCGCCGGCGAGCGGGAGATGCTGGACGGCTGGCTGGACTACCACCGCTCCACCCTCGCCTGGAAGTGCGAGGGCCTCTCCGAGGAGCAGCTGCGCCTCACGGCGCTCGCGCCCTCCTCGCTGAGCCTGATGGGCCTGGTGCGGCACATGGCGGAGGTGGAGCGGTACTGGTTCCGGGAGATCGCCCTCGGTGCGGACCTGCCCGACCTGTACAGCACCCGGGAAAACCGGGACGGGGACTTCCACTTCACCGACGCGGACACCTGGGCCGATTCCGAGCAGGTCTGGCGGACCGAGGTCGAACTGGCCCGGCAGGCGGCCGCGGACCGCTCCCTGGAGGCGCTGTCGGACGCCGCGAGCCACCACCGCGGGGAGGTCTTCAGCCTGCGCTGGATCTACACCCACATGATCGAGGAGTACGCCCGGCACAACGGGCACGCGGACCTGCTGCGCGAGCACATCGACGGCGCCACCGGCGAGTAGCCGGGCCCGGGCCGGTGTCCGGTGCCCGGCGTCCGGTGTCCGCCGGACACCCCCTCCCCGTCACCCGTGCGGGGTGAATATCGGTCCAGGGTTTTCACAACGGGGTGCTCGCACAGCAGAGTTGCGCGGGTGCACCCAACCCGAACCTCGACGAAGCTGCTTCTCGGCGCCGCCTGTGCCGTCTCGGCCGTCTCGGCCGTCTCCGGCTGTGTGAGCGTCAACCCCGCCCAGCCTGTCCCGGCGGCGGCCCCCGCCGGCGGGCCGCCGCCCCGGCACGAGCCGCGCGGCGGGCCGGGGGCGCTGCCCGTGGTCGTGCAGGCGCCCGCCCTGGAGGCGCTGAAGGCGGTTCCCCGGGAGGGCGTGCGCCCGTCGGCCCCGACGGCGGCGGGCCGGGGCGCGGCGCGCGCGGTGCCCGGGCCGCGCACCGGGGACGGGGAGGCCGCGGGGGCCGCCGCAGGGGTGCCCGACATCCCGGTGCCGGCCGAGCCGGGCGGGCACGGCGACGGGGGCCCGCCGGGGCATGCGCACGGCTCGGGGCAGCATGCCGAGCTGCCGCCCGGGCTGGCACGGGAGCTGCCGGTCCGGCCGGCGGACGTGTGCGCGCTGGGCCGCCGGCACGGCAACTGGGACCCCGACGGCCCGGAGGCCCGGATCTGCGCGGGCGTCGAGAGCGCCGGGGGCGCCGGGGCCGGCTGAAGGAGCGGCGTAGGGGCCGTACGGACAGCCGGCCGACGGAGTCACAGCCCACGCCGCCCGCGCCGGGGGCGGAGGCACCGCCCGCAGAGCCCGTACGGGTGCCCGGCGGCGGGCCACCGCAGTGGCGCCCGCGCCGGCCCTACGCCTGCTCGGGGAACGGCCCGGGGCCCGGGCCCGCCTCCGCCGCCAGCCGGCGCTCCAGGCGGGCGATGGCGGCCCGCACCCCGTTCCCGTACCCGTCGTCGGACAGCGCTCCGGTGGCCGCCCGGGCCCGCGCGAGGTGGACCCGGGCCTCGTCGGGCCGGCGCAGCTTGGCGTAGTCGGCGGCGAGGCTGAGGTGCAGCGACGGGTAGAACACCCGCACGGCCGGATGCGGCTCGGCCCGCCCGGGCAGGGGCTCCCCGAGCCGTTCGCCGAGGCAGTCGGCGGCGGTCAGCGCCCGCAGGTCCCAGGCCAGTTCGTCGGCGGGGTCGTCCTGGGCGTCGGCCAGGTAGTGCGCGAGGGTGCAGCGGTGGAGGGAGTCTCCGCCCTCGCCGATCTCGGACCAGATCGCGCCGAGCCGGTTGCGGGCCTCCTCGCGGTCCCCGGCGTGCAGCAGGATGACGGCCTGGCCGATCCTGGTCATGACGGCGTCCTCCGACGCCTCCTGCTGCTGCTCCCTCAACGGGGCCTCCGGCTCGCTCCGCCGGACCCGCTCCGGTCCGGTCATCAAGAAGCTAGCCGGAGGCACCGGCTCTGGCGCCGAGGCGCGGGGTGGTGTCAGCCCAGGTCCGGGATCCGCCAGTCGATCGGCTCATGGCCCTGGGCGGCCACGGCCTCGTTGATCTGCGTGAAGGGCCGGGAGCCGAAGAACTTCTTGGCCGACAGCGGCGAGGGGTGGGCGCCCTTGACGATCACGTGGCGCTCCTCGTCGATGAGCGGGATCTTCTTCTGGGCGTAGGCGCCCCAGAGCACGAAGACGACCGGGTCGGGGCGCTCGGACACGGCGCGGATCACGGCGTCGGTGAACTTCTCCCAGCCCTTGCCCTTGTGGGAGTTGGGCTCGGCCTCACGGACGGTGAGAACGGCGTTGAGCAGCAGGACGCCCTGCTCGGCCCACGGCATCAGGTACCCGTTGTCCGGGACCGGCAGGCCGAGCTCCTCCTTCATCTCCTTGTAGATGTTGCGCAGCGAGGGCGGGGTCTTGACCCCGGGCTGCACGGAGAAGCACAGGCCGTGTCCCTGGCCGGCGCCGTGGTAGGGGTCCTGGCCGAGGACCAGGACCTTCACCTTGTCGAACGGCGTGGCCTCCAGGGCCGCGAAGACCTGCTCGCGGGGCGGGTAGACCGGCCCGTTCGCCCGCTCCTTCTCGACGAACTCGGTGAGTTCCTTGAAGTAGGGCTGGTCCAGCTCCCCGCCGAGGACGGGGAGCCAGGACTCGGGCAGCATCTGGGTCACGTCGACAACCTCCGGTACAAGTTCGTGCAACTGATCCGAACCTACCGGGGACCACTGACAACGCCGCCACCCGGGCACCGCCCCGGGATCACCAGCTGGTCTTGCGGCGCAGCTCCCACATCTGCATTGCGGTCTGCGGGTCCAGGGCCCGCTCGGCGCCGGCGATGTCCTCGCGCGCGCCGACGTACAGCTTGCCCTGCCACAGCGGCAGCAGCCGGACGTCCTGGGCGAAGATCTGCTGGGCCTCCTCGAACTCCTTGACGCCTGCCGACCGGTCGCCCTCGCGGCGGGACTTGGGCAGCAGCTCGGTCTGGATCTTCGCCGGCTCGTACGGGGTGCCGACCGCGTTCTCCTTGCCGACGAACGGCGCGATGAAGTTGTCGGGGTCCGGGAAGTCGGGGAACCAGCCTCGGCCGAAGACCGGGTACTGGCCGTTCTGGTAGCCCTCCTGGAAGGTCTTCCACGGCTGGCCGCGCAGGTTGATCTTGAAGAGTTCGCTCTCCTCGAGCTGCCGCTTGATCTCGGTGAACTCGTCGGCGGTGGAGGCGCCGTAGCGGTCGGTGGTGTACCAGAAGGTCAGCTCCACCTTCTGGGTGATCCCGGCGGCCGTGAGGATCTTCTTGGCCTTCGCGACGTCGGGGTTGCCGTAGATGTCGTAGAAGGGCGTCTTGTGGCCCACGACACCCTTGGGGACCATCGAGTACAGCGGCTCGGCGGTGCCCTGGTAGACCTTGGAGACGATCGCGCCGCGGTCGATGACCTGGGCGATCGCCTGGCGCACGGCCGGCTTGTTGACCAGCGGGTCGTTCGGATTGAAGACCAGGTAGCGGATCTCGGCGCCGACGTTCTCCACGACCTGGACGCCCTGGGCGTGCGAGGCGGGGGTCTGGAGGTCCTTGATCTCCGCGGCGGAGAGGCCGCGGTAGGTGGCGTCGATCTCCTTGCCCTTGAGGGCCGCGATCATCTTCTTCGAGTCGGCGAAGTAGCGGATCGTCACGCCGTCGTTCTGGCGGTTGGCGAAGCCGGTGTAGGTCTCGTTGCGGCCGAGGACCGCCTCGCCGCCCTCCGTGTACGAGGTCAGGACGTAGGGGCCGGAGCCGACGACCTTGTTGTCCTGGCGGACCTTGTTGGCCGGGTACTCCTTCGGTGCGACCAGGGAGGCCGCCGGGGAGCCCAGGACGTACGGGAAGGTCGCGTCGGGGGTCTTCAGGTGGAAGACGACCGTGAGCGCGTCCGGCGCCTCGATCTTGTCCAGGCTGTTGAAGAGGCCGGCGGGGCCGGACTTGTGGTTGATCGTCCGGATCCGGTCCAGGGAGTGCTTGACCGCCTTGGCGTCCAGCACCTCGCCGTCGGAGAACTTCAGGCCCTTGCGCAGGGTGCAGCGGTAGGCGGTGTTCGCCGCGTCGGTGAACTCGCAGCTCTGGGCCGCGTCCGGCTGGGGCTTGGTGCTGCCCGTGGGGAAGGCCAGCAGGGTCTGGTAGACGTTGCGGTACAGCTCCCAGGAGCCGTCCCAGGCCGCGGCCGGGTCGAGGGTGCTGGGCGCGCTCATGGTGCCGACGGTGATGCGCTTCGCGGCGGCGTCACCGTCGTCCGAGAACAGGCCGCATCCTGCCAGCAGGGATATGGACGCAACGGCCGCAGCGATCTGCAGGCATCTGGTCCGGTTGAACACGTGCACGCTCCTCGATCAGCCAGGGGTGCGGCAGACCCTACCGCAGTGCATCACAAATCCAATGGGTAGGTTTCGTGAGGCACTTGACCGATTTCGGACCGATTCGATACGCATTTGCCTCCCGTTTGGAGGCAAATGCGTCCGGTTATCGGTCAGTGCACACCGGCATTGAGGAACATTCCCCCGTCGACGACGAGAGTTTGTCCGGTGATCCATTCCGCTTGTGCAGATGTCAGGAATGCGGCGGCTCCGCCGATGTCCTCCGGGACCCCGAGCCGGCCGAGCGGGTAGGCGGCCGCGGCCTCCTGCTCGCGGCCCTCGTAGAGCGCCTGCGCGAACCTGGTCTTGACCACCGCCGGGGCGATCGCGTTGACCCGCACCGCCGGCGCCATCTCGTGCGCGAGCTGGAGGGTCAGGTTGATCATCGCGGCCTTGCTCATCCCGTACGCCCCGATGAAGGGCGAGGCGGAGACCCCGGCGATGGAGGCGATGTTCACGATCGCCCCGCCGTGGTCCTTCTGCCAGGCGTGCCAGGTCCGCTGGGCGAAGCCGAGCGCCGAG
Source organism: Streptomyces sp. NPDC044002 (assembly GCF_056434525.1). Classification (NCBI taxonomy): domain Bacteria; kingdom Bacillati; phylum Actinomycetota; class Actinomycetes; order Kitasatosporales; family Streptomycetaceae; genus Streptomyces; species Streptomyces sp. NPDC044002. The sequence goes on from NZ_JBWKEZ010000022.1 coordinate 78,793, forward strand.
ATCACGTTGGTCTCGAAGACCTTGCGCGCCACCCCGAGGTCCAGGTCGGCGATCGGGCCGAACACCGGATTGGTGCCCGCGTTGTTCACCAGGAAGTCGACGCGTCCGAAGGCCTCCATCGCCCGCTCCACGGCGAGGGCCTGGTGGGCCTCGTCGTGCGCCTTGCCGGCCACCCCGATCACCCGGTCCGCGCCGAGCCGCTCCACGGCCTCCTTGAGCGCGTCCTCGTTGCGCCCGGTGATCACGACCCGGTCGCCCCGGGCGACGAGCGCCTCGGCGATCCCGTAGCCGATCCCCCGGCTCGCCCCGGTGACCAGGGCGACCTTGCCGCTGTCGGCGCCGCCGCCGACACCGCTGTCGATACCGCTGTCCGTCATGTCGTACGCCCGCCTCTCGTGGGAACGTCAGTTGAGCGGGCCGCCGGCCACGTACAGGACCTGGCCGGAGACGAAGCCGGCGTCCTCGCCCGTGAAGAAGGCGATGGCATTGGCGATGTCGTCCGGACGGCCCACCCGCTGCACCGGGATCTGCGAGGCCGCGGCCAGCTGGAACTCCTCGAAGCCCATGCCGACGCGCTCGGCGGTCTGCGCGGTCATCTCGGTCGCGATGAAGCCCGGGGCGACGGCGTTGGCCGTGATGCCGAACTTGCCCAGTTCGATGGCCAGGGTCTTGGTGAAGCCCTGCAGGCCGGCCTTGGCGGCGGCGTAGTTGGCCTGGCCCCGGTTGCCGAGCGCCGAGCTGCTGGAGAGGTTCACGACGCGGCCGAACTTGGCCTCCACCATGTACTTCTGACAGGCCCTCGCCATCAGGAACGCGCCGCGCAGGTGCACGTTCATGACGGTGTCCCAGTCGGTGTCGCTCATCTTGAAGAGCAGGTTGTCGCGGAGCACGCCCGCGTTGTTGACGAGGACCGTCGGGGCGCCGAGCGTGCTCGCGACCCGCTCGACGGCCGCCTCCACCTGGGCGGCGTCGGAGACGTCGCAGCCGACCGCGAGGGCCCTGCCGCCGGCCGCCGTGATCGCCTCGACGGTGTCCTTGCAGGCGGCCTCGTCGAGGTCGAGCACGGCGACCGCCCGGCCTTCGGCGGCCAGCCGGATCGCGGTGGCCGCGCCGATGCCCCGGGCCGCCCCGGTCACGATGGCGACGCGCTGCTCGGTGGTGGACATGCTGTTCTCCTCGCCCTTGAGAGGCGGCCGCCCGGAGGTGAGCAACCGCTTAGTAGCCTCAGCTGAGGAGACGCTAGGAGCCCTGACACCCCGTGTCAACGGCTCCCTGCGCCAGCGGCGCGGACCTGCCCGGAAATCAGCGGACCAGCAGCTCCAGCAGGCGTTCCACCTCGGCGGCGGGATCGGCCGTCAGGCCGGTGTGCACCGGACCGGGCTGCACCACCGTGCTGCGGGGGGCGATCAGCCAGCGGAACCTGCGCCCCGCGTCGTCCCCCGCCGCCTGCCCGGCCTCCTCGCCGCCCGCGCACAGCCCCTCGACACCGCGCAGCGCGGCCCGCACCCCGGCCACGTCGGCCCCGGGGTCCAGGGCGAGGAGCTTCGCCTCGTCGAGGTGGGTGCGCGCGGCGACGTAGGAGTGCGCCCGGCAGTAGACGATGACTCCGGCGTTGAAGCACTCGCCGCGCTCCATCCGGGGCACCACGCGCACCAGCGCGTATTCGAACACGTCCCGCTTGGTCACTCGTCGCCGCTCTTCTTCTTGTTCTTGTCCGACTGGGGAGGGAGGCGCTCGGCGAGCCAGCCCGGCGGACCGGACCGCTGCCTGACCTCGGCCTCCATGGTGATCCTCTCGTGGATCGTGGCGGCGCGCGGCAGCAGCGCCTCCACATAGGCGCGGCGTACCGCGTCCGTGGAGTCGAAGCCCGGCTCGTCGACGAGCCACTCGTCGGGGACGTCGGCGGTGACCTCGGTGAGCAGTTCCTCGGTGACCAGCGGGGCCAGTTCGGCGGCGGCGGCCGCGATGTCCGGGCCCACGGGGGCCAGGACGTGGTCCGAGGCGTTGTAGGGCTTGGCGGCGGCGGCCTGGGCGGTGGGCCAGTTGTGGTGCCAGATCATGGTGGCGCCGTGGTCGATGAGCCACAGGTCCCCGTGCCAGACCAGCATGTTCGGGTTGCGCCAGGACCGGTCGACGTTGTTGATCAGCGCGTCGAACCAGACGACGCGTCCCGCCTCGACCGGGTCGGCCCGGTACGCGAGGGGATCGAAGCCGATCGAGCCGGGCAGGTAGTCCATGCCGAGGTTGAGCCCGCCGCTGGCCTTGAGCAGCTCCTGGACCTCCTGGTCGGGCTCGGCGAGCCCGATGACGGGGTCGAGCTGCATCTGCACCAGCCGCGGGACCCGCAGTCCCAGCCGCTGGGCGAGGCGCCCGCAGACGACTTCGGCGACCAGGGTCTTGCGGCCCTGGCCGGCTCCGGTGAATTTCATGACGTAGGTACCGAGATCGTCGGCCTCGACGATCCCCGGGAGCGAGCCGCCCTCACGCAAGGGCGTGACGTAGCGGGTCGCGATCACTTCGGACAGCATCCGCCCAGGTTACGGGGGTCAGAGCGGCGGGGCCCACCGCATTAGCAGCTCCTCGGCCGTGGTGATAGACGCCACCAGCACGAGGGAGTTGCGGATCACCTCGGCGGTGCAGGACGCGGGCACCCCGGCGATGGCGTCGCACGGGACCACGACCTCGTAGCCGAGGTTGACGGCGTCGAAGACGGTGTTGGGGATCGCGATGTTCGAGGAGACCCCGGTGACGACGAGCGTGCGGACGCCGAGGTTGCGCAGCAGGGCGTCCAGGCCGGTGCCGGCCATCGGGGAGAGCCCGTGCAGCCGGCGGACCACGAGGTCCCGGCCGTCCACGGTGACGGGCGCGGCGACCCGCACCGCGTCGCTCCCGGTCAGCTGGCGTACGGGCAGCTTCCCGGCGGCCCGGAACAGCCGCGCGTTGGTGTTGGCCCCGAGTCCGTCGGGCCGCCGCTCGGCGACCGCGTGCACCACCTGCACCCCGGCCCCGCGGGCGGCCTCCACGAGCGCGGCGACCCGGTCCAGCATCCCCGAGTCCCGGGCCTCCTTGGCCAGCTCGGGCAGGGCGCTCTCCTCGCCCACCACACCGTTCTGGCACTCCACGGTGAGCAGCGCGGTGGTGGCTGGATCGAGTTCCGGCATGACTCCCCCTGGCGTGGCGACGGAAGAGCACGCATGATTCCTGACACACAGTCAGATGTGAAGGGGTGCGGGACGGATGGACGGGACGGGCGCCCGGGCGGCGCAGCGGCGGGGCCGGCGGATCATGATGAGCGGCAAGGAGGTGGACGCGTTCCTGCGGGAGCAGCGCACCTGCCGGGTGGCCACGGTCTCCCCGGACGGGCGTCCGCACGTCGGCGCCCTGTGGTTCGCCTGGGACGGCACCTCGCTGTGGCTGTACTCGATCACGCGCAGCCGCCGCTGGGCCGACCTGCGGGCCGACCCGCGGATCTCGGTCGTGGTGGACGCCGGGGAGGAGTACGGGGAACTGCGCGGGGTCGAGCTGTCCGGCCGCGCGGTCTTCGTGGGCGAGGCGCCGCGCACCGGCGAGCCCTGCCCCGAGCTGCTGGAGCCGGAACGGCTCTTCCCCCGCAAGAACTTCGGGATCGAGGAGATGCCGCACGACGGCCGCCACGCCTGGATCCGCCTCACCCCGGACTCGGTGGTGTCCTGGGACTTCCGCAAAATGTGACCGGCCGCTACACCGCCGCGGCCGCCTCCTGGAGGGCCTCGACGGCGGCCCTGACGGAGGGCCGGCGGCCCGCGTCCGTCCGCCAGACGGCGTACACGTGACGGCGGACGGTGTCGACCGCCGGCAGCAGCCGCACGCCGGGCGGCACCGGTCCGCGGCCCAGCCGGGGCGTCACGCAGACGCCCAGCCCGGCCTCCACGAAGGCCAGCTGGGTGTGGTGCTCCTCGGCGATGTGCGCGATGCGCGGCTCGACCCCGATGCCGCGCAGGGTGAACACCAGCCACTCGTGGCAGAACTGCCCCTCGTTCCACGAGATCCAGTCGTCGTCGGCGAGGTCCCCGAGGGAGATCTCGGCGCGCCCGGCCAGCGGGTGTCCCGCGGGGACCGCGATGTCGGCGGCGTCGTCCAGCAGGTGGACACGGGACAGTTCGGCCGGCACCGGCATCCGCTTGTTGTGCCAGTCGATGGCCAGCGCCATGTCCAGGTCGCCGCGCACGACGGCCGCCATGCTCTCCTCGGGCTCCCGTTCCCGCACCATGGCCCGCAGTTCGGGATGGGCGGCCCGCAGCGCGCCGAGGGCGCGGGGCAGCAGCCCCCGCATGGCGGTGGGGAAGGCCCCGATCCGCAACTCCCCCACCGCGCAGCCCCGCTGGGCCTCCACGTCGGCCTGCGCGAGCTCCACCTGGGAGATGATCCGGGCGGCGTGGTCGGCGAGCAGCCGTCCCGCGTCCGTGAGCCGGACCCCGCGCCCGTTCTTGGCGAGCAGCGGCTGGCCGACCTCCCGCTCCAGCTTGGCCATCTGCTGGGAGACCGCCGATGTGGTCACATGGAGGCCCCCCGCCGCACCGCTGACCGAGCCGTGGCGGGCGAGGGCGTCAAGGGTGCGCAGGCGCTCCAGGTTCAACATGTAAGCGATGCTACGCCTTCCGCCGAAGGAACTCTCGCTTGTCCTACGAGGTCGGGCGCAGCAGAGTGAACCTCATGAGCGCACCGACCACCTCCCGCACCACCGCCCACTCCCCCGTCCGACAGCCGGCCCGCCGCGGTGCCGGTGGCGCCGCCCGCCTGGACTGGCGCCTGCGGTTCGCCCTCCTCTCGGTGGTGTGGGGCTTCAGCTTCCTCCTGATCAAGGTCGGCACCGAGGCGTTCGCCCCCTTCCAGGTCGCCCTCGGCCGGGTGTTCTTCGGGGCGCTCGCCCTCCTGGTGGTGCTGCTGGTGCGCCGGGAGCCGCTCCCGCGCGGCCGGCGCACCTGGGGCCACCTCGCGGTGGCGGCGCTCCTGCTGAACACCGTCCCGTTCTCGCTCTTCGCCTACGCCGAGCAGAGCATCCCCTCCAGCCTGGCGGGCATCTGCAACGCCACCTCCCCGCTGTGGGGCATGGCGCTCTCGCTGGTGGCGCTGTCCGAGGACCGCCCCACGCGGCGCCGCTTCGCGGGGCTGGGCATCGGCTTCCTGGGCGTGCTGACGGTGCTCGGCGCCTGGCAGGGCTTCGCGGGCGTCGACGCCAAGGGCACCGCGCTGGCCCTGCTGGCCTCGCTCTCCTACCCGATCGGCTGGATCTACGTCCGCCGCACGCTGGCCGGCACCCCCGGCTCCCCGGTGGCGCTCACCGGGGCCCAGCTCATGGTCTCCACCGTCCAGCTGGCCGCCGTCAGCGCGCTGTTCACCCCGGCCCCGGCCGGCTTCCCGCTGTGGCCGACGCTCGCCGTGGTCGCGCTGGGCGCCCTGGGCACCGGGATGGCGCTGCAGATCCAGTACGGGCTGGTCTCGGAGATCGGGCCGACCACCGCGCAGATGGTCACCTACTTCATCCCGGTCATCGCCACCACCGCCGGCGTCCTGGTCCTGGGCGAGCAGCTGCACTGGAACACCCCGGTCGGCGCGGCGGTCATCCTGGCGGGCGCGGCCCTGACCCAGTCCCGGTCCGCTCCGCGCAAGGCCGCCTGACCGGACGACCCCGCCCCACGCCCGCCCCCGCCGCACGCCGCGCCGGGGGCGTCGCGCGTCTCAGTCGAAGCGCCCCCCGGCCGCCGGGCGGACCGCCGCGGCCACCGCGTCGGCCAGGCCCCCGACCTCCGCCGGGTCCAGCCCGGAGACGGTGATCCGCACCCCGGGGCCCGCCTGGACGCGGTAGCCGGCCCCGGGGCGCACCGCCCAGCCGGCCGCGAGCAGCCGGGTGACCGCCGCCGTCTCGTCGGCGACGGGCACCCACACGTTCATCCCGCTGCGCCCGTGTGCCCGTACGCCCCGCTCCGCGAGCGCGGCGACCAGGCCGTCCCGGCGCAGCCCGTACGAGCGGGCCACGGCCTCCCCGTCCACGGCGCCGGAGGTCCACAGGTCGACCACCGCGTACTGGAGCAGCCGGCTCACCCACCCCGGGCCCAGCCGCTGCCGTCCCCGGACCCGGTCCATCGTCACCGCGTCACCCGTGAGCACCGCGAGCCGCAGGTCGGGGCCGTACGCCTTCGCCGTCGAGCGGATCAGCGCCCAGTGCCGGGTCACCCCGCCGAGGGGGCACAGCGGCAGGTCGACGATCCCGTGGCCGTGGTCGTCCTCGATGAGCAGCACCTCGGGACGGCCGGCCAGCAGCTCCCGGAGCGCCGCCGCCCGGGCCGCGGAGACGGCGGCGCCGGTCGGGTTCTGCGCGCGGGCGGTGACCACCAGGGCCCGCGCCCCTTCCGCCAGTGCCCGGGCCACCGACTCCGGCACCGGCCCCTCGTCGTCGACGGCCACCGGGACCACCCGCAGGCCGAGGGCGGGGGCCAGGTCCAGCACGCTCCCCCAGCCCGGGTCCTCGACGGCCACCGCGTCCCCGGCCCGCAGGTGCGCGGCCAGCACGCGCTCGATGCCGTCCAGCGCCCCCGAGGTCACCGCCAGGGCCCCGGGCGGGACCCCGTCGGCCTCGAAGCCGGCGCGGGCGAGCCGGGCGAGGTCCGGGACCACCGGGTCCTGCCCGTACAGGGTCGGGGCTGCGGCGTACCGCCGGGCGGCGGCGGCCAGCGCCCCGTCCAGCGGGGGCAGCAGGGCCAGGTCCGGGTTGCCCTGCGCGACGTCGCGTACGCCCTCGGGCACCGGCATGTGCCCCACGTCGCGCGGGGCGGTCGCGGGGCGGGCCCGCACCCGGCTGCCGCGCCGTCCGTCGGTCTCGATGACCCCGCGTTCGCGCAGGGTGCGGTACGCGGCGGCCACGGTGTTGGGGTTCACCCCCAGCGCGGCCGCGAGTTCGCGCATCGGCGGGAGCAGCGCCCCCGGCGCGAGCGCGCCCGATCCGACACCGGTTTCGACACTGGCCGCGATTTCCGATGCGCGGCGCCCACTGATCAGATACTCTCCTAGCACAAACGACATTATGCACTAGTGCAATGGAGTACGCACCATGAGCGCCACCGCCGTCGCCGGCTACGAACCCACCGACCGCACCGTCCCGAGCCGCGCCCGCGAGCGTGCGCGCTACGACCGCGAGACGGTGCACTCGATACTCGACCAGGCCTACCTGTGCCACCTCGGGTTCGTCCGCGACGGCGCGCCGGTGGTCCTCCCCACGCTCTACGGCCGCGTGGGCGAGACCCTCTACGTGCACGGCTCCACCGGCTCGCGCCCGCTGCTGGCCGCCGGGAAGGCCGACCCGGGCCTGGCGGTCTGCCTCACGGTGACGCACGTGGACGGCCTGGTGCTGGCCAAGTCCGCCTTCCACCACTCGATGAACTACCGCTCGGTGGTCGTGCACGGCACCGCCTACCAGGTCACGGACGAGGAGGAGCGCCGGATCGCACTGGACGCCCTGGTCGACCAGGTCGTGCCCGGCCGCTCGGCGGACTCCCGGCCCGCCAACGCCAAGGAGCTGGCCGCCACGGCGGTGATCCGGCTCGACCTGAACGAGGTGTCCGCGAAGGTCCGCACGGGCGGCCCGAACGACGACGCCGATGACCTGGACCTGCCCCACTGGTCGGGCGTGGTCCCGGTGGCGCCGGCGTACGGGACCCCCGTCCCGGCCGCCGGCCTGGCCCCCGGCATCGCCGTCCCGGACTACATCACCGCGCTCTGAGGCTCCTGGGCGGGCCGGTCCTCCGGCCCGCCGCCGGCCACGCGGCGCACACCGCCCGCGGGCCTGCGCGCCTCGGCCGCGATCAGCGCCCCGACCGCCGCCAGCAGCAGTACGGTGCCCAGCACCACGGCGCCGGTCAGCCGCTCCCCGAGCACCGCGACGGCGATCACCGCCGCGCTGACCGGCTCGATCAGCATGACCACCGACACCGTCGCGGCGCGCACCGCCGCGGCCCCGGTGAAGTACAGCGCGTACGCCAGCGCCGTCGGCACCACGGCCACGTACACCAGCAGCCAGAGCACCCGCGCCGGCTCGGCGGTGTGCGGCAGCAGCCCCTCCACCGCCGCGAGCGGCAGCAGGCACACCGCACCCACCGCCACCGACCACGCGGTGGTGACCAGCGGGTCCCCGCCCGCCCCGCGCCGCCCGAGCCACCGCGCCCGCAGCGTCATCGCCGCGTACCCGGCGGCCGACAGCAGCGCCCAGCCGACCCCGAGCGGCCGCACCTCACCGCCCCCGGAGCCCAGCACCAGTACGGCCAGCCCCGCCAGGGCACCGCCGACGGCGACCACCCCGCCCCGGCCCAGCCGCTCGCCCATCCAGTACCGGCCGCCCAGCGCGATCAGCACGGGCCCCGCCCCGAGGGTGACCACGGTGCCGACCGCCAGGCCGGTCTCGCGCACGGCCCCGAAGTAGGCGGCCTGGAACAGGGTGAACATCAGCCCGGTGGCGATCAGCGAAGCCGCCGAAGGCCGGGCGGGCCGGGCCGCCCGCGCGGGGCGGCGGCGTACGGCGAGCACCCCGAGCAGCACCGCCAGCCCGCCGGCGCAGCGCCAGAAGGACAGGGCGAGCGGACCGAGGTCACTGGCCAGGAAGAGGAGGGATGCGGCCGCCCCGGCGGTGCCCCAGGCGGCTCCGGCGACGACGAGGTACAGCAGGCTGCGCCCGGCGGCGGGCGAGTGGTTCGACACGTGTTTCTCCGCGCATGCGTGAAGGACGAGGACATGAGGTCATCGCTTCGCGGGCAGCGCGCACCGGCCCGGGGCTCCCCGGGCGGGTCGTTCGTCGTTCTGGAGGCAGCCGCCCGCGCTAGGCGGCCGGCGGCGGAAGGACGGCGGAGAAAACGGTGGAAGGCATGACCGGCACCCTACGCGGCCTCCGCCGCGCCGGCCACCCCTGACCGGAATCCCCCCTTGCGGGCAGCTACGCGCCGGCCGGCTCCCGGTCCTGCGCCGCGGGCAGCGGCGCCTCCTGCACGGGCACCGGGGCGGGCCGCGAGGACTGCGCGATGAAGGCGCCGCCGAGCACCAGCGCGCCGCCCAGGACCTGCGGGCCGGAGAGCTGCTCGCCGAGCAGTACCCAGGCCAGGACGGTGGCGACGACCGCCTCCAGGCAGGCCACCACGCCCGCGACCTGCGGCGAGAGCTTGCGCACGGAGACCACACCGGTCAGGTACGCGAACACGGTGGCGACCAGCACCACCCAGCCCAGCAGCGCCAGGGCCGGGACCCGGACGTCGCCCATGGCGGCGTCCCCGCCCAGCACCTGCCAGTCGATCTGCCACGGGCGGGCGATCACGGTCATCACCAGGGCGCCGACGATCATGCCGTGCGCGATCACGCCCAGCGGGTCCGGCGCGTCCTCGGCGTCGGCTCCCTGGTCCGCGAAGACGAAGTAGAAGGCCTGGCAGCAGGCGGCCGCGAGGCCGAGGAGCACCCCGAAGGCGTCCAGGCGCAGCCCGGCCCAGATCTCGACCACGCAGGCCAGCCCGGCGACGGCCACCGCCGCCCCGGCGGCGGCCGCGCGGGTCACGGGCTTGCGCTGCACGAAGCGTATGTAGCCGAGCAGCAGCGCGGGGCCCAGGTACTCCAGCAGCAGGGCCACGCCCACCGGGATCCGGGACAGGGAGGCGAAGTAGAAGGCCTGCACGCCCGCGACGGCGACCAGCCCGAAGCCGGCCAGCAGCAGGGGCTTGCGCCGCACCAGGGACCGGTGCCGCCAGGCGAGCGGGGACAGCACCAGGGCCGCCCCGGCCACCCTGAGCCACACCATGTGCAGCGGGTCCAGACCCGCCTCGATCAGCGGCTTCGCCGCGACACCCGAACCGCCGAACGCGCATGCCGAGACGAGGGCGAGGCCCAGTCCGGCGTTCTTACCTGACGCTTGCATCCGGTCATCATGACAGGGCCGGACAGGAGTGTCTCCCGCGAGACGCCTGTTGAGACGCACCCGAGATCATCCGGCCGGGAACCCCAGTATCTGACAGGTCGTCAGTCTTGTATGTTCCGCGCGCCGGGGCTACCTTCCGCCGCACGTACCCGACGAGAAGGGGTGGACGCATGGCTGAAGTCACCGCGGAATCACGCATCGAGGCGCCCGCCGCGAAGCTCTGGGCCCAGCTGACCGACTGGGACGCGTACGGGCAGTGGAGCATGACGCACACCGACTTCCCGAAGGGCGGTCCCGAGACCCTCGCGGTCGGGTCCACCTTCAGCGAGAACATGAAGATGATGGGATTCCCCGCCGAGGTCCTGTGGACGGTCTCGGAACTGGAGGAGCAGCGCGTCTTCGCCATCACCGGCAAGGGCCCGATGGGCGTCGCGGTGCTCACCCGCTACACCCTGACCCCCGACGGCGGGGCCACGAAGGTCCGCATCGACGGGGAGTTCACGGGCGCCGCCGTCTCCCTGATGGCGGGCAAGCTCAAGGACTCCGCGACGGCCGCACTGAACGAGTCCCTGCGCAAGCTGGCCGGCCTGGTCGCCTGACCCGGGCCCGGACGCACGACGAGGCGGGGGGGGGGGGGGGGGGGGGGGGGGGGGGGGGGGGGGGGGGGGGGGGGGGGGGGGGGTGGGGGGGAGGGGGGGGGGGGGGGGGGGGGTTT
>NZ_JBWKEZ010000022.1:89441-95383 GCF_056434525.1 Streptomyces sp. NPDC044002
CCCCCCCCCCCCCCCCCCCCCCCCCCCCCCCCCCCCCCCCCCCCCCCCCCCCCTGCGCGTGCCCGGCCGGTACGCGTCCCGGCCGGGCACGCGTCCTGCCTCAGTGTTCGTCGGCCAGGATCAGGTACAGCTTCTTGCGGGCGTCGTTGATGACCGCGAGGGCCTTCTCCCGCTGCTCGGGCGAGCCGGTCTTGAAGACCTGCCCGAAGGCCTCCATCAGTCCGCCGGCGGCGGCACGGATCTGGTGCATCGCCTCGAAGTCGGGGCCGCGCCCGGCGTCCGCCCAGGGGGCGTCCGGGCCCGACTCGGCCTCGGTGCGGCCGGCGTCGGTGAGCGTGAACAGCTTCTTGCCGCCCTCGCTCGCACTGGTGATCAGCCCCTCGTCCTCCAGCAGCTGCAGGGTCGGGTAGACCGAGCCCGGGCTGGGCTTCCACGCCCCGCCGCTGCGCTCGCCGATCTCCTGGATCATCTCGTAGCCGTGCATCGGCCGGTCGGCCAGCAGCGCCAGGATCGAGGCGCGTACGTCGCCCCGCCTGGCCCGCCCGCGCGGCCCGCCGCGTCCGCCCCGCCCGCCGAAGGGCCCGCCCCCGAAGGGCGGCCCGAACGGGCCGAAGGCGGCGCGCAGCCCCCTGAACTCCTCCCGACGGTCCGGCCCGCAGTGGCCGTGGCCCCGTCCGTGGTCATGTCCGTGGTCGTGCTGTCCGCGTGAACGCATCACTGCGCTCCTTTCGTCATCTCTGCCATGTCCGTCATGCCAGTCGTCGTTTCGACTTCTTCACTATCGTTGATCCATCGCGATGCGTCAACGATATATCGGAAACTGTCGCCGACAGTCGTCCCGTGCATGGCCGTGACCAGGCCAGTCGCCTCGAATTGGCCTTTGTCCGTCTTCGGGGAACCCCCCTACGGTCGGCCCATGCGCATCCGAATCGTCGACGCCTTCACCGACCGCCCCTTCCAGGGGAACCCCGCCGGAGTCCTGCTCCTCGACGGCGGATTCCCCCCGGACACCTGGCTCCGGCAGGTCGCCGCCGAGGTGAACCTCTCCGAGACCGCCTTCGCCCACCCGCTGCCGGCCGGCGGCGAGGCCGACTGGGCGCTGCGCTGGTTCACCCCGGCCGCGGAGGTGGACATGTGCGGCCACGCGACCCTCGCGACCGCGCACGTCATCGCCGCCGCCGGTCTCGCCCGGGGCCCGGTCCGCTTCGCCGCGCGCTGCGGGATCCTCACCGCCGACGTCGCCGGGGACGGGACCGTCACCATGGACTTCCCGACCTCGTCCCTGACCCCGCTGGACCCGGTCCCCGCAGTGGAACGCGCACTGGGAGCGCGGGCCAAGTCGTTCCACGACACCGCCGAGCACATCGGCGACCTGCTGGTGGAGCTGGCCGACGAGCGGACCGTACGGGAACTCGCGCCCGACCACGCGGCCCTGCGCGCCTACGCGCGGCGCGGGGTCATCGTCACCGCGCCGGCCGAGGACCCCTCCCGCGGCTACGACTTCGTCTCGCGCGGCTTCTTCCCCGCCGTCGGCATCGACGAGGACCCGGTGACGGGCAGCGCCCACACCGCCCTCGCCCCCTTCTGGGCGGCGCGCCTGGGCCGCACCGAGCTGACCGGCCTCCAGGGCGGGGCGCGCACGGGCCTGGTCCGGGTCCGGCTCGCGGGCGACCGCACCCTCCTGACGGGCCGCGCCGTCACCGTCGTCGACGGCGAGCTGCTCACCGCCCCCTGACCGCTACGGGGTCGGCAGCCAGCCGACCTTGCCGGCGAGCAGCGCGTACCCGCCGAATGCCACGATGTCGAGCAGGGCGTGCGCGACGACCAGGGGACCGACCCGGCCCCAGCGCCGGTAGGCGAGGACGAAGACGACGCCCATCACCATGTTGCCGACGAACCCGCCGATGCCCTGGTAGAGGTGGTACGAACCGCGCAGCAGGGAACTGGCGAGCAGCGCGGCCGTCGGCGACCACCCCAGCTGGCCGAGCCGGCGCAGCAGGTACGCCAGCACGATGACCTCCTCGACCACGGAGTTCTGCACCGCGGAGAGGATCAGCACGGGGAACTTCCACCACACGTCGGGCAGGGCTTCCGGCACCACCGTCAGGTTGAAGCCGGTGGCCCGGGCCGCCAGGTAGAAGGCGAGCCCGGCACTGCCGATGCCGGCGGCCACCAGCGCGCCCCGGGCCAGGTCCGGGCCGGGCCGGGTCCGGTCGAAGCCCAGGACCCGGAGCCCGGGCGCGCCCTCGCGGGTCAGCAGGTGCGCGACGAGCAGTACGGGGACCAGCGCGGTCGCGATCCCGAACAGCTGCCAGGCCAGGTCCAGCCACGGCCGCCCGGGCGCGTAGGAGCCGTTGAGGGTGGCGGCCTGGTCCTTGAGCCCGCCCGGCTTGGTGAGCGAGCCGATGAAGCTGATCAGCGCCGAGACCCCGCTCGCGCCCAGCGACAGCGCGAGCACGAGCAGGGTCTCGGTGCGCAGGACCCGGCGCCCGTCCTCGCGCAGTTCCACGACCACCGGCTCCGGCTCGACCCGCACGCCTGACTCCCGTCCCGTTGCGACCACCACCCCATACTGCCCCCTCGGCGACGGGAGCGGACCGGCGGGGAGGACCGTCGGGTCCGGATCGGGGAGAGCGGGCCGGGCAGAGCGGGCCGGGCAGAGCGGGCCGGGCAGAGCGGATCAGCGGCGGGCCGACCGCGTGGCGTCCACCTCCTGTTCCTCCAGACCCACGGGCCAGGTGTGCACGGGGTCGCCCTTGTGCATCAGCTCGCTGTAGCGCCGGGTGGTGGCCGCCAGTGCGGCGTCGCGTTCCAGTCCGCCCGCCAGCGCGCGGTGGTACGTCTCCACCTGCCAGGTCGCCCCGTTCACCCGGCGCCGGCACCGCTCCTCGATGATCCCCAGGTAGAAGTCCCGGTCGGCGGGTTCGATGCCCCAGGCGTCCAGCCCGGCCGCGGCCATCGGCAGCAGCTCGTCCAGCACCAGCCGCACCGCGGGCACGCTCACCAGCCCCCCGGCCCGGCCCTTGCGCGGCCAGCGGATCCGCGCGTCGATCCCGTACCGGCAGGCCGCGTCGAAATTGGCCTCCGCCTCCGCGAAGGACATCCGGGTCCACACGGGGCGCGGCTCGTCCGCGAGGGTCCGTACGAGCCCGTAGTAGAAGGCGGCGTTGGCGACGACATCGGCCACCGTGGGCCCGGCGGGCAGCACCCGGTTCTCCACCCTCAGGTGCGGCACCCCGTCGGCGACCCCGTAGACGGGCCGGTTCCACCGGTAGACCGTGCCGTTGTGCAGGACCAGCTCCTGCAGGCTCGGCACCCCGCCCTCGGCGAGCACCCGCAGCGGCTCCTCCTCGTCGCAGATCGGCAGCAGGGAGGGGAAGAAGCGGACGTTCTCGGCGAACAGCTCGTACACCGAGTCCACCCACCGCTCCCCGAACCAGGTCCGCGGCCGCACCCCCTGCGCCTGGAGCTCGGGCGGCCGGGTGTCGGTGGCCTGCGTGAAGAGCGGCGGACGCGACTCGCGCCACAGCTCGCGCCCGAACAGGAACGGCGAGTTGGCCCCCACCGCTATCTGTACGGCGGTCACCGCCTGCGCCGCGTTCCACACGTCGGAGAACCGGGCCGGGGTGACCTGGAGGTGCAGCTGCACGGAGGTGCAGGCGGCTTCCGGCACGATCGAGCCGGTGCTCCAGGTCAGCCGCTCGACCCCGTCGATGTCGAGCCGGAAGTCCTCCCCGCGCATCATCAGGATCTGCTCGTTGAGCAGGGAGTAGCGGTCCACCGCCGAGAGGTTGGCCAGGGCCAGGTCCGCTCGGGAGATGGTGGGCAGGATCCCGATCATCACGACGCCCGCGTCGATCTCCGCGGCCTGCCGGTGGGCGTAGTGGAGTCCCGCGCTCAGTTCTTCGGAGAGCTGGTCGAATACCCTCCCGTCGAGCCGGTGCGGGAGTACGTTCACCTCCAGGTTGAACATTCCGAGTTCGGTCTGGAAATCCGGGCTCGCAATCCGCTCCAGCACCTGCGCATTCACCATGCGCGGCAAACCGTCGGCACCCGCGAGATTCAGCTCGATCTCCAGCCCCATCATGTTCTTCGGGCGATCGAACCTCTTCTCAGCCAGAAGCCGCTCCAGCCCCTCCAGGCACTCGTGAAGCTTCCTCCGATACCGATGCCGATCGGACAGGTCGAACCCGCCTGCCACGACCTTCTCCCCCATCGAAGCGTCCCTCCTCGAGTGGGCCAGGCCCGGTCCACCCGGGCGCACGTCACGGTCGATGATGCCCAGGCACCGTGATCCATAACGCGGGGCGGGGGTCCTTGGCGGGAGCGCGCGCCGGTACGGCCCGGCGGGCGCTCCGGCACATTCACCTGGCAACCCGAGGAACGCAATTTCCCTGTGGCCTTTGCCGGTTCCTGATTAACGGAGGTTTCAAGCCGAGCACCCTTGGGGTAACCTCCGTGGTCAGCGCGGCATGTCCGCGTGCATCCGGCATGAATACCATGACAGCGGGACCGGAAGGCGCCTTGCCGGCAATAGGCGGGACGGCTAGCCGAAACACTGCGTGAACACATGTCGTATAAACTCCGCAAACGAGGCAGAGAGTTGGCGCGCGGCCATTGCCCCAAAGCCCACCTCTGACCCCAGAATGCGACAGCGCCGTCCGCACTTTCCCCCGCACCACAGGTCTCCCAAGTGAGAGGCGACCCACCATGCCGCTGCATGTTCACCCGGCTCCCGCGCCCGCCCTGCGCAGCGTCCTCGCGGCACTCGGTTCTCCCACCGCCGTCCACGAGGCACACACCCCGGCCCTGCGTTCGTGCCAGGGCCCGCTGACCGCCGAACTCCCGCTTCCGGTCCACGTGCTCGACCGCCTGAGCGTGTCCGGCCACGCGGCCGGCGGCCGCCCGCCCCGCACCCGGCTCACCGGCTGGCGGTTCCTGATCCGCAGCGGCGACCGCTTCGTCGCGGCGGCCGACACCCGGCTGACCCCGGACGGCTGGGCCTTCTCCCACTTCTTCGAGGGCCCCTACGTCGCCGCGACCGAACGCGCCCTCCGCCAGGCGGAGTCGCTCGGCAAGGGCTACCAGCCGAGGCTGCTGTCCGTACCTGAGCTGTACATGCTGACCCTGTGGCTGCACGGGGCGGTCGGCGCCGACGCCGCCGCCGGCCTCCCCGCCGCCGCCGACCTGCTGGTGCCCCTGGCCCCGGCCCCGCCCGGGATCGCACCCTTCCGGCCGCATCCCGTCTCGGAACTGCTGCCCGTCATGACCCACCGGCTGACCCCGGCGGCCCCACCGGTCCCGCCGACCCTCGCCGCCCCGGCGGCCTGATCCGGTTGGCCCATTCGGCCTAGTCCGCTCGGGTCAATGCGAACCACCCGAAATGACAGGGGAGTTGGCCTGAACCGCCCGCACGGGTGATGCGTCCTCATTCCAAGAGGACAGCTGCCGGGAAATACCTGCGAAGCAGCCGTCCTGGGGGAACACTGAGGACATCCTCCCCGCAGGTGCGGGGACGACCCAGGGGGACGGCCATGAACCACGCATCGAGCCGTAGCGAACAGACCACACCGCAGCGAAAGAACCCATCCATGTGCCAGCACCAGCCCGCCTGCCCGTCATCAGAATCCGCCGACCGGGAGGCCGCGCGCCCGGTGGCCAACCACCCGGAACAGGGCTGGAGCCTGCTGTGCAACGGCGTCCTGCTCTTCGAGGACACCGGTGAGCTGCTGCCGGACGGACAGATCATCGCCCCGCACCGCCCGCTCGCGGCGGCGTGACCGGCACCGCACGGGAACACACCGCACGGAAGCACACCGCACGGCAACACCGCACGGACACGGAAGGGGGGGGGGGGGGGGGGGGGGGGGGGGGGGGGGGGGGGGGGGGGGTGGCGGGGGGGGGGGGGGGGGGAGGGGGGGGAGGGGGGGGGGGGGGGAGGG
>NZ_JBWKEZ010000022.1:95393-109676 GCF_056434525.1 Streptomyces sp. NPDC044002
CCTCCCTCCTCCCCCCCCCCCCCCCCCCCCCCCCCCCCCCCCCCCCCCCCCCCCCCCCCCCCCCCCCCCCCCCCCCCGGACCGGCTCAGTTGTCGTACTCGTCCAGCGGCGGGCAGGAGCAGACCAGGTTCCGGTCGCCGAAGGCGCCGTCGATCCGGCGCACCGGCGGCCAGTACTTCTCGGCGGCCGAGACCCCGCCCGGGAAGACGGCCTCGTCACGGCTGTACGGGTGGTTCCACTCGCCGCCCAGCGCCGCGGCGGTGTGCGGGGCGTTGGCGAGCGGGTTGTCGTCCACCGGCCACTCGCCGCCGGCGACCCGCTCGATCTCGGCGCGGATGGCGATCATCGCGTCGCAGAAGCGGTCGATCTCGACGAGGTCCTCGGACTCGGTCGGCTCGATCATCAGCGTGCCGGCCACCGGGAAGGACATCGTGGGCGCGTGGAAGCCGTAGTCGATCAGGCGCTTGGCGATGTCGTCCACGCTCACGCCCGTCTCCTTCGACAGCGGGCGCAGGTCGATGATGCACTCGTGCGCGACCAGGTCGCCCGGGCCGGTGTAGAGGACCGGGTAGTGCGGCTCCAGGCGCTTGGCGATGTAGTTGGCGCCGAGCACCGCCACCTGGGTGGCGCGCTTGAGACCCTCGCCACCCATCAGGCGGACGTACGACCAGGAGATCGGCAGGATGCCCGCCGAACCCCACGGCGCGGCGGAGATCGGGCCGACGCCCGTCTCGGGGCCGGCGGTCGGCTGCAGCGGGTGGTTCGGCAGGTACGGGGCCAGGTGCGCCCGGACGCCGACCGGGCCGACGCCCGGACCGCCGCCGCCGTGCGGGATGCAGAAGGTCTTGTGCAGGTTCAGGTGCGAGACGTCGCCGCCGAAGTGGCCCGGCTTGGCCAGACCCACCAGGGCGTTCAGGTTGGCGCCGTCCACGTACACCTGGCCGCCGGCCTCGTGCACCTGGGCGCAGATGTCGGCGACGTGCTCCTCGAACACACCGTGCGTCGACGGGTAGGTGATCATGAGGACGGAGAGCTCGTCCCGGTACTGCTCGATCTTGGCGCGCAGGTCGTCCGCGTCCACCTCGCCGTCGTCGGCGGTCTTGACGACGACGACCTTCATGCCGGCCATCACGGCGCTGGCGGCGTTGGTGCCGTGCGCGGAGGACGGGATGAGACAGATGGTGCGCTGCTCGTCGCCGTTCGCGCGGTGGTAGGCGCGGACGGCCAGCAGGCCGGCGAGCTCGCCCTGGGAGCCGGCGTTCGGCTGGATGGAGACCTTGTCGTAGCCGGTCACCTCGCAGAGACGTTCCTCCAGCTCGTTGATGAGCGTGAGGTACCCCTCGGCCTGCTCGACCGGGGCGAACGGGTGCAGCTGGCCGAACTCGGGCCAGGTCACCGGCTCCATCTCGGTGGTCGCGTTGAGCTTCATGGTGCAGGAGCCCAGCGGGATCATGCCGCGGTCCAGCGCGTAGTCCTTGTCCGAGAGCTTGCGCAGGTAGCGCAGCATCGCGGTCTCGGAGCGGTGCTGGTGGAAGACCGGGTGGGCCAGGTACGCGTCCGAGCGCAGCAGGCCCTCGGGCAGCGTGTCGGCGGTGACCGCGTCCAGGGCCTCGACGTCGGCGGTGACGCCGAAGGCGGCCCAGACCGCTTCGAGGTCGGCGCGGGTGGTGGTCTCGTCGCAGGAGATCGACACGTGGTCGGCGTCGGCCCGGTACAGGTTGACCCCGCCCTCGCGGGCGGCGGCGACGACCTCGGCGGCCTTGCCGGGCACCTTGGCGGTGACGGTGTCGAAGAAGGAGCCGTGCGCCACCTCGACCCCGCCGGCCGTCAGGCCCGCGGCGAGGATGGCGGCGTAGCGGTGGGTGCGGGCGGCGATCGACTTCAGGCCGTCCGGGCCGTGGTAGACGGCGTACATGCCGGCCATGACGGCGAGCAGCACCTGCGCGGTGCAGATGTTGCTGGTGGCCTTCTCGCGGCGGATGTGCTGCTCACGGGTCTGCAGGGCCAGGCGGTACGCCTTGTTGCCGTCCGCGTCCACGGAGACGCCGACGAGGCGGCCGGGCAGCGAGCGGGCGTGCTTGGCCTGGACGGCCATGTAGCCGGCGTGCGGGCCGCCGAAGCCCATCGGGACGCCGAAGCGCTGGGTGGTGCCGACGGCGATGTCCGCGCCCAGCTCGCCCGGGGAGGTCAGCAGGGTCAGGGCGAGCAGGTCGGCGGAGACGGTGACGATCGCGCCGAGCTCGTGCGCCTGGTCGATGACCGGCTTGATCTCGCGGACCGCGCCGGAGGCGCCCGGGTACTGGAGCAGCACGCCGAAGACACCGCGCTCGGCGATCTCGGCCGGGATGCCCTCGGAGAGGTCCGCGACGACGACCTCGACGCCCGTGGGCTCGGCGCGGGTCTCGATCACGGCGATGGTCTGCGGCAGCGCGTCGGCGTCGACGAGGAAGACCCCGCCCTTGACCTTGCCCACGCGGCGGGCCAGCGACATGGCCTCGGCCGCCGCGGTGCCCTCGTCCAGCAGGGAGGCGCCGGACGTCGGCAGACCGGTCAGGTCGGCGACGAGGGTCTGGAAGTTGAGCAGCGCCTCCAGGCGGCCCTGCGAGATCTCCGGCTGGTACGGGGTGTAGGCCGTGTACCAGGCCGGGTTCTCCATGACGTTGCGCAGGATCACCGGCGGGGTGAAGGTCCCGTAGTAGCCGAGACCGATCATGGAGGAGAGCACCTGGTTGCGGTCGGCGAGCGAGCGGAGCTCGGCCAGCACCTCGGCTTCGGTGCGCGCCTCGGGCAGGTTCAGCGCCCCGGCGGTCTTGATCACATCCGGTACCGCGGCGGCGGTCAGCTCGTCGAGGGAGCCGTAGCCCACCTGGGCGAGCATCTTGGCCTGCGCTTCGGCGTCCGGGCCGATGTGGCGCTGCTCGAAGGGGATGCCCCGCTCGAGCTGGGAGAGCGGAATGCGGTTGGCGGTCATAACGGAGGCCTCCTGGTCGTATGACCTGCGAGGGGCACCACGGCGCGGGCACCCGGACGGCCTCCCCCTCTGTCATCTCAACCTGAGAGCTTCACCGGAGTCGCGGGGTTCTCCCGAGAGCTCCGGCTTTCACCGTCGGTGAGGGGAAAGTACCGGTACTGCGGTCCCGGGACCTGCCCCTGCTTTCCAGAGTGGCCTCGTCACGTGCGGTACGTATGCCTGAGAGATTCCGGGGAGGATTTGCTCCTTCGGCGCCTCCGTCGTACTCACTCGGAGGACTCTCCCGCACAGGGTCAACAGCCGTCACCCAGCCTACCAGCGACGTTCTCGACCCTCCCTCGAGTGGCCCCCTCTCGAAATATGCACTTCTGTAGTCATTACGGATGAGCTGTGCATCACTGCGACCGTACGGAGGGACCGTGCAGACCGACATCGATCCCCGCAGCCTGATCGGCCGCAAGGCGTTCGACCGCAACGGCGCCAAGATCGGCACCGTGGACGAGGTCTACCTCGACGACGCCACGGGCGTCCCGGAGTGGGCCGCCGTCCGGACGGGCCTCTTCGGCCGCGACGCCTTCGTCCCCCTGGAACCCAGCGAAGTGGTGGACGACGCCCTGCGCGTGCCCTTCGAACGCTCCCTGATCAAGGACGCCCCCGACTTCGGGGTCGGCCGCCACCTCTCCCCCGAACAGGAGCTCCAGCTCTACCACCACTACGGCCTGGACGTGGCCCTCCCCTCCGACTTCCAGCGCCCCCACCCCCAGGACACCCCTTAGGGCGTGTCCCTGCCCACCAGGGGCAGCGGGTCGGACGGCTCCAGTTCCGGGTCGTCCAGCAGGAACGTGCGGACCCGGCCCGGGGGCGATCCGGGCCGCTCGAACCGTACGGTCACCCGCCCGACCCCGCTGCCCTGCACCCACCCCGGCCCGAACACCGCGTGGTGGACGTCGCTGCCCGCCGCCCAGTGCCGCACGGGAACGGCCCCGGTGCCCTCCAGGGCCGCCGCGGGCGCCTCCGGGGGCCCGCCTTCCGGGGCGGCCCCGGCGGCGTCCTCCCCGGGGCCCTGCGGCTCCGCCGCCTCCCCCTCTGCGGCGGCCTGCGCCTGGGCGAAGAGGTCCTCCTGGGTGTAGTCGGCGAGCCCCGTCACCCCCACCCCCAGCAGCCGCACCCCGCCGGTGGTGTCCACGCCCTCCAGCAGCCGCGCGGCCGCCTCCCTCACCACCGCCGGGTCGTCGGTGGGGCCCCGCAGCGTCTCGGAGCGGGTCAGGGTCGAGAAGTCGTACCGGCGCACCTTGAGGACGATGGTCCGCCCCGAGTGGCCCGAGGCGCGCAGCCGGCCCACGCAGCGGTCGGCGAGCCGCTGCACCTCGTACCGGATCCGCACCCGGTCGTGCAGGTCCACGTCGAAGGTGTCCTCCACGGAGACGGACTTCGCGTCCCGCTCGGCGACCACCGGCCGGTCGTCGAGCCCCAGGGCCATCCGGTACAGGCCGACGCCGTGCGCCCGGCCCACCATCCGCACCAGCTCGTCCTCGCCCGCCTCGGCCAGCTCCCCCACGGTGGTGATCCCGGCCCGGCGCAGGTGCTCCCCGGTGGCCGGCCCCACCCCGGGGAGGGTGCGCACCGACATGGGCGCGAGGAGCTCGCGCTCGGTGCCCGGTTCGATCAGCAGCAGCCCGTCGGGCTTGGCCTCCTCGGAGGCGATCTTGGCCAGCATCTTGGACCCGGCCAGCCCCACCGAGCCGCTGAGGCCGGTGAGGGCCGTGATGCCGGCCCTCAGCCGCTCCCCCGTGGCGCGGGCGCCCGCCGCGTCGAAGGCCGCTCCGCCCGCCTCCAGGTCCACGAAGGCCTCGTCCAGGCTGAGCGGCTCCACCAGCGGCGACAGCTCCCGCAGCAGGCCCATGACCAGCTCGCTGACCTCGCGGTACAGGGTGAAGCGCGGGATCAGGTAGGCGCCGTTCGGGCAGAGGCGGCGGGCCTGCGCGGTGGGCATCGCCGAATGCACCCCGAACCGCCGGGCCTCGTAGGAGGCGGTGGCGACGACCCCGCGCGGCCCGAGCCCTCCGACGATCACGGCCTTCCCGCGCAGGCTGGGCTTCGACGCCTGCTCCACGGAGGCGTAGAAGGCGTCCATGTCCAGGTGGAGGATGGTCGGGGCGGATCTCACGGCACCGATGCTGCCCTACCCCACTGACAACGCGGTGATCACCGGCCCGGGCCCCGCCGCGGGGCGCGGCCGGCGGCCCGCACGGCGGGGCCCGGACGGCCGGGTCTGCTGGCCGGATCGGCCGCCCGGGTTCGGCCGCCCGGGTTCAGACGGCCCGGTTCCTGCGGGCCGCGAGCTCGTCGGCCGGGTTGTGGCCGACCAGGGTCTCCCCGGTGTCCACGCGCTCCCCGTGCAGCTGCGACAGCGCGTTCTCGACGTCGCGCCAGACGACGCCCACCGCGATGCCGAAGACGCCCTGTCCGCCCTGGAGCAGGCTCACGACCTGGTCCGGCGAGGTGCACTCGTACACGGTCGCGCCGTCGCTCATCAGCGTCATGCGCTCCAGGTCGGAGAAGCCCCGGTCCCGCAGGTGCTGCACGGCGGTGCGGATGTTCTGCAGCGCCACCCCGGTGTCCAGGAAGCGCTTGACGATCTTCAGGACGACCACGTCGCGGAAGCTGTACAGCCGCTGGGTGCCCGACCCGTACGCGGGCCGCACGCTCGGCTCCACGAGTCCGGTGCGCGCCCAGTAGTCGAGCTGCCGGTACGTGATGCCCGCGGCGGCGCACGCCGTCGGTCCGCGGTAGCCGACCTGCTCGGACGCCGGGCCTTCGCTCACCGGTCCGACCGGCGGGGCCGCCGGCTGACGGTGCGCGGAACCCGCCGCGCCGCCGTGCACCGGGTACGGTCCACCGTCGCTCCGCGCGGGGGTGCCCCCGGTCGTACCGTCGCCCGTGATCCTCACGCCGACCCTCCGTCCTTGACCTGCCACCTTGAAGGTAGGCAGTGACCAGGGGTGCGTCAACGATCGCCACACTCGGCACGCCGAGTGATAATCACCCTGAGAGTGGTTTCCCGTACCCCGTTGCGGGGAAAGGCTACTCGAATGGGCTGACAGTTCCCGGTGGACGGCACGGCCGCCGGCGCGGCTACTGGGGGCCCGTGCCGAAGTCCTCGGGAGAGATCTGGTCGAGGAACTCGCGGAACTTCTCCACCTCGTCCTCCTGCTCGTCGGGAATGGCGATTCCGGCGTCGTCCAGCACGCCGTCACTGCCGTAGATCGGCGTTCCCGTGCGCAGGGCGAGCGCTATGGCGTCGGACGGCCGCGCGCTCACCTCGACCCCGCTGGCGAAGACCAGCTCCGCGTAGAAGACGCCCTCCCGCAGATCCGTGATCCGGACCTCGGTGAGCTCCTCACCGACCGCCTCCAGCACGTCCTTGAAGAGGTCGTGCGTCAGCGGCCGGGCAGGGGCCATGCCCTGCTGCGCGAAGGCAATGGCGGTCGCCTCCCCAGGACCGATCCAGATGGGGAGGTACCGGTCGCCTCCCACTTCACGCAGGAGCACGATCGGTTGGTTGGAGGGCATTTCCACCCGGACACCCACAACGTCGAGCTCGTTCACACAGCAACCCTAGGACCTGCCCGGCAGGTTTGGGTAGTCGGGGCCCCACCGGGACCCGTCCGCTCAGTGCGGACGGAGCCCGAGAGCCGTCTGCACCAAGGCCTCGTGGAGCCTGACGGAGAGCCCCGCGAGTTCCCTCATCGTTGCTTCCGCGTGCGCCCTGGTCTGCGGATTGCGGTGCCTGCGCAGCGGGGCTACGAGCTGTTCCACCAGACCGGCCTCCCGGTCCGCCGCCGCCTTCATGCCGCGCAGGTGGCGCGGTTCCAGGCCGAACCGGCCGAGATCCGCGATCAGCCGGGCCACGACGAGCGTCCCGGCGTCGAACCCGCCGCCCGGCGCCTCCGAGACGAGCCCGTACGACTCCCACTCGACGAGCTGCGCCTCGTCCGCCTCGGCGGCCGCGATCAGCTCGGCCCGCCCCACCCGGGCCGCCGCCGGCGGCTCGTCGGCCGCCTCCGCGTACCCGGCGGAGGACTGTGCGCCGTCCACGGACTCCCCGTGCACGGCAGGCCCGGGGATCCGGATCTGCTCACCCCGGTCGAGCGCGTCCAGCTGCTCCCGGATGACCTTCAGCGGGAGGTAGTGGTCACGCTGGAGGCGCAGGATGCGCGCGAGGCGTTCCACGTCCTCCGTGCTGAACTTGCGGTATCCGGAAGGCGTGCGCCGGGGTTCGACCAGGCCCTCCGCCTCCAGGAAGCGGATCTTCGAGATCGTGACTTCGGGGAACTCGTCCCGCAGCGTGGTCAGCACCGTGCCGATGCTGACCAGCTGCCCGGCCGAGCCGGCGGTGCCGTTCTTGGGGGCACCGCCCGTCGGGGTACGCAGCATGGAACCTTCCCTGGGGTCCCCCCGGAGGGTGTCCGGGGGTGGGGTTCCCCCCGGACGGTGTCCGAGGGGGTCAGACGCCCCGCAGGCTCGCGTAGAAGACCAGCCGGTACTTGCCGATCTGCACCTCGTCACCGTTGTGCAGGGCGACGGACTCGATCGGCTCGCGGTTCACGTACGTGCCGTTGAGGCTGCCCACGTCGGCGACGGTGAAGCCGCCCTCCGGGCTCCGGCGGAATTCGACATGCAGGCGGGACACGGTGATGTCGTCCAGGAAGATGTCGCTCTGCGGGTGCCGGCCCGCAGTCGTCAGTTCGCCGTCCAGCAGGAACCGGCTGCCCGAGTTGGGGCCGCGCCGCACAATCAGCAGGGCGGAACCGGGCGGCAGCGCCTCCACCGCGGCCTGGGCCTCGGGAGAGAGCGAGGACGGCGCGTGCTGGCCCGACCCCTCGGCCTCGTAGGCCTCCAGGCCCGAGATCGAGATCGTGGACGTGGTCTCCGAAGCGCGCTCCGGCGTCAGGCCCGGCCGCAGCGGCGCCCCGCAGTTGGAGCAGAAACGGCTCGCGGCGTCGCTGCGGTGACCGCACCGGCCGCACGTCTGCTCGGCCGACATGGACGGCTCCTCGCGCCGCGGCTGCCCCGCGGAGGCACTGGTGGCATAGGGGTCAGAGGCAAACCCTCCACCCGCACTAGAGGTTGATGGTTCACCGAAACCTATGCGTCCGGAACCAGCCGGGTCAACGGACGACGCGCCGCGCCCGCCCGCATTGTCACCCGGGCCGGCCACCTCGTCGCGGAAGAGCGGCCTGTCGCCCTGCCCTTCCCCTTCCGGCTGCCCCGCGCGGTGCCGCGCCGCACCGCTTTCCTCGTTCTTCTTCTTGCCGAACAACTTCTCAAACAACTTCACGGGCGATTCCCCTTGACCGAAACAGACCCGCCCGTGGGGCAGGACGAACTCTGCATGCACACACCTGCCGACCCGGACATTCTGACAACGTCCGTAACCACCAGACAGTTTCCACCACGCACGGCGACTTCCGTGCGTCGACCCCCCGCAGGCGTCGGCCCGCGTGAGCCTGTCCACATTCCGCTACGCATCACGGCGATGACGACCGAGCGTAGTCAGGCTGCTTCGCAGCCCGCAAGGCATCCACAACGATCTTCGCCGACCGTGTGACGGCGACCGTGGCCTGTTCCTTCTCCATCGTCTGCACCACACCTCCCGGGATGTTCAGCGCGGGCTCCAGATCCTGCGGTTTGCCGATCACCTTGAACTCATAGGGCTGTGTGATCTTCTTACCGTCGATCCCGACCCCGCCTCCCTCGTCGGAGAAGTACGAGCCGGCCACGACGCGCACGCCGTTGATCTGGATCGCCTCCGCCCCGGCCGCCCGCAGCTCCTGGAGGGTGTCCAGCAACTGGTCGGACCTCACCTGGCCCTTGGTGTCGGTGATCCGCAACGTGATCCCCGGGCCCTGTGCGGCCACCGTACCGGCCAGGATGCCCAGTTGGCGCTCCTTCTCAACCGTCTGACGGCGGGCCTCTTCCGCCTGGTTGGAACTGCTCTGCAGCTCCTTGCGCTGGTCGTCCAGCCGCTGCTTCTCGTCCTCCAGCCGCTGGGTGCGCCCGTCCAGCTCGTCGAGGATCCGTACGAGGTCCTCCTGCCGGGCACCGCGCAGCGGGGCGCTGGAGTCGCTGTTGGACCGGACCTGGATCGCCAGCCCGAGACCCAGGACGAACAGCAGCAGCGCGACGATCAGTTGGGCCCGGCTGAACCTGGGCGGCCACAGCCCGGCGGCCAGGCGCTGCCGCCCGGTCTCCTGCGGCGGCTCCTGGGACCCGGGCTGCGCCGCGGGCGCGGGCTGCACCGACGGCTGCGGCTGCTGCGCCGACGGCTGCGGCTGCGGCTGCGGCTGCGGCTTCGACGGGCCGGGGACGTCCGGCTCCTCCGGCGGGGTGTTCTCCGTGCTCATCGGCGTCACGCCCGGAAGACGTGCCGGCGGATGGCCGCGGCGTTGGAGAAGATCCGGATGCCGAGGACGACGACCACACCCGTCGACAGCTGCGAGCCGACGCCCAGCTTGTCGCCGAGGAAGACGATCAGCGCGGCGACGACCACGTTCGACAGGAACGACACCACGAAGACCTTGTCGACGAAGATCCCGTCCAGCATCGCGCGCAGACCGCCGAACACCGCGTCGAGCGCGGCGACCACGGCGATCGGCAGATAAGGCTCCACCACGGCCGGCACCTCGGGCCGGACCAGAAGCCCGACCACCACTCCGGCCAAGAGGCCCAGTACCGCGATCACGATGCACCCTTCTTCGGCTCTGCTGCTGTGGCTGTGCGGACGGTCAGGCTCGACGCCGCGGGCAGCCGTACCTCGTCCATCGGGGTCAGGCTGTAGCGGATCCCGTAGCTCTCCTGGAGGACGTGCAGGTACTGACCGTCCACGGAGTCCTGGAACGTGGTCCCGAGCCGCTTCTTGTCGCCCACCGCGAGGACCTCGTAGGGCGGCACCAGCGGCTTGTTGTCGACCAGTATCGCGTCACCCGCGGCCCTGATCGCCGACAGCGCCGTCAGCCGCTGACCGTTGATCGAGACGGCCTCGGCGCCCGCCTGCCAGAGTCCGTTGACGATCCGCTGCATGTCCCGGTCGCGGACCCGGCCGGTGTTCGAGAACCCGGCGCTCTCGCGCGGACCGCCACCGCCGCCCGACGAGGCACCCTTGGCATCGTCCACCACCAGCTTGACGCCGGGACCGTGCACCTCGGTTGCACCCGCCAGCAGTTCCACCAGCCGGCCCCGCTCCCCGACCTGCTGTTTCAGCGCGGCGCGCTGCCGGTCGGCGACCTCGGTCCGCAGCCGCTCGGTCTCCCGCTCCAGGGCCTCGGCGTGGTCGTCCGCCCGCTGCACCCGGTCGATCAGCTCCTGGCGCTCCTTGGCCAGTACCGGTGCCGCCACGCGTGCCTGCGCGGCACCGAGCGTGACCACCATCGCGGCGAGCACGAGACCCGCGGCGAGCGCCAGCTTGGCCTTGAGGGTACGGGGCAGCCCCGCCGTGCCGTCCGCCTCGCGCCGGGCCGAGGCTTCCGCATAGCCCTCGTCGAGGCTGTGGTCCATCACGTGGGTCAGCAGCGACATGGACGCGTCCGGGCGCGCGGGCGGTGTGGCCGAACTCCGGTTGTTGGGCGGCTGCGACATGCCGCACATCGTTGCATGTCGCCGCCGCCAACACCCAATGCGTCCGTCCGGCGGGCCGGGCCGGGTCACTCCCCGCACCCGGCCCGCCGGAAGGTCAGTGCTGTCCGGCGCCGTCCACGACCGCGCCCCACTCGTCGAGGAGCGCCTGCGCGGAGGCGTCGTCGGGGCCTTCGGCCCACAGATGGGTGACGGCCTCCGCCGGGTCCGGCAGGACCAGCGCCCACCGCCCGTCGGCCTCGACCACGCGCACCCCGTCGGTGGTGTCCACCTGCCGGTCGCCGGCCGCCTCCACGACCCGCCGCATGACGAGCCCCTTCGCCGCCCACGGCGTGGGCACGTCCCGCTTGAGCACATGCGCGCGCGGGATGCGGGCGTCGATCTGGCTCAGAGTGAGCTGGGTCCGCGCCACCAGCCCGATCAGCTGGACGAAGGCCGCCGACCCGTCGAAGACGCTGCTGAACTCGGGGACGATGAACCCGCCCCGACCGTCCCCGCCGAAGATCGTGGTCTCCTCGCGGCCGACCCGGGTCAGGTCGTCGGGCGAGGTCGTCGTCCACTCCACCTGGGTCCCGTGGTACGCCGCCACCTGCTCGGCGACGCGCGTCGTGGTCACCGGCAGGGCCACCTTGCCGCTGCGCTTCTCGGCGGCGACGAGGTCGAGGAGCACGAGCAGCGCCCGGTCGTCCTCGATGATCCGGCCCCGCTCGTCCACGAGGGAGATCCGCTCGCCCACCGGGTCGAACCGCACGCCGAACGCCGCCCGGGCCGACGCCACGATCTCCCCGAGCCGCACCAGCCCGGCCCGCCGCGTCTCCCGGGTCTCCGTCGGCCGGGACTCGTCCAGACCGGGGTTGATCGTCAGCGCGTCGACGCCGAGCCGGCCGAGGAGGCTAGGCAGGACGAGTCCGGCGCTGCCGTTGGAGGCGTCCACGACCACCTTGAGCCCGGCATCGGCGATGCCGGTGGTGTCCACCCGCCGGAGCAGCGAGCCCGTGTACGAGTCGAACACGCTCGACGGGAACTGCAGGTCGCCGATCTCGCCGGGGAAGGCGCGCCGGTACTCCTGGCGTGCGTACACCCGGTCCAGCTTACGCTGCTGCGCCTGCGACAGGTCGGCTCCCCGCTCGTCGAGGAACATGATGTCCACCGAGTCGGGCACCCCGGGCGAGGTTCTGATCATGATCCCGCCCGCGGCACCGCGGGCCGTCTGCTGACGAGCCACCGGCAGCGGTACGTTCTCCAGGTCGCGCACGTCGATGGCGCTGGCCTGGAGCGCCGAGATCACCGCGCGCTTGAGGGCACGGGCACCGCGGGAGTGGTCGCGGGCCGTGGTGACGATCGCGCCCTTCTTCAGCATCGTCGCGTAGGCACCGGCCAGCTTGACCACCAGCTCGGGGGTGATCTCCACGTTCAGGATGCCGGAGACGCCCCGGGCGCCGAAAAGGTGTGCCTGGCCGCGGGACTCCCAGATGACCGAGGTGTTGACGAAGGCGCCGGCCTCGATCGTCTTGAAGGGGTAAACGCGCACGTTCCCCTGGACAATCGATTCCTCACCCACGAGGCACTCGTCGCCGATGACGGCCCCGTCCTCGATCCGGGCGGCCCGCATGATGTCGGTGTTCTTGCCGATGACGCAGCCGCGCAGGTTGCTGTGGGGGCCGATGTAGACGTTGTCGTGGACGACGGCCTTGTGGAGGAAGGCCCCGCTCTTGACGACCACGTTCGACCCGACGACCGTGTGCTCGCGCAGTTCCACGCCGGCCTCGACCTTGGCGTAGTCCCCGACGTACAGCGGCCCGCGCAGCACCGCGTCCGGGCTGACCTCGGCACCTTCGGCGATCCAGACCCCGGGCGAGATCTCGAAGCCGTCCATGTCGACCTGGACCTTGCCCTCCAGCACGTCGGCCTGCGCCTTGACGTAGCTCTCGTGCGTGCCCACGTCCTCCCAGTAGCCCTCGGCCACGTAGCCGAAGATCGGCCGGCCTTCCTTCATCAGCTGCGGAAAGACGTCACCGGACCAGTCGACCGAGACGTCAGGGTCGACGTAGTCGAAGATCTCCGGCTCCATCACGTAGATGCCGGTGTTGATGGTGTCCGAGAACACCTGCCCCCAGGTCGGCTTCTCGAGGAAGCGCTCGACCTTCCCCTCCTCGTCCACGATGGTGATGCCGAATTCCAGCGGGTTCGGCACCCGGGTCAGGCACACCGTGACCAGTGCACCCTTCTCCTTGTGGAAATTGATGAGGTCGGTGAGGTCGAAGTCGGTCAGCGCGTCACCGGAGATGACGAGGAACGTGTCGTCCTTCAGGGCCTCCTCGGCGTTCTTCACGCTGCCGGCGGTCCCGAGAGGCTTCTCCTCGTTGGCGTAGGTGAGCTCCATCCCGAGCTCCTCGCCGTCACCGAAGTAGTTCTTGACCAGTGAGGCCAGGAACTGCACCGTGACCACGGTCTCGCTGAGCCCATGGCGCTTGAGCAGCCTCAGCACGTGCTCCATGATCGGCCGGTTGGCCACAGGCAGGAGCGGCTTGGGCATGCTTGAGGTCATGGGGCGAAGCCGCGTACCTTCGCCACCGGCCATCACGACGGCCTTCATGTCGGAAGAGTCCTCCTAGAGAGATGACGGTCCAGCCGACCTCACCCGTCCCGGACGGATACTCCGCAACTCCTCCGCGTCAGCACCGGCGCCGAGCGAGCTCAATCGGCCGTGGCAGCCCTGACCAGGCGGCGGACTTGCACCACGTAAAGGATTCCTGCCCACCAATAGAGCGTTGTACCCCATCCCGCGAACGCCCATCCGAAAACGGACGCCATCCAGGCCAACCAGCCGTCCCCGTCACTCAGCAGCAGGAGCGGGAACGCGTACATGAGGTTGAAGGTCGCGGCCTTGCCGAGGAAGTTGACCTGCGGGGGCGGATAGCCGTGCCGGCGCAGGATCCACACCATGACCAGCAGCATTGCCTCACGGGCGAGGAGGGCCGCGGTGAGCCACAGCGGAAGAATCTCCCGCCAGGTGAGACCGAAGAGCGTCGTCAGGACGTAGAGGCGGTCCGCGGCGGGGTCGAGCAGGCGGCCCAGTTTGCTGATCTGATTCCAGCGGCGCGCGAGTTTTCCGTCGAGGTAGTCACTGATCCCGCTGAGCATCAGGACGGCCAGCGCCCATCCGTCGTGCCCCTCCAGGATGAGCCAGAGGAACAGCGGTACGCCGACGAGCCGAGCCATGCTCAGGATGTTCGGAATGGTAAAAATTCGGTCGGTCTGAACCCGAGTCTCCTGGACCTCCACCCGGGGGCCTCCCACTGTGACGCTAGAAATGGTCGAAACGATGCTCCCTGACCCTACAGGAGTCCCGGCGGAGGCCGGCCGGACCCCGAACGCAGAAAAGCCCCGCACCAGAAGGTGCGGGGCTTTCCCACAATGATTGTTCGGCGGCGTCCTACTCTCCCACAGGGTCCCCCCTGCAGTACCATCGGCGCTGAAAGGCTTAGCTTCCGGGTTCGGAATGTAACCGGGCGTTTCCCTAACGCTATGACCACCGAAACACTATGAAGTTGAACTCAAGCCGGCAAGGCGAGTTCGTTACTTCAGAACTAACACAGTGGACGCGAGCAACTGAGGACAAGCCCTCGGCCTATTAGTACCAGTCAGCTCCACCCGTTACCGGGCTTCCACATCTG
>NZ_JBWKEZ010000023.1:0-26113 GCF_056434525.1 Streptomyces sp. NPDC044002
CCCCGCGCCTCAAACGCCGGCGGGGCTACAAATAGCCCCGCCGGCGTTTGAGGCGACGGGCGCGCAGCGCCCGTTCGGGGTCAGGGGCGGATCCCCTGGGAACGGTGGAAGGGCGGGTAGGGGACCCGGCCCCGCGCAGCGGCCCACCCACCCGCAGACGACCACCGGCCCCGGACACACGCACCGGCCCCGCCCCGCAGGCCGACGGACGGAGTCCGGCGCA
The DNA here is from genome assembly GCF_056434525.1 of Streptomyces sp. NPDC044002. Classification (NCBI taxonomy): domain Bacteria; kingdom Bacillati; phylum Actinomycetota; class Actinomycetes; order Kitasatosporales; family Streptomycetaceae; genus Streptomyces; species Streptomyces sp. NPDC044002. The sequence continues at coordinate 224 of NZ_JBWKEZ010000023.1, forward strand.
GCGGCGCGAAGCCGGGGAGGCCCCCAGGGCCGAGCCGCGCGAGCGGCGCGTCAAAAAGGAGCGCGGCGCGTCGGGAAATTGGGCGCGGCGCGGGGAGAAGGCATGGCGCGTCAGAATGGGGCGTGCTTGAGACCTCCGCGCGACTGCTGCGCCTGCTGTCCCTCCTGCAGGCCCACCGGGAATGGACCGGTGCCGATCTCGCCGCCCGGCTCGGGGTGACGCCCCGGACCGTGCGGCGGGACGTCGACCGGCTCCGGGAGCTGGGGTATCCCGTGAACGCCAGCCCCGGCACCGGCGGCGGGTACCAGCTCGGGGCGGGGGCGGAGCTGCCGCCGCTGCTGCTGGACGACGACGAGGCCGTCGCGGTCGCCGTCGGGCTGCGCACGGCCGCCGGCAACGGCGTCGAGGGGATCGGGGAGGCCTCCGTACGGGCCCTGGCCAAGCTGGAGCAGGTGCTGCCGTCGCGGCTGCGCCGACGGGTCTCCGCGCTCAACGAGTTCACCGTGCCCATGCTGCGCGGGCCGGGCCGCGACACCGTCGACCCGGCCGTGCTCACCGACCTCGCCGCCGTCTGCCGGGACGGCGAGCGGCTCCGGTTCGGGTACCGGGACCACGGCGGCAGCGTCAGCCGCCGTACCGTCGAGCCGCACCGGCTCGTGTGTTCCGAGCGGCGCTGGTACCTCGTCGCCTGGGACCTCGACCGGGAGGACTGGCGGACCTTCCGCGCCGACCGGATCGAGCCCCGCCCGCCGCACGGCCCGCGCTTCGTCCCGCGCCCGGCGCCCGCCGAGGACCTCGCCGCGTACGTGTCCCAGGGGGTGTCGCACCGCGCGTACGCGGCCCGGGCGGTGGTGCGGCTCCAGGTTCCGGCGGAGGAGGCGGCGCGGATCATCGGGCCCTCCGACGGGGTGCTGGAGCCGGTCGACGCGGAGAGCTGCCTGCTGCGCACCGGGGCGGTGAGCCTCGACGTCCTGGTGATTCACGTCATGCTGATCGGGTGTGAGTTCGAGGTGGTGGAGCCCCCCGAGCTGACGGACCGGATCCGGGCTCTGCGGGACCTTCTCGGGCGGGCCGTCGAAGCCCCGCGGGAGTAAGTCCGGGGCGGGGAATTCGGGTTCCGCGGCGGAATTCGAAAGGGATCCCGTAAAGCCGGTATTACCGGCGGCGACCGTCGACAACCCGTGACACAAGCGTGACCCGGTACGGAGGAACATCCGCTCAGCGGGCTGACGTGTCCGGGTATATGAACGCCGCCCGGCGCCGCCCCGCGTCCCTCTGCGCCCCGGAACGCCGACGGCGGGCCGGTCCGATGGACCGGCCCGCCGTTCTCGCGGTGCGGGGTGGGGCTGTGCGTACCGGCCCCGCGTCGGGTCAGCCCCCGGTGGCCGGGCGGGCCGAGGCCCCCCGGGTGGAGGCCCGCTCGGTGTGCGCCGGCCGGCGGCTGCCGCCCGGGGTGATCGGGGTGCGCTCGGAGCGTATGACGTGCTGCCGGGAGAGCTGGTGCGCGTGCGCGGCGGGGCGCAGCGCCGGGGAGTGCCCGGCGGGGGCCTGGGAGGCGGCGGCGGCCGCCGGGGCCCCGTCCTCGGCGGCGGCGGGGGTGCGTCCGGGCTGCCACTTCCCGCCCGCGGAGAGCAGCGGGGTGAGCGCGGCGGCGACCGGTTCGGAGACCCGGCCGTCCTCCAGCCGGCGGCGCCACTGCTCGCGCAGTCCGAAGACGTAGGCCTCGGTGCGGGCGATGAGCGGCTCGAACCAGGGCAGCGCCAGCATGATGAGGAGTCCGGCGGTCCAGCCGAGGAGCACGTCGCTCACCCAGTGGGTGCCGAGGTACACGGTGGTGGCGCCGACGCTCAGCGAGAGGACCCCGGAGAGGATGGACAGCACCCGCCGGGTGACGGTGGTGGAGGCCAGGTAGGCCAGGATCCCCCAGGTCACGACGGCGTTGGCGGTGTGGCCGGAAGGGAATATATCGCCGCCGGCGAAGAGCTCCGCGGAGCCGATCTGGGTGGCGTAGTGCGGGCCGAGCCGGCCGAGGCCGAGCTTGACGGAGCCCACGGTGATGTTCAGCAGCAGCAGTGCGACGCCGAGTGCGATCAGCGGGCGGAGGGTGTGCTGGCGCCAGGAGCGCCAGCCGAGCCAGGCCGCGACCATCACCGCGGTGGGTCCGCGCTGGCCGAGTACGACGAGGTAGTCGAGGAAGGCGTGGACCTGCGGCCACTGCTCGTAGGGCCGGAAGAACATGATCTGCCAGTCCAGGCGGACGAGCCAGGAGGTCGTCAGCACGGCCACGACGATCGCCATGTAGAAGGCGAGCGTCGCGGAGAGGAGCACGATGCGGTGCCGGCTCATCTGCGGAGTTTGCAGATGAGCCGGTCGCTCTGGTTCCCGGTCGAGCCGGGCGAACACCGGCTCCAGACGGGCAAGCATTTGGTCGGTACGCACTCAATCGACGTTACCGCGCGTTGAAGCGCACCCCGGGCGAATCGCGCGCTTTGTGATGACCATGTGATGTGGAGTGCGTCTCACGGGGGACTTAATTCCCCTTGTTCCGGCACTTGTTGGAACTTTCCGGATTCAACTCCGGGAGTACTGCCCCCGCAATTATCGGCATACTTACACGGTATTTATAGCCGCGGCTCAATTCCTTTGCACAACCATGGATTGGAATGATCCGTTCCGTGATCGCGCCCGCGTGCCCGCGGCCGGGCTACGGGGGCCCCGAACCGTTCAGCCAGAACGCCCCGTACACCGCCGAGGCCAGCGCCAGCGCGCCCAGTACGCACGCCGCCCGCCCGGTCCGCCACCGGGCCAGGGCCACCGCCAGGGGCAGCATCAGCGGGAACGCCGGCAGCAGCAGCCGGGGCTTGGAGCCGAAGTACCCGGAGGCGCACAGGGCCAGCGCCACCACGATCCCGCAGTACACCAGCAGCGCGGCCGGCTGCCGGTCGCGCACGCACAGCCGGTACAGCCACAGCACCAGCAGCACCCCGGCGATCAGCCCCGCCCCGGCGGCGAACGCGGGGGAGGCCAGCCGTGCCCCGATGAACCGGGCGAAGGCCCAGCCCCCGTCGAAGCCGTTGCCCCAGCCGGCCTGCACGTCCAGGTAGCCCGTCAGCCCGCCGCCGGTCCGGGCCCCCACCCACAGCGCGTACGCCGCCGCCCCCAGCGGGGCCAGCAGTGCCCCGGCCGCCATCCGCCACGAGCGCTCCCCGCGCCGCCAGGCCAGGACCGCGGCCACCCAGACCGCCGCGACCACCGCCGCCCCGACCGGCCGGGTCAGCCCCGCCCCCGCCGCGAGCAGGCCCGCCACGACCCACCGCCCGCGCAGCACCGCGTACAGCGACCAGGCGGCCAGGGCCGTGAACAGGGACTCGCTGTACGCCATGGACTGCACGATCCCCACCGGCAGCGCCGCCCACAGCGCCACCGCGAGCACCCCGGCGCGCCGCCCGTCGACGCGGTGGTGCCGCGAGGCGCACACCAGGTCGGCGACGGCGAAGATCCCCCACGCGGCGGCGAGCCCCGCCACCGCCGAGACCACCAGGCCGGCCGAGCCGTACGAGAGCCCCGTGGGCGCCGCCACCAGCCGCTCCAGCCACGGCAGCAGCGGGAAGAACGCCAGGTTCGAGTGGACGGCCCCGCTCGGCAGGACCACCTCGTACCCGTACCCCTCGGCGGCGATCCGCGCGTACCAGAGGGAGTCCCAGCGGGCCGAGAGCAAGGTGTGCGGGCTGCTGCCGGCCGCCGCGCTCCACAGCGAGAGCACCGCCAGCCCCAGCAGCCGCACCGCGGCGAAGGCCGCGAGCGCGGGCGCGGCACGGCGCGGTCCGGGGTGCTTCGCGGGGGCGTCGTCAACGGGCAGAGTGGTCACGGGGACGAGTATCGGCGCCGCGACCGGCGAAGACGAAAACCGCGGACACGGAGCGTGAGAGGGCGTGTGCGCGGGGGGAGGGCGGAACGGGGCGAGTGGCGCACACCACACGGGGGCCGCCGTCGCGATGAGAGCTTGGCCACGTGTCGGGCACGCGAACTCGCGTACGCTGACCCTTCACTCGCGTGTCGATGCCGGACCCCGTAGGACGCCGCACAGCGCACCACCCCGCGGCGACCCACGACGCTGTCCGCCGAGTGCGAGGGACCACCTGGGAGGTACATGCATGTCGGGGACGAACACGGCCGGCGACAGGAAGCCCTCCCTCCGGCAGCGGGTCGCCGCCGCCTCCGGCGGGGCCAACCGCTGGGTGGTCCTGGCGGTCCTGTGCGTCAGCCTCGTGCTCGTCGCGCTCGACGCGACCATCCTGCACGTCGCGGTCCCCTCCGTCACCGAGGACCTGCGCCCCGGCTCCCAGGAGCTGCTGTGGATCGTCGACGCGTACCCGCTGGTCTGCGCCGCGCTCCTGATCCTCTTCGGCACCCTCGGCGACCGCGTCGGCCGCCGCCGGATCCTGCTCCTCGGCTACACCCTCTTCGGCGTCGCCTCCGCCATCGCCGCACTCGCGGACAACGCGCAGGTCCTGATCGCCGCCCGCGCCCTGCTCGGCATCGGCGGGGCGATGATCATGCCGGCCACCCTGTCGATCCTGCGCCAGGTCTTCCCCGACCGGCGCGAGCGCGCCCTGGCCATCGGCATCTGGACCGCCGTCGCCGCGATCGGCGCGGCCAGCGGCCCCGTGCTCGGCGGGTTCCTCGTCCAGCACTTCTGGTGGGGCTCGGTCTTCCTCATCAACATCCCGCTGATGGCCCTGATCCTTCCGCTCGGGCGCTGGCTGCTGCCCGAATCGAGGGGCGCGGCCGACGGGCCCTGGGACGTGCTCGGCGCGCTGATGGCCGCCGCCGGCGTCCTCGGCGCGGTGCTCGGCATCAAGCGGATCGGCGCGGAACGGCAGCTCACCGACCCCGAGGCGCTGGCCCCGCTGCTGCTCGGCGTGCTCTTGCTGGCCCTCTTCGTACGCCGCCAGAAGCGGCGCGAGCACCCGCTGATCGACATGCGGATGTTCTCCCGGGCCGCCTTCTCCACCTCCGTCGGCTGCATCGTGCTCGCCATGCTGGCGCTGGTCGGGCTGGAGCTGCTCGCCGTCCAGTACCTCCAGCTGGTGCTGGAGCTGAGCCCGCTGGAGACCGGCCTGCGGCTGCTGCCGCTGACCTTCGCCGCCATGGCCGCCGGCGCCACCGGCTCCTACACGCTCCAGCGGGTCGGCCCGCGCACCATGGTCTCGCTGGGCTTCGTCCTCACCGCCGGCGCGGTGCTGCTGCTGACGCTGATGGGCCACGACGACCGGCCCGTCCTGCTGACCGCCGGCTTCATCCTGCTCGGCTTCGGGCTCCAGACCACCCTCTTCGCCGCGTACGAGTCCATGCTGAGCGAGGCCCCGGCGGACACCGCCGGCGGCGCCGCCTCCATAGGCGAGACCTCCTACCAGCTCGGCGCGGGCATGGGCATCGCCCTGCTCGGCAGCGTGATGAACGCCGCCTACCGGCCCGGCCTGCTGGACGTCCCCGGCGTGCCCGCCGAGGACTCGGCCGGAGCCGCGAACTCCCTCGGCGAGGCCTACCAGATCGCCGCCCACCTCGGCGGCGCGGCGGGGGAGTCCCTGCACACGGCCGCCCGGAACTCCTTCGTGCACGGGCTGCACGTCACCCTCGTCGTGAGCGCCTGCCTGCTGCTCGCGGGCGCCGTGATGGCGCTGAAGCTGCCGCGCACCATGGAGAACGCCGAGCCGGACGGCGCCGCCGGGTGCGGCGGGACCGCCGCGGACACCGATGCCGATGCCGCCGTACGCCTGCCCGCCCAGCCCGCGGGCCCGGCCCGGCCGGCCGCCGGGGCGCGGATCCCCGCCCCGGCGCAGCCCGAGCGCGACCCCGCCGTCGGCAGGTCGGGCCGCCAGGGCTGACCCGGCACCCCGCCGCGGAATCCGGGGGTGGACCAGGGGCCGGGTCGGCGACAAACTTGCACCGCTAGGTTTCGCCCCACGTGGCCGCCGGGAGGCCCCTTTGTCCGCGCCGAAGACCCCGTTCGCCCCCACCGACCCGCTCGGACTCGACGAGCTGCTCGGCCCCGAGGACCTCGCCGTCCGCGACACCGTCCGCTCCTGGGCCGCCGACCGGGTCCTGCCGCACATCGCCCAGTGGTACGAGGACGGCGAGCTCCCGCAGATCCGCGAGCTGGCCCGCGAGCTCGGCTCCATCGGGGCGCTCGGAATGTCCCTGACCGGCTACGGCTGTGCCGGCGCGAGCGCCGTCCAGTACGGCCTGGCCTGTCTGGAGCTGGAGGCCGCCGACTCCGGGATCCGCTCGCTGGTCTCCGTACAGGGCTCCCTGGCCATGTACGCGATCTGGAAGTACGGCTCCGAGGAGCAGAAGCAGCGGTGGCTGCCCGGCATGGCGGCCGGCGAGCTGATCGGCTGCTTCGCGCTGACCGAGCCCGACATCGGCTCCGACCCGGCCGCGATGCGCACGTACGCCAAGCGCGACGGCTCCGACTGGGTGCTGAACGGCCGCAAGATGTGGATCACCAACGGCTCGGTGGCCGCCGTGGCCGTCGTCTGGGCCCAGACGGACGAGGGGATCCGCGGCTTCGCCGTCCCCACCGACAGCGCCGGCTTCTCGGCGCCGGAGATCAAGCACAAGTGGTCGCTGCGCGCGTCGGTGACGAGCGAGCTGGTGCTGGACGACGTACGGCTGCCCGCGGACGCGGTGCTTCCGGACGTCACGGGGCTCAAGGGTCCGCTGGGCTGCCTGAGCCACGCGCGGTACGGGATCATCTGGGGGTCGATGGGCGCGGCGCGCGCCAGCTTCGAGGCGGCGCTCGACTACGCGAAGACGCGGGAGCAGTTCGGCCGGCCGATCGGCGGCTTCCAGCTCACCCAGGCCAAGCTCTCGGACATGGCGCTGGAACTCCACAAGGGCATCCTGCTCGCCCACCACCTGGGCCGGCGCATGGACGCGGGCACCCTGCGGCCGGAGCAGATCAGCTTCGGCAAGCTCAACAACGTCCGCGAGGCCATCGACATCTGCCGCACCGCGCGGACCATCCTCGGGGCCAACGGGATCTCCCTGGAGTACCCCGTCATGCGGCACGCCACCAACCTGGAGTCGGTGCTCACCTACGAGGGGACCGTTGAGATGCACCAGCTGGTCCTGGGCAAGGCACTCACCGGGCTCGACGCGTTCCGGTAACCGGTGAGGATCCCCCGGCTACCTCCCCCAGACTCCGTCCGGGGGTGCCCCCAGAGGGCCCCCAGGCTCAGCTCTGGTTGAAGAAGTCGCGGGAGCGGCCGCCCGCCTCACCGCTGACGATCTGGGTGTCGGCCGGGGTCAGGAGAAAGACCCTGGTCGCCACCCGCTCGATCGACCCGCGCAGCCCGAAGGTCAGGCCGGCCGCGAAGTCGACCACGCGCTTGGCGTCGGTCGGGTCCATCGACGACAGGTTCACGATGACCGGGACGCCCTCGCGGAACAGCTCGCCGATGCCGCGCGCGTCGCGGAAGCCGTCGGGGGTCACGGTCGCGATGCGGCGGCCGCGCTCGACCGCGGAATCCGAGGCCACCTTCACCCGGGGGTCGGTGACCCACTGGTCGCCGGGGCCGGAGACCGAGCCCTGCTGGCGCTCCACCGCCTCCGCGTAGTCGTCGTCGTAGTACCGCTCGTCGTCGCTGTCCTCTACGAGACCCAACCACGCACTCGCCTTGCGCACCGAACCCATGGACGCCTCCTTTCACCGTGGCCAGTCCGTCTTCTTCTCCGCTGCCCCTATGGTCGTCCATGATGCTGACAACGCGCCAAGTGGATAGCCGCCGCGCAGATGTTTCGTGACGGGACTGGTGCAGAACATCCGTTGCACGGACGCGCTTCCCGGACGTCACCGCTGCTGACTGAGTGAAAATACGACCGCTGCTGCCGTCCGGGTGAGGCACTGGCGCGTACGAGTGACCTGCCTGGCTGGATACGATGCCCCGGAATCTTGCGTATGACACACGGGGGAAGCGGTTGTTCGGCATCGTCAGACCTTGCGCGCACCGGCTGGGCGAGCACTTCAAAACGGAGTGGATGGCCCATCTGTGCGGCCTCTGCCTGGCACTTCGCGGTGACCACGGGCAGTTCGCCCGGATCGTCACCAACTACGACGGGCTGCTCGTCTCCGTCCTGACGGAGGCTCAGGCCGGTCCGCTGCCCGGCGCCCGGCGCACCGCCGGACCCTGCCCGCTGCGCGGCATGCGCACCGCGCCGGTCGCCAACGGCGAGGGTGCCCGGCTCGCTGCCGCCGTCTCGCTCGTGCTGGCCTCGGCGAAAGTGCGGGACCACGTGGCCGACCGGGACGGCCTGTTGGCCCGAGCGCCGATCGCCGCCGCCGCGCGCAAGGTGGCCCGGGGGTGGGACCGGGCCGGTGCCCGCACCGGCGCCTCGCTCGGCTTCGACACGGCGGTGCTCGTGGACGCCGTGGACCGCCAGGGCGGCATCGAGACCCTGGCCGGGATCGGCACCTCCGTGCTGGTGGTCACCGAGCCGACGGAGACCGCGACCGCGGCCGCCTTCGCGCATACCGCGGTCCTGGCGGGACGGCCAGGCAACGGCCCGGCCCTCGCCGAGGCCGGCCGGTACTTCGGGCGGCTCGCGCACCTGCTGGACGCCGTCGAGGACCAGGGCGCCGACGCGCTGGCGAACGCCTGGAACCCGCTCACCGCCACCGGCACCTCCCTCGCCGAGGCCCGCCGGCTGTGCGACGACGCGCTGCACGGGATACGGCTGGCCCTGCGCGAGGTGGAGTTCGCCGACGCGGGGCTCGCCCACCGGCTGCTGGTGCACGAGCTGCGCACCTCGGTGGACCGGGCGTTCGGCACCTCCTCGTGCGGGCACGCCGCGGTGAACTCGGCGGGCCAGGGCTACGGCCAGCCCCCGCAGGGCTACGGGCAGCCGGGCTACGGCCAGCCCCCGCAGGGGTACGCGGCCGGGTACGGCCAGGGCGGCCCGTACGCCGGCGGCCAGGCCAACCCGTACGCCCCGAGCGGGCCCGGGATGCCGCCGCCGATGGGCCCCGGCGGCCCCGGAGGGGGCGGCGGCGGTGGCGGCTTCGGCGGGCTCCCGCCGCAGAAGCCGCGCCGCGGACTGCTGGCCGGCTGCGCGGTGGCCATCGGCCTCTTCTGCACCTGCCAGCTCTGCTGCGCGGAGCACGAGGGCCCCTGGTCCCGGCAGAAGCGCGACCCCTGGTGCGACGCGTGCGAGTGCTGCGAGAACTGCGACACCTGCAGCAACTGCTGCGACTGCTGCAACTGCGACGGCTGCTGCTGCGACGGCTGCGGCTGCGACTGCTGAGCCGACGTCAGTTCCCCAGGTCCGGACGGGTTACCGGAAGGTTCCCGCCCGGTCCGCCGGGGAAGGGCTGAGCGGCATGAGCGACGACGCGGAGACCAAGGCCTGGCGGGAGTGGCACGAGCACCGGACGGCCACCGTCTCCGCCCCCTACGGACCCCTCGCCCTGACGGGCACGTACTGGCTCGCCGACTACCCGGAAGGTCGACTTCCGGCCGTTCCGGGGCGCTGGCGCGCCCATGACGGCGGGGTCCTGCTGACCGCTTCCGCCGAGGACGGCGTCGAGCTCGACGGGCGGCCCCTCATAGGGGAGGCCGCCCTCGCCGCGGACGAGGGACGGCCCGCGCACTCCCGGCTCGCGGCCGGGGAGGTACGGCTCGTGGTGATCCGGCGCGAGGGGCAGTGGGCGGTCCGCGTCTACGACCCCGCCGCCCCGGCCCGGCGCGCCTTCGCCGGCATCGAGGCCACCCCGTACGACCCCGCCCTCGCGCTGCCGGGGCACTTCCGCCCGTACCCCGAGCGGCGGACCGTCCAGGTCGGCAACGCCGACGGACAGGCCCGCGGCCTCGGCCTCGGCGGTGAGCTGGTGTTCGCCCGCGAAGGCGTCCAGCACACCCTCCAGGTGGCCGTGGACGAGGGCGACGGCAGCCTCTGGGCCGTCTTCGCGGACGCCACCAGCGGCGGCTCCAGCTACCGCTTCCGCTTCCTGCACCCCGGCACCCCCGGCCCCGAGGGCTCCATCACGGTGGACCTCAACCGGGCCCAACTCCCGCCCTGCGCCTTCGCCGACCACTTCATCTGCCCGTTCCCGCCGCCCGGGAACACCCTGCCCTTCGAGGTCGCCGCCGGGGAGCGACGGCTGAAAGGCGCCCTTGCCGCCGGTAACTGACGCCAGGACACTCCCGTTCAGCGTCACCCGGCGGACTTGTCAGGGTCACGACGAGAGTGCGGCTCCCCGGCCGCGCCCCCGCCGTGTCCCCCCACCGCCGCTCACCGGCTCCGGCACCCCCACCCCAGCCGGGCCCCCGACCCCCACCCGGGAGGACGTGAAGTGAGGACCAACAGCAACACCCGCCTCCGCCTGCTCGCCCTGGCCGCCGGCCTGGCCGCGACGGCAGCCCTCGCAGCCCCGACCGCCGCCAGCGCGGACGACAACGGCAACGGCTTCGGCGCCGCCCGCCTCGCCGCCGCCGGGGCCTCCGTCCTGCGCGCCGACGTCGCCGGCACCGCATGGCACACCGACCCCGCCACCGGCACCCTCGTGGTCACCGCCGACTCCACCGTCACCGCCGCCGACATCGCCAGAATCCGCCGCGAGGCCGGCCCCGACGCCGCCGCGCTCCGCATCGAACGCACCCCCGGCAAGCTGACCAAGCTGCTCTCCGGCGGCGACGCCATCTACGCCAACAGCTGGCGCTGCTCGCTCGGCTTCAACGTACGCAGCGGCGCCAACTACTACATCCTGACCGCCGGCCACTGCACCGAGGGCGCCGGCACCTGGTGGACCAACTCCTCCCACACCACCGTCGTCGGCAGCACCGCCGGCTCCAGCTTCCCCACCAACGACTACGGACTCATCAAGTACGCCAGCAACAGCCCGGTCCCGCCCGGCACCGTCGGCAGCCAGGACATCACCAGCGCCGTCAACGCCACCACCGGCATGTCCGTCACCCGGCGCGGCTCCACCACCGGCACCCACAGCGGCTCCGTGACCGGCCTCAACGCCACCGTGAACTACGGCGGCGGCGACATCGTCTACGGGATGATCAGGACCAACGTCTGCGCCGAACCCGGCGACAGCGGAGGCCCCCTCTACTCCGGCAGCCGCGCCGTCGGCCTCACCTCCGGCGGCAGCGGCAACTGCTCCTCGGGCGGCACCACCTTCTTCCAGCCCGTCGTGGAAGCCCTGAACGCCTACGGCGTCAGCGTCTACTGACCTCCACCCCCCGCCGCAGGCCCCCTGGACGTCCTCCCTCCTTCTGGGAGGATGTCCAGGATGTCCTGGGCGCCCACGGGGGAGGAGCTCGTATGAAGCGCATCGGAGTGACCGGCCACCGGTCGATTCCCGATGAGGTGCTCGGCCACGTGCAGGAGGGCCTGCGGGCCGTGTTCGCGGGCCACCGGGGCCCGCTGGAGGCCTTCTCCAGCCTCGCCGACGGAGCCGACCAGCTGTTCGCGGACATCGCCCTGGACCACGGCGCCGACCTCACCGTCGTGATCCCCAGCGAGGACTACGAGGACACCTTCGAGGACCCCGACGCCCTCGCCGGCTACCGCCGGCTGAGGCGCCGCGCCGCCCAGGAGGTCCGGCTGGACTTCGCCCGCTCCACCGACGAGGCCTACTACGCCGCCGGCACCTACATCGCCGACTGCTGCGACCGGCTCGTCGCCGTCTGGGACGGCCTCCCCGCGCGCGGCCACGGCGGCACCGGCGAGATCGTCGCCTACGCCCGGGCCCTCGGCAAACCCGTCACCGTCATCTGGCGCGAAGGCGTGGCCCGCGCCTGAGCCACGCCCCCGCCGCCCGGAGTCAACTGCTGTGCCGGGCCAGCCAGTCGGTGTGCTGCGGCGACACGTACCGCTCCGTCTCGTACACGGCGGACGGCCACTGCGACTCCGTGATGGTCGTCTGCATCACCACCATCATCGCCGCCAGGTCCTGCTCGATCAGCGTGTGCGCCTCGATCAGCGGATGGCGGCGGCGCACCTCGTTCCAGGCGATCCCCGCCGCCGCGGCCGCGCTCAGCAGCCCCGCCGGCGCCGCCCCCGGCCCCGAGCCGAAGGCGCCCAGCACCGCCAGCAGCAGCGCCAGACACGTCAGCAGCACGATCGTCCACGACCACAGCGCCGTCGTCCGCCGCGCCCCCTCCGTCCTGCGCCGGTACCAGTTGCGCTGCTCGATCAGCCGGTCCCGGACGTACGTCTCCCTGCGCACCTGGTAGTCCAGCCCGCGCAGCCGCCGCATCGCCCCGGTGATCTCACCGCCCTGCGGCACCAGCCCCGCCGCCCGCGGATCCTCCCAGCCCATCTTGCGCAGCTCGTCCAGCCCCTTCTCCAGCCGCGCCCGGTACACCTCCTCCGGCTCGGCGGCCTCGGACCCGAACGGCGCCCCGTGCACGGCGTACCGCCACGCCAGGGACTTGATGAACTCGGCCGCGCTGCGGTTGAGCTGCCACTGCGGACGGGCCCGCCGGCTGCCCGCCCGCACGCCCACGGCCAGCACCCCCGCGTACGCCAGCGCGCTCACCGCCGCGAACACGTGCAGCCCGCCCACGGCCGGCCCGGCCGGCAGGGCCGCGGCCCCAGCGGCCGCGACCAGCAGGAACAGCTGCGCGCGCGTGGCCTGCGTCGACTCCCGCTGCCGGGAGACCGCCGCCTGATCGGTGTGGTGGAAGAGGACCGGCAGGTCCTCGTTGTGAAAGGTCATGCTGTCGGTCACGGCGCCCCCTGCGCTCGCTCCCGGGCGGCGGGGCCGCGAAGCCCCGCCGCCCGCCGTCGGATCACACCGCGAGCGGCTCCAGGTCCCGGTGGACCCGCCGCTCGTCACGGGCGTACCGGGTCAGACCGTGGTCCTCCCCGAGCAGCCGCGTCAGCTCGGACACCGCCTCCGCCCGCACCCGCGCCGCCTCCTCCTTGCGGCCCACCATGTCCAGGCTGACCGCCATGTTCGACGCGCTGGCCAGGGTCTCCGGATGGTGCGACCCCAGCGCCTCGCGCAGCCGCACCACGGCGATCCGCTCCAGCTCCAGGGCCCCGTCCGGGTCGCCCAGGTCGGCCCGCGCGTTCGCCAGGTTCAGGTGCGCGAAGATCGTGTGCGGGTGGTTGTCGCCCAGCACCTCGCGCATGCTGCGGATCGTCTGCCGCAGCAGCGGCTCCGCCGTCTCCGCCGCACCCGTGCCCCAGTGGAAGACCGCCAGGTTGTTCACGGCCGCCAGGGTGTACGGGTGCCGCTCGCCCGGCACCTTCATGTACTCGTCCACCACCTCCTGCGCCAGGTCCCGCGCCGCGCCCGGATCACCCGTCGCGAACAGGTCCGAGGCCAGGTTCAGCTCACAGGCCAGCAGGTCCGGATTGACCGAGGTGTACTTGGCCCGGTACCGGTTGCGGGTCGCCGTCGTCAGCCGCAGCGCGTTCTCCAGCTCCCCGGCCCGCCGCAGCGACACCGCCAGGTTCTTCGCCGCCGACAGCGTCCCCGGGAAGGCCCGGCCCAGCTGCCGCTTGTAGATCTCGTACGTCCGGCTCAGCAGCTGCACCGAATCGTCGTACCGGCCCACCTCGCGCAGGTCCCGGGCCAGGTTCTGCGCCGAGGACAGGGTGTACGGGTGGTCCGGGCCCAGCACCTCGGTGCGCCGGTCGAAGACCTCCTGGTCGATCTCCCGGGCCCGCGCGTACTGGCCGACCATCCGCAGGTTCAGCGCCAGGTTGTTCGCCGCCGCCAGGGTGCGCGGGTGCGCCTCGTGGAAGATCTGCCCGAAGCCCTCGTGCGCGGCCGTCGCCAGCTCCATCGCCTTCCCGTACTGCCCCAGCGCGCCCAGGTCCATCGCCAGACCGCTGGTGGTCATGTACGTGTGCGGGTGCGAGGGGCCCAGCGCGGCCCGCTGCCGCTCCAGCGTCACCTCGTCCAGCTCCTTCGCCTCCACGAACCGGCCCCGGGAGCGCAGGATGTTCGACAGGTGGAACCGCAGGTACAGGTACTGCAGGTCGTCGCTGCCCAGCAGCTCCCGCCAGGCCTCGCGCAGCTCCTCGCCCAGCGCGTACGCCGCCTTGAAGTCACCGCGCTTCCACAGGTAGCGCACCCGGTCGATCAGCAGCCGCCGGGTCTCCGGCTCCGAGCAGAACCGGGCCTCGGACGGGTTCAGGTGCGGCCAGATCGTGTTGAACCTCGGCCAGGTCTCCGGGTTGTCTATCGGCTCGTCGTCGTCCGGGCGGGCCCCCGCCAGGATCCGGTGCACCGCGTGCCGCGCCTCGCGCTGCTCCTCCTCCGACAGCTGCGCCCGGATCACCGCCTGCACCAGCCGGTGCACCTGGATGCTGTTGCCGACCTGGTCGACCTTGGCCATCGCGAACCGGCCGATCTCCCGGATCACCCGGCCCAGCACCAGCTTCTCCTGCAGCGAGGGGTCGTACGGCTTGAGCGCGTCGATCATCTCCTTGCTGTAGAGCAGGTTCGCCGAGATCGGCTCCGGCGCGAAGAACGCGCACAGCTGGAGCAGCCGCACCGCGGCGGGGGAGCGGGACTGGAGCCGCTCGATCGACACGTTCCACGTCGCCGCCACCGGCTGCGGGTAGCCCTCCGGCTGGTTCAGGCTCAGCACCCGCGCCGTCTGCTCGGCGAGCTGCTCCAGGTACACCGACACCGGCGTCGCGGTCTCCGAGATCCAGGCGCCCGCCTGCTCGACGGCCAGCGGCAGGTCGCCCACCGCCACGGCCACCTGCTCGGCGTCCTCCTTGCTCAGCCCCGGCGCCCGGCGCTGGAGGTGCTCGATGGACTCCTCGCGCAGGAACACGTCCACCGGCAGCGCGTCCCCGTACTGGGACCACGACTGGTTGCGCGAGGTCACCAGCACGTGCCCCGGGCCGCCCGGCGGGAAGAACCGCTTGAGGGTCTCGGGATCGTCGGCGTTGTCGAACACCAGCAGCCAGCGCGAGGTCGGCACCCCGCGCCGCAGCAGGTCGATCGCCTCCTTGGAGCCGGCCTCGATGTCCTCGCCGGTCTGCGAGCCCAGCCGTACGGCCAGCTCCGCCAGGGAGGCGCGCACGTCGTCGGGCTGCTCCGAGGAGATCCACCACACCAGGTCGTAGTCGGCCATGAACCGGTGCACGTACTCCTGCGCCACCTGGGTCTTGCCCACGCCGCCGAGCCCGTACAGGGTCTGCGGCTGCGGCAGCACCACGGCCATGCCGCCGCCGAGCTGGTCCCGCATCCGCTCCAGCACGATGGAGCGGCCGGTGAAGCCGGGGTTGCGGGGCGGCGCGTTCCAGATCTTCGGGACCGTGCCCGGGAAGCGGGGGCCGGGCTGCGAGGCGCTGGCCACGGTGTCCGGCAGCGCCATCGGCCGTTCCACCGCGCGCAGCAGGGCGGCGGTCGCGTGCACCTCGTCGAGCCGGAACAGGTCCACCGGGTTCCGGTCGATGTACGGCGTGGCCAGGCGTACGTCGCCCACCCGCAGGGGTATCAGGTGGCGCCGGCCCCCGGTCGGGTCCTCGGCGGCGGCCCGGTTCCACACGTCCACGGCCCGGGCCGACTTGAGGTAGGCGCTGGAGAGCAGCACCACGGTCCGGGCGGCGGTGTCCACGCCGATCCCCGCCCCGCCCAGGGTGTCGCCGGCGGCCGCGTCGGGCGCGCGTTCGGCGGACACGTCCTTGGGGACCACCCGGAATCCGGCCCGGGTGAGCACCGACTCGATCCAGTCGGCCCACATCCGGTTCTCGGCGACGTAGGAGAGGAACAGGTCGGCGGGCAGTGCCGGGCGGCGCCGGGTGAAGGCGTCGCGGATCCGCAGCCGCACCTCCTCGCCGATCACCGGCATGGAGGTGATCTCGCCGCCGGTGACCACCGTGGTGAGCCGTTCGAAGGCGGAGAGCAGGGAGTTGGTCAGCCCGGCCTCGTCGCCGAAGGTGGCCAGCGTCTCCTCGTAGGCGTAGTAGGGGCGGTACGGGATCTCCACCGCGCCCCAGTAGGACGTCAGCTCGTCCCCGACGAGGCCGTTGGGGAAGCGGTCGAACTTCAGGCGGGCCAGGGCGCGGCCGGCGTCGGCCTTCTCCTTCTCGCCCTCGTCGATGCGCATGGGCACCGGGTAGATCTTGATGCCGCGGTCGTTGAACCGCTCGTCGATCTGCCGGGCCACCGAGGCGGCGCCGTCGATGGACTGGTCGGACAGGGTGAAGCAGTCCACCAGGACGTCGGGGAGGTGGACGGTGCAGATGTCGGCGATGTCGGACAGGCCGGTACGGCTGTCGATCAGGACGTAGTCGTAGTTGGCCTTCATGTCGGCGCGCAGGGCGTCGAAGAAGAGGCCGCCGCCGAGCCGGTCGTAGAAGTTGTCCCAGTCGAAGGTGGACACGGTCGCCGAGTACTCGCGGTTCTGCCGGCCCGCCGAGACGAAGTCGAGGGTGCCGCCGTCGGGGAACTCCCAGCCGTGGGTCTCCGGGGTGAGGGAGACGGCGTGCGGCTCGATCCGCGCGTACTCCTTGTGCCAGTCGGCGGCGCGCTGCACGGGGCTGGTGGCGGCCCAGGCGTACTCGCTGATCAGGTCGATGACGCCGGTGGTGGCCCCCAGGGTGGAGGGGTCCAGGAAGGGGTGGAAGAAGCGGTGCAGGCCCGGGGCCTCCAGGTCCCAGTCCACGGCGAGGACCCGCTTGCCGTTGGCGGCGAGGATCCAGGCGGTGTTGGCCAGGGCCATCGTGCGGCCGGTACCGCCCTTGTACGAGTAGAAGGTGACGATGCGTCCGTCTCGGCTGTCACGACTGGCTGTCATCCGCGTCCCCCCGGGTCTGTGTCGGTGTCTTCGCCGTGCTCGTCGGTCTCGCCGTGCGGGCCGCTCGCGCCGTCGTGCCGCCGTGCGGGCGGGAAGGGGGCCGGCGGTGGTAACGGAGGCGGCCCGCCCATCCCCATCGGGCCCAGCAGCCGCGGGCGTTCGGTGGAGGTGTTCCCGGCCGGCAGGTACACCTGGGCGTGTCTGAGGTACTGCTGCGCGGCCGCCTCTACCACCTGCGGCAGGATCTGGCCGAGGGTCTCCATGCTGGCCACGCCGTTGGCCGCGGCCCGGCAGGCGGCCCGGCCCTGGCTCATCTTGACCGGCAGGGTCTCTTCCAGCCGGCGCGCGAGCTCGGCCTCCTTGGCCCGGCTCTGGTGGTCGTACCGGTTCCACGGCACGACCACGTTGATCCACGGGCGGTGCTCCTGGTCGAAGGCGGCCAGCCGCTGGCGGCGCTGTTCGTCCTCCACCGCCCAGCGGTCGACGATCAGGATCTCGGGGCGGGTGGGCGGCTGCTTGCTGTCGAAGTGGCCGGCCTCGTCGTCGAAGGAGGACATCGTCGTCTGGTAGTTGAGGTTCCTGACCAGGTCCTCGGCGACGTACGCGACGGGCCGCTGCGAGGTCGGGTGGTACGGGTTCCAGTCGAGCGCGCTCTCCCCGTAGTACTCGGGGCTGCGGCCGTCCGGCAGGTCGTGCCGGGAAGCGGCGGCCACGGTCACGTGGAGGGTGCGGGAGGGGCTGCCGCCGGGAACGGCGCCCTGGCCGCCGCTGTGCCCGAACGCGCTGGGCACCACCCGGTAGTCCAGCGGGCGCACCGGGTGCAGGCGCACGGTCTCGGCCACCCGGACGATCCGCCGGGCCAGTTCGTACACGGCCTGCTCGTACTGTTCGGCGTACCCGCGCAGCTTGATCAGGCCGTACAGCCCGTCGGTGACGTAGCGCTCGCCGAAGGTGTTGTGGTTGAACTGCAACCGCTCGGCAGGGCCGGGCAGTTGGGAGGGAGGCACCGGCACCCACAGGGCGGGGACGATGGCCTCGGCGGCCGGCTGGTTGCTGACCGCGCCGTGCTGGATGGTGCGCTGCGCGAAGGCGAACCACTCCTTCCCGCACATCTCACTGGCGAAGTAGCGCGGCGAGAACAGGGGGACGAAGACCCGGCAGGTGGCGAGCGCCGCCCCGAGCCGTTCCGACCAGCCCTCGCCGCTGCGTATCTCCCGGTCCATGAAGCCGGCCTCGGACCCGGCGGGCAGGTCCGTGAGCGCCATGATGTGGCTGCACAGGTCACGGAAGAGGCGCTCCACCCACATGTCGGGATCGGGTCCTCCAGGCCCGAACCTCGGTGTATGCGCATAACTGAGGAAAAAGTACGGCTGCACTGATGCGGGCACACGACCCCCGTCCCGAAGCTGCGAGCGAAGAAACATCATTCCGGAGCTGCTTCGCCACATCCCCTCATCGTTCAGTCAATCAGCGTCTGTTTTCGGTCATCCAGGCCTGGGCGTGGTCCACGGCGTGCGGAATCGAGAAGAACAGCGCGGAGGCCCCTCCCACCCGCCCCCCGCGCACCAGGGAATCCGGGAACGCCCGGCCGATCTCCTCGAAATCCCCGTCGTCCAGCGCGACGTCCTCGTACTTCTTCCACTCGCCCGCGTCGGAGCGCCCTCCCCGCCCCTCGTGCCGCCCCTCGGACCCGCCCGGAAGGTTCACCTTCACCACGCAGTCGTACATGCGCAAGGGGGGCTTCGGAATTCGATACTCCGCGAGATGGAAAGCGGTACAGGCCGAAAATCCCACATTGATCATGAGTACCTGTCCTCCCTCCCAGCACAGCCTTCCCAGCGGGGAATCCTCACCCAGGTGGCTTTCGGTGCGGTGCCCCGCGCACAGCCGGTGCGCGTCCGCGCCGAGCGCGGCGAAGGAGGTCTGCGGATGGCCGCTGCGGGCGGCGCCGGGGGTCGTGCGGACCACCTCGGCGAAGACGCCCACGCCCTGGCTCGGGGTGAGCTCCGGGTCGAAAGGCTCCATCCGCGCCCGGAAGGCCGCCGCCCCGGCCTCGTCGAGACCGGCGACGCGGGCCAGGTGGGCGGTGGAGGTGAGGGAGTTCTCCGCGGTGAAGGCCGGGACGACCAGCGTGCCCCGGGGGCCGAGGACCCCGAGCAGGGCGTCGCGCAGCGTCCCGGCGCGCAGGCCGGTCCCGCCGAGGGCGGCGTGCACCAGCAGGCGCTGCCCGGGGCGCACGCCGAGCAGCCGCAGCTGGGCGGCGAGCTGGTAGCGGCCGGGCGGGGCGGCTGTCGGGGGAGGTGGGGCCGGTGGGGCTGCCGGGGTGGTCGCCGGGGTGGTCGCCGGGGCTGGTGGGGCCGCCGGGGCCGGTGGGGTGGTCATGCGTCGACCGCCTTCAGTTCCCAGCGCAGCTCCTCCACCAGCCGCTTGCCGCTCACCGTCAGCTCCGCCGCCTCCGCCAGCCGGTCCAGCGCACGGTGGACCCGGTCCGAGCCGCCCGGCTCCTGCGTGCCCGTCGCCCGGCGGTACGCCTCCACCGCGACCCGCTCGTGCACGTCGGCCAGCAGCCGCGACACCGGCACCGGGCGCGTCCGCCAGGGCGAGGGGTGCTGCCAGGCGCCGTCCAGCGCGTAGAGGTCGGCCACCTCGGTCAGCTCCCGCAGCCGGGCCCGCCGCCGCCCGGTCAGCAGGGCGAGCGCGGTCTCCCTGACCCCGGCCGCGTACGGCAGCCCGAGCGCGCCCGGCCCGTGCCGCCCTGCCTCGCCCCAGCCCCCGGCCCGCGGGCCGCCCGCGAGCGGGGTGAGGGTGCCCAGCCCGGCGACGGCCGCCCGCGCGAACCCGGGGACGGTGCGCAGCAGCAGTGCCCGGGCCGCGCCGAGCCGGCCCCGCCACTCGTCGGCCTCCCCGGCGCCGAGCCGCAGCCGGGGCGGGCGGGCGAAGCAGTTGCGGTACGGGTCCAGGTCCTCCAGCGCCACCGCAGGCTCCCCGGGCCCGGGCGTCCAGGTCCGTACCGGCAGCCAGCGCGCGTCCCCCGCCGCCGGGCCGAAGCGGTGCTCGGTGCGCCCCGCCCGGACGACCGCGTACCCCTCGCCGGTGGCGTGCAGCAGGGCGCGGCCCCGGGTGCCGGGCTCCCCGAGCCGCAGCAGCCCCAGCGTCGGCAGGTACACCTCCCCGTCCCGGTAGGCCACCTCGGCCGGCAGCTCCAGCCCGCCCCGCAGCACGGCGGCGGCCGTCAGCGCCGCGAGCCGCCGGGCCGCGGCCGGGCCGTCCGGGCGCCCCTCCCGCACGGCGTCCAGGGCCTCCAGCACCCAGGTCCGGGTGAACGGGTGGGCCAGTACGGCGTCCAGCGCGTCCGCGCCCGCCTCCCCGGCCGCCTCCACCCCGGCCAGCAGCTCCCAGGCCCGCGCCCATGCGGGGTCCCCGGCGAGGTCGCCGTGCAGCCGGGCCAGCAGGATCCGGGTCAGCTCCTCCTGGGACCGGGCCAGTTCGGCCGGGTCGGCCAGCTCGGGCGCGGTCTGCCGGGCGGCGGTGCGCCCCTCGACCCCGTCCACCAGCTCGCGCAGGTCGGAGCAGTACACGGAGGGGTTGTCGAAGCCGTTGTCCTCCCGGTAGCGGTGCGTGTACAGGCCGCCCCCGCACGAACGTACGACAGGGCAGCGGCGGCACGTGCCGCTGACGCCCGCGAGCCCGAGCTGCCGGGCGCGCACCCCGGGGTGCGCGGCGACCTCGTCGAAGGCGTGGCGGAAGACGTCGAACCCGGTGGCGGCGGCCCCCTCGAAGGCGCTCTTGAGGGAGTCGACCTGCTCCAGCGTCCCGTCCGTCTCCACCACGACCAGGTCGGTCGGGGCCAGCCCCAGGGACTCCGTCAGGCTGGGTCCGCCGCGCAGCGTGGACAGCAGCGACTCGAAGAGCCTGACGGGCACCGGCCGTTCCAGCTGCTCCCAGCGGTCGAAGACGCGCAGCAGCCAGCTCGCGTACGCGTCGGGCGCGCCGCCGGGGCGCTCCGGCGGGGCCTGCCAGGTGGCGTGGGGGAGCAGGAAGTCCACCCGCGGCGGCTCCAGTGCGACCAGTGCGTCCAGCACGGCGACCGGGTCGTTGGCCACGTCCACGGTGCACAACAGGCCCTGGTAGAGGTGCCGGTAGGGCGCGGAGCGCAGCAGTTCCAGGGCGGCCAGGACCAGCGGGTGGCTGGAGCGGCCGTCGGCGAAGCGGCGGTGGCGGTCGTTGGCCGCGCGGTCCCCGTCGAGGGAGACGCCGACCCGGACGCCGTATTCGGCGAAGAGGTCCAGGTAACGGCGGCTGAGCTGGAGCCCGTTGGTGTGGATCCGCAGGTCGAGCTCGGCGGTTCCGGCGAGTGCGCCGGTGAACTCCTCGCACACGAGGCGCAGTCGGTCGGGGCCGGCCAGCAGGGGTTCCCCTCCGTGGAGGATCACCGTGACGGAGGGGAGTGCATGGTCACGGGCATGTTCGGCGAGCCGCGACGCGGTCTGGGAAATGACCTTGGGTGAGATCACTTTCGGCCGGGCTCGCCAGCTCTGATCTGCGTGTTCGTAGACATAGCAATGATCACAAGCGAGATCGCATCTGCTGTGAACCTTCAGGACGATCTCGCGGAAAGCGATCGTGCGGGTCATTCCACCAGTCTAGAGCTCATAACTGATCGTCAGAGCGCGGAGTTGAAGATCGGTGCCTGAACGCGACGACCGGATTCCGACGGAAGTACGCGTTCGAGGACGGCGGCCGCGGTGGCGCTGCGGACGTCGATCTTCGCGAGCGGGACGCGGCGGTCCTTGACCGTGCTGGTCGGGGGGGTTGCGGAAGTGTTCACGACACCGTCCTCGGGGAGGCCCTGTGAAATGGGCGGGGAAGACACCGGCGCTTTGCCGGCCGTCAAGTGCGGACTTTACTAGCCGCCATCCCAATGGCAACCGAGGCATGACGCCTGGTCAAGCGTTCTATAGAAAGCGTGATGCATTTATCGAGGACCCGCGTCCGGCCGTTTTCCGCAACGCAAGATCCAGTTTCCCGGGCGGCGCTCCCTGACGGCGTCGTCGCAGGTCGGAGACCTACGCGGGCTGCTGTTCCCCCAGGGGTTCGCGCAGCAGCCAGGTGAGGACGTCGGGCAGTGCGCGCAGTGCCGCGAAGTGGGCGGCGGCCGGGTCGATGGCGGTGGTGGCGCCGGGGATGCGGCGGCCCAGCCAGCGCGCGTGGCCCACGGGGGAGAAGACGTCGAGCTCCCCGTGCCAGATCAGTACGGGGCAGCGGATGTCGGCGGGGTCGAAGCCCCAGGGGCTGCTGAAGGCGAGGATGTCGTCGATCCAGCCGTACGCCGAAGTGCGCACGCCCTCGCGGTAGTTGCGCAGCAGCATCGACCGCAGTCCCGCGTCCGAGACGATCATGCGGTCGCTCGCGGTCAGCTCCCGGCGCAGCTCGTCCAGGAGCCGCCCGGGGTCGCGGGCGATGCCTGCGGCGCGCGGGATGAGCCGGGCCGCCAGCTCCTCCGGGTCGTCGGTGGCGGTGGTGTACTCCCGTACGTTCGAGGCGGCCATCCCGGCGAACCAGTCCAGGTCCTCCGCGTCCCGGGGGGCGAGCGGCACCAGGGCCGCGGTCCGCGTGACCCGCTCCGGGAGCAGGGCGGCGCAGGCCAGGGCGCCGGGGGCACCGCCGGAGCGGCCGGCCACGGCGAAGGTGTCCAGCCCGAAGGCGTCGGCGATCGCGGCCACGTCCTGGGCCACGTCGGCGACGGAGCGGCCCGGGTGGCGCATGGAACCGCCGTAGCCGGGCCGGTCGTAGGCGATGAGCTGCGTCCGCCGCTGGTAGAGGACCATGCCGCGGGGCGCCGGGCCGAGCCTGCTGCCGGGCATCCCGTGGAGCAGGAAGACGGGCCTGCCGTCCGGGTCTCCCCACCGCTCCGCCGTCAGAACGCGGCCGTCCGCGGTGCGCACCTCTTTGCGCACGCGCTCCCTCCCTCACGTCCGGCTCGGGCAGTCAGGCCGATTGTGCTCCCCGGTGGGGGAGCGCGGTAGGGCGCACTGGGAGGGAAATTCTTGTGAAAGTTTTCACAAGCGCGCAGAGGTCTTTGGTCCTTCAGTATCACCGCAGGTCAGCGACGTGATCGAGGGGGTTGGTGTGGATGCCGAGGGACCTTCGACCTACTCGGAAAGGCCCTTTTCGGCAAGGTTCCTTCCGCTTTTGGGTGTCGAATTGAGCCATCAGGATTTCCCATTGAAGGAGTTCCCGCCATGCAGGCCAACGAGATGGTCGACGCGCTGGTCGAGGGGGCGCTGGAGGCGCTCCGCCGGTTCGAGTCGTTCGATCAGGAGCAGGTGGACCACATCGTCAGGAAGGCCTCGCTGGCGGCCCTGGCACAGCACGGCGAACTCGCCCGGCTCGCCGTCGAGGAGACCGGCCGGGGCCTCTTCGAGGACAAGGCGGTGAAGAACCTCTTCGCCTGCGAGCACGTGGTGAACTCGATGCGCGGGCTGAAGACCGCCGGCGTCGTCCGCCGCGACGAGCTGAACGGGATCACCGAGATGGCCGAACCCGTCGGCGTCGTCTGCGCGATGACCCCGGTCACCAACCCCACGTCGACGACGCTCTTCAAGGCCCTGATCGCCCTGAAGACCCGCAACCCGATCGTCTTCGCCTTCCACCCCTCCGCGCAGGACTGCTCCGCCGAGGCCGCCCGGATCGTGCGCGACGCCGCCGTCGCCGCGGGCGCCCCGGAGCACTGCGTCCAGTGGGTCACCGAGCCCTCCATGGCGGCCACCGCCGCCCTGATGAACCACCCGGGCGTCTCCACCATCCTCGCCACCGGCGGGAACGCCATGGTCAAGGCCGCCTACTCCTGCGGCAAGCCGGCCCTGGGCGTGGGCGCGGGCAACGTCCCCGCGTACGTCCACAAGAGCGCCAGGCTCGGCCGCGCGATCCACGACATCGTGCTCTCCAAGGCCTTCGACAACGGCATGATCTGCGCCTCCGAGCAGGCCGTCATCCTGGACGCCGAGATCTACGAGCAGGGCATGGCCGAGTTCGAGCGGCTCGGCGCCCATGTGGTCTCCGCCGCCGAGAAGACCAAGCTGGAGGAGTTCGTCTTCGGCACCACCGCCCACGCCGCCAACTGCGCGGGCGCCAAGCTGAACCCGGCCGTCGTCGGGAAGTCCGCGCGGTGGATCGCGGAGCAGGCCGGCTTCACCGTCCCCGCCGGAACCTCGATCCTCCTCGCCGAGTGCGGCGAGGTCGGTGACGGCGAGCCGCTGACCCGCGAGAAGCTCTCCCCGGTACTGGCCGCCCTGAAGGCTTCCGACACCGAGCACGGCCTCGAACTGGCCGCCGGGATGGTCGAGTTCCACGGCCTGGGGCACAGTGCCGCCATCCATGCCGAGGACGAGGGGCTCGTCGAGGAGTTCGGCAGGAAGGTCAAGGCGGTCCGCGTCATCGCCAACGCGCCGTCCACCTTCGGCGGCATCGGCGACGTCTACAACGCCTTCCTCCCCTCGCTCACCCTCGGCTGCGGCTCGTACGGGCACAACTCGGTGTCGGACAACGTCACCGCGGTCAACCTGGTCAACATCAAGCGGATCGGACGGCGCAACACCAACATGCAGTGGTTCAAGGTCCCGCCGAAGATCTACTTCGAGCGCAACTCCATCCGCTACCTCGGTGAGATGGACGGCATCGGCCGGGTCACGATCGTCACCGACAAGACGATGGTCTCCCTCGGCTTCGTGCGGAAGGTCACCGACATCCTCCAGGCCCGCCCGGGCGGCGTCGCCATCCAGGTCATCGACAACGTCGAGCCCAACCCCGAGCTCGGCACGGTCCGGGCCGGCGCCGCGCTGATGCGCGACTTCCGGCCCGACACGATCATCGCCCTCGGCGGCGGCTCCCCGATGGACGCCGCGAAGATCATGTGGCTGATGTACGAGCGCCCCGAGGTGGAGTTCGGGGACGCGAAGGAGAAGTTCTTCGACATCCGCAAGCGCGCCTACACCTTCCCCTCGCTCGGCGAGAAGGCGAAGCTCGTCGCCGTCCCGACCACCTCCGGCACCGGCTCCGAGGTCACCCCCTTCGCCGTCATCTCCGACCCGGCCGCCGCCCGGAAGTACCCGCTCGCCGACTACGCGCTGACCCCGCACGTGGCCATCGTCGACCCGGTCCTGCCGATGAACCTGCCGCCCGCCGTGACCGCCGACTCCGGCTTCGACGCCCTCACCCACGCCACCGAGGCGTACGTGTCCGCGTACGCCAACGACTACACCGACGGGCTCTGCCTCCAGGCGATCGGGCTGGTCTTCGGGAACCTCGCGCGGTGCGTGGCCGACGGGCCGAACGCCCCCGAGGCCCGCGAGAAGATGCACAACGCCTCCACGGTGGCGGGCATGGCCTTCGCCAACGCCTTCCTGGGCCTGGTGCACGCCATGGCCCACACCCTGGGCAACACCTTCCACGTGCCCCACGGCCGCACCAACGCGATCCTGCTGCCGCACGTGATCCGCCACAACGGCACGGTCACCCACAAGGCCACCCCCTGGCCGAAGGCCGAGGTCTACCGGGCCCCGGAGCGCTACCAGGAGATCGCCAGGGCGCTCGGCCTGCCGGCCGCCACCCCGGCCGAGGGCGTGGAGTCCTACGCCCGGGCGGTCGAGGAGCTGCGCGCCGAGTGCGGGATCCCCGCCTCCTTCGCGGAACAGGGCGTGGACGAGCGGGCCTTCATCGAGGCCCTCCCCGTCCAGACCGCGAACGCGTACGCCGACCAGTGCGCCCCCGCCAACCCGCGGATGCCGATGATCGACGACATGGAGCGGCTGATGCGCCAGGCGTACTACGGCAACCGCACCGGCCTGCCGGACGCGCGGTAGTCCCGCTGCCCCGGCCCGCGCCCCCGCCGCACCGCTGAGCCCCCGGACCCCGTCCGGGGCAAGCGCGCCAAGTCCGTCCACGACCAGAGATGTGCTCCGCCTGCGGAAGCATCGAGGGGCCCAAGGGCATGGAAGGACTGCGGATCCGGTCGTGGGGGGGGGTCTTCTGGGGCGGCCCCCACCCAGAAAAAGAAAGAAACAAAAAAACCCCGCACCAAAGAAGGAAGAACACTCCCAGAGGAGGAACA